>JBKQNY010000080.1:0-6705 GCA_052145775.1 Acidimicrobiales bacterium
CCCTGCCCGCCGTACTCGGTGGGCCAGCCGATGCCCAGCCAGCCGTCCTTGCCGATGGTCCGGACGATCCGCCGCCACTGCTCGCCGCCCTCGCCCCCCTCGGCCAGCCCGGCCCGCACCTCGTCGGTGAGCAGGTCTGCGTAGTAACGCCGGAGCTCGTCGCGCAGCATGCGCTGGTCTGGGCTCTCCTCGAGGAACATGGCAGACGGCTCTCGGTGCTCCCTCGCCGGTCCCGGCGCGTCCAGGCCGACTCGGGGCAAAACTGTAACAGGTTCTCGCGAGGGCGCCCCTGGTCCGAGGCGGCCCGGACCCCTATGATAAGTGGTACGTGTTCTAATTTTTGCTTCCGGACGCGGCCCTCCGCCCCGGCGCGCGGGGCCTGAGGGGAAGACGGCGTGCTGCTCGAGGAGATCGACCTCACCGACGGGCGCAACTTCGTCGAGGCCGTCCCCCACGAGTGGTTCCGCCGGCTGCGCCGGGAGGCCCCGGTGGTGTGGCATCCGCCGGGCCGCGGGTCGTCGGGCTTCTGGTGCGTCACCTCCTACGACGACTGCGTGACCGTCAACCGGGACTGGGAGCGGTTCTCCTCCTACCAAGGCGGCGCCCTCCTCCACGACCTGACCGACGAGGGGTTGGCCCAGCAGCGCCTGATGATGCTGAACATGGACCCCCCAATGCACACTCGCTACCGCCGGCTGGTGAACCGGGGCTTCACCCCCAAGATGGTGCGGGATCTGCGCGACTCGACCTCGCGCTACACCGACCAGATCATCGACGCCGTCTGCGAGCGGGGGACGGCCGACTTCGTGGAGGAGATCTCGGCCGAGCTGCCCCTGCTGGTGATCGCCGAGATGCTGGGCATCCCCCAGGAGGACCGGCGGCGGGTCTTCGACTGGTCGAACCGCATGGTGGGCAACGAGGATCCCGAGTACCAGCTCGCCGACGCCGAAGCCGGCGACGCGGCGATCGCCGTGTACGCCTACGCCGACGAGCTGTGTTCCGCCCGACGGCTGGCACCGACCGACGACCTGGTGTCGGTGCTGCTCGAGGCCGAGGTCGACACAGAGAAGCTGGACCAGCTGGAGCTCGACCTCTTCTTCCTCCTGCTGGTGGTGGCGGGCAACGAGACGACCCGCAACCTCATGTCCGGGGCCATGACCGCCTTCTTCGGCCACCCCGAACAGTGGGAACGGCTGCGTGACGACCGCTCCCTCATGGCGACCGCCGTCGACGAGATGCTGCGCTACGTGACGCCCGTGATGTGTTTCCGGCGCACGGCGGTCACCGACACCGTGCTCGGGGGCCAGGAGATCAGCGAGGGCGACAAGGTCATCTTCTGGCATGTCTCGGCCAACCGCGATGAGACGGTCTTCGGCGACCCTGACAGCTTCGACGTGGGCCGCGACCCCAACCCGCACATGGCCTTCGGGGGCGGCGGCCCGCACTTCTGCCTGGGGGCCAACCTGGCCCGCATGGAGATCAGCGTCATGTTCGACCGGCTGCTCGACCGGCTGCCGGACATCTCCCTCGACGGGCCTGTCCAGCGGCTCCGCTCCAACTTCATCAACGGCACCAAGCACCTGCCGGTGGCCTTCACCCCGACGGCCCCGGCGGGAGCCTGACCGGGGGGCGAGGCCGATGCGGTTCCACCAGGCCGTCAGCTTCTTGGACTTCGACCAGATCGTGCCCCTGTGCACGGCCTGCGACGACCTCGGCTACGCCGGGGCCTACCTCTCGGACCACCTCTTCAACCCGGCCGAGCTCGGATCGCGCTACACGTACTCGGTGCGCGACGACGGCGCCCCGGCCTGGGCAAAGGAGACGGCCTGGCCCGACCCCATGTGCGTCGTCTCGGGGCTGGCCACGGTAACCACCAACCTCACCTTCACCACCGGGGTCTACGTGGCCCCCGCCCGTGACCTGATCACGGTGGCGAAGTCGGTGGGCACCGCGGCGGCCCTCTCCGGCGACCGGGTGCGCCTGGGGGTGGGGGTCGGCTGGTGCCGGGAGGAGTTCGAGCAGACCGGCCAGGAGTTCACCAACCGCGGGCGCCGGCTGGACGAGATGATCCCGGCGCTGCGCGCCCTGTGGAAGGGCGGCTGGGTCGAGTTCCACGGCGACCACTACGACGTGCCGTCCTGCCAGATGAACCCCTCCCCCGGCCGCCCCGTGCCGATCCTGGGCGGCGGGCACTCCGAGCCCGCCCTGCGCCGGGCGGCGACGCTGTGCGACGGCTGGATCGCCGCCGGCGCCTACCCCGCCGAGGAGGCCTGGGTCCACCTCGCCGACCTCGAGGCCGCGCTCGGGCGCGCCGGGCGAACCGGCGAGCCCTTCGACGTCTACCTCTCCCTGGCCGAGCGGCCGGACCCCGACCTCTACCGGCGGTTCGAGGAGGCGGGGGTGACCGACATGGTCTGCGCCCCGTGGATGGGCGTCCGCCCGGACGCCGGGGCGGACCCCGCAGCGCTGCTGGCCCGGAGGATCGGCGCCTGCGAATGGTTCGCCGAGCAGATCGTGGCCAAGCTGGCTTGACGGCCGGCCGAACGAGAGGGGGGGTCCAGGTGGCCAGAGGGATGAAGATCGGGCTGCAGCTCGGGTACTGGGGATCGGGACCGCCCCCGGGCGCCGCCGACCTGGTCGTCGAGGCCGAGCGGCTCGGCTACGACTCGGTGTGGACGGCCGAGTCCTACGGCTCCGACGCCCTGACCCCGCTCGCCTGGTGGGGGTCGCGCACGCAGCGGGTGCGCCTGGGGACCTCTCTCTGCCAGCTGTCGGCCCGGACCCCCACCGCCATGGGCATGGCCGCCCTCACCATGGACCACCTCTCGTCCGGCCGCTTCGTGCTGGGACTCGGGGTCTCCGGACCCCAGGTGGTCGAGGGCTGGTACGGCCAGCCGTTCACCAAGCCGCTCGCCCGCACCCGCGAGTACGTCGACATCGTCCGCCAGGTGCTCGCCCGGCAAGCCCCGGTGGAGAGCCCCGGCCCCCACTACCCGCTCCCCCACCCCGGCGGCACCGGGCTGGGCAAGGCGCTCAAGCCCATCGTCCACCCGCTGCGGTCCGACATCCCCATCATCCTGGGCGCCGAAGGTCCGAAGAACGTCGCCCTGGCGGCGGAGATCGCCGACGGGTGGTTCCCCATCTTCTTCTCGCCCCGGGCCATGGGAGCCTTCGAGGGCGCCCTGGCCGAGGGGTTCGCCCGCCCCGGGGCCCGGCGCCGCCCCGAGGAGTTCGAGGTGCTGGCCTTCGCCCCCACCGTGCTCGCCGACGACGTCGAGGCGGCGGCCGACGGTTTCCGTCCCTACCTCGCCCTCTATATCGGGGGCATGGGGGCGCGCGAGATGAACTTCCACTTCGACGTCTTCTGCCGCATGGGCTACGAGGCGGAGGCCACGAAGATCCAGTCCCTCTACCTCGAGGGCCACAAGGACGAAGCGGCCGCCGCCGTGCCCACCGCCATGGTCGAGGACATCGCCCTGGTGGGACCACGGGAGAAGGTCCGCGACGACCTGGAGGCCTGGCGGGAGTCGATCGCCACCACCCTACTGGTGAGCGGGGACGTGGCCACGCTGCGCACCATGGCCGAGCTGGTCGGCTGATCGCCCGCGCCGCGGGCCGCTTCGGGTGGGCCGACGCCGGGCGGTCACAACCCTGGCAGCCGAACAGCCTGGTGGACGTCTACTCGGCCGGCAAGCCCCGCCCGTTACCCGCGATGCCGCGACAGTGCGCCGGCCGACGTGGTCGCGCCGGTCAGGCCGGGTCGGCGGCCAGGACTGCCCCTAGGCGGGCCAGGCTCTGACGGGCCCCGCCGAGGGTGAATTCGATCTGCTCGGTCAGGAGGAAAAAGCGGTGCAGCGGGTAGTCGCGGTCGACCCCCACGCCGCCGTGGATGTGGGCGGCGGCGTGGACCACCCGCTGGCCGCCCTCGGCCGCCCAGAACTTCGCCACTGCCAGCTCCGAGGCGGCCGGTAGCCCCTCCGAGAGCCTCCAGACTGCCTGCCAGGCGGTCAGCCGCACGGCCTCCGCGTCGACATAGGCGTCGGCAGCCCGCTGGCCGACCGCCTGGAAGGTGGCGATGGGCTTGCCGAACTGCTCGCGGGTCTTGGCGTACTCGGCGGTGAGGGAGAGAGCGGTGGCACAGGCACCGGCCTCCTGGACGCACAACGCGGCGGTGGCGCGGTCGGTGACGAAGGCCACCACCGCCGCGCCCCCGGCGTCAGCTCCGAGGAGCGCGTCGTCACTCACTTCCACCCCCGACAGCTCCACCAGGGCCTCGGGGAGTGCCGCCCCGTCCTGGCGCGACCAGGAGAGCCCCTTGGCCGAGGTCTCCACCAAGAAGACGCCGAGCCCGCCGGGCTCGCCGTCCGAGCTCACCACCGTCGCCGGCACGAGGACGAGGCCGGCCACGAGGCCGGCCGGGACGCAGGCCTTGGTGCCCTCCAGCCGCCACCCGCCGACGGTCCGGGACGCCGTGGTGGCCGGGGCGTCGCCGCCTGGCAGGACCACGTCGCCCACCAGCTCGGCCAGGGCCGTCGTCGCCACGACCTCACCCGACGAAAGGCGCGGCAGCCAGCGCGCCCGCTGGGCGTCGGTGCCGAAGCGTTCGATGGCCGGCGCGGCGTAGGCGAAGGTCTCGACCAGCGGGACGTGCGCAGCGGTCCGCCCGGCCGCCTCGACCACCAGGCAGACGGCCAGGAAGTCGAGGCCGGCCCCGCCGAAGTCCTCGGGGAGCCCGATGCCCAGCAGGCCGGCCTTGGCCAGCTCCTCCCACAGCTCGCGGTCGAACGGTCCCTCGGGCCCCGCCGCCGCCTCCACCGCCTTCAGCCGCTCGTTGGTCGAGCGCTCGGTGAAAATCTGGTCGGCCAGGTCCCGGGCCGCCTGGTGCGCCTCGTCGTGGGTGAAGTCCACCTCGTCGTCCTCTCTAGTTGTGCGTCGGCCCGCCGCTACCGCAGCGAGTGGGCAGGCCGAGGCCGAAGATGGCGATCAGGTCCCGCTGGATCTCGTTGGTCCCTCCGCCGAAGGTGAGGATGATCATGCTGCGGGCGTACATTTCGAGCCTCCCGGCGACCACCGCGGCCGGCGAATCCCGCTTCAGGTAACCGGCCTGGCCGATGACCTCCATGAGGAGGCGGAAGGCTCGCAGGTAGAACTCGGTGCCGAAGACCTTGATCGACGAGGCGTCGGCCACGTCGAGATGGCCCTGGGTGGCCTGCCAGGCCACCTTCCAGTTGATGAGGCGGAGGAACTCGAGCTCGGCGTGGATCCGGGCCAGGTGCTCTTGGACCCACTCCTGATCGACCACGCGGCGCCCGTCGGGGAGCTTCGTCGCCTGCGCCCAGGCCCGCACGTCGGCGAGCACCCGCTCGATAATCCCCGGTGCGCACAGCGTCACCCGCTCGTGGTTGAGCTGATTGGTGATAAGGGACCAGCCCTGGTTCTCCCCGCCGACCAGGGCAGTGGCCGGGACCCGGACGTCCTCGTAGAAGGTGTAGTTGATGTTGTGATCGCCCAGCAGGGTCATGGGGACCACCCGAATGCCCGGCGTGTCCATTGGGACCACGAACATCGAGATGCCCTTGTGCTTGGGGGCCTCGGGGTCGGTGCGGGTGGCCAGCCAAACGTAGTCGGCATCGCCGGCGAGGCTGGTGAAGATCTTGGCCCCATTGATGACGTACTCGTCGCCGTCGCGCACGGCCTTGGTGGTGAGCGCGGCCAGGTCGGTCCCGGCGTTGGGCTCGGTGTAGCCAATGCAGAAGAAGATCTCCCCGGCCAGGATCTTGGGCAGGAAGAACTCCTTCTGCTCGGGCGTACCGAAGTTCATGATGGTCGGCCCGACCGTGTTGATGGTGAGCATGGGCACGGGAGCGCCGCTGCGCATCGACTCGTCGAAGAAGATGAACTGCTCGAGGGCCGAGCGGCCCTGGCCCCCGTACTCGGTTGGCCACCCGATCCCCAGCCACCCGTCGGCCGCCATCTGGCCCACGAGGCGCCGCACGGTGGGTCCGATGCCGTGGCTGGTGGCCAGCTCGGCCTCGACCTCGGGGGTGAGCATCCGCTGGTAGTACTCGCGCAGCTCCCGGCGGAGTGCGTCCTGCTCCGCGGTGTAGCCGATCTCCACGCCACCCTCCTCAAGACGGCCTGCGGCGCTGCCGCCCGGCGGTGGAACACGTTACATCCCGGCCACTTGGACTCCGGCGGCCGACAAGGGCCGAGGCGGTCGCCCGCCGGGCCCTGCGCCGTTAACCTGAGCCTGGGACAACACGGTTACCGGTGGGTAACATACAGTGGGCGCCGCTCGGCCGAGCCCTGGGAAGCGACCCACCGGACGCTACCCGCCGTGCGCGCCACGTCGCCCACCAACAGACCTGTGAGGAGCCACCATGCCTGAAGCCGTCATCGTCGCTACCGGCCGAACCCCGATCGGCCGGGCCAACAAAGGATCGCTCGTGGACTGCCGGCCCGACGACCTGACCGCCCACGTTGTGAAGGTCGTCCTCGACAAGGTGCCCCAGCTGCCGCCCCACTCGGTGGAGGACCTGATCCTGGGCTGCGCCCAGCCGGCCGGCGAGTCCGGCTACAACCTGGCCAGGGTGGTGGCCGTGCTCTCGGGTCTCGACGACGTCCCAGGGGTCACCGTCAACCGCTACTGCTCCTCGTCACTGCAGGCCATCCGCATGGCGGCACACGCCATCAAGGCCGGCGAGG
>JBKQNY010000081.1:0-4179 GCA_052145775.1 Acidimicrobiales bacterium
CTCTCCTTGGCCGGCGCACTTCACGAGGCCTCGTTCGGCCGCCAGGTCCTCGTGGTCACCCACCTCGCGCAGGTCGCCGCCCGCGCCGACGCGCAGGTGGCGGTGACCAAACGGGTGGTCTCTGGGCGGACGGTGACCGAGGCGGCACCGCTCACGGGCGACGCGCGCGTGGTCGAGCTCTCCCGGATGCTCTCGGGCCACCCCGACAGCGACACCGCCCGGGCCCACGCCGAAGAGCTCCTGGAGGCCGGCGGTGGCGGAGACCCCGGGCCGCGCGCGGCGTCCACCGCCGCAGCCCGGCGCGTCGATTAGCGTGGTGCGGTGCGGTCGGTCGTCACGAGCGTCGGGCGCGGGATGACCGCCGGATGACCAAGTACATCTTCGTCACCGGCGGGGTGTCGAGCTCCCTCGGCAAGGGGCTCACGGCATCCTCTCTCGGTCGACTCCTCAAGTCCCGGGGCCTGCGGGTCACGATGTGCAAGCTCGACCCGTACATCAACGTCGACCCGGGCACCATGAACCCCGGCGAGCACGGCGAGGTCTTCGTGACCGAGGACGGCGGCGAGACCGACCTCGACCTCGGCCACTACGAGCGCTTCATCGACGAGAGCCTCAACCGCAACTCCAACACCACCACCGGCTCGATTTACTCCCAGGTCATCGCCAAGGAGCGGCGGGGCGACTACCTGGGCAAGACGGTGCAGGTCATCCCGCACGTGACCGACGAGATCAAGCAGCGGATCCACCGACTGGCCACCGAGGACGTCGACGTCGTCATCGTCGAGATCGGCGGCACGGTGGGCGACATCGAGATCGTCCCCTTCGTGGAAGCGGTGCGCCAGTTCCGCCGGGACGTCGGCCGAGACAATGTGTGTTACGTCCACCTGACGCTGGTGCCCTACCTGGCGCCGTCGGGGGAGCACAAGACCAAGCCCACCCAGCACTCGGTCACCGAGCTGCGCGGCCGGGGGATCCAGCCCGATGTGATCGTCTGTCGGAGCGACAACGACATCTCCGAGGGGCTGAAGCGCAAGATCTCGCTGCTCTGCGACGTTCCGATGACCGCCGTGATCTCGGCGGTCGACGCTCGCAGCATCTATGAGATCCCGCTCGTCCTCCACGAGGAGGGGCTCGACGAGGTGGTCTGCGGGATGCTTGGCATCTCGACCGCGGAGCACCCGATCGACCTGACCGAGTGGACCGACCTGGTGGGCCGGGTGGCCACCCTCGAGCGGACGGTGCGGATCGGCATCGTCGGCAAGTACGTCAACCTCCCCGACGCTTACCTGTCGGTGGTCGAGTCGCTGCGCCACGCCGGGTTCGGGCTCGGGGCCGATGTGGTCCTCGACTGGATCGACGCCGAGACGGTGCCCGGGCTCTCCGAGAGTGAGCGGCTGCGTGACCTCGACGGGATCGTGATCCCCGGCGGCTTCGGCGAGCGCGGGATCGAGGGCATGGTGGCCGCCGCCAGCTACGCCCGTCTCCACGAGATCCCTTGCCTCGGCCTCTGCCTCGGCCTCCAGGTGATGGTGATCGAGGCCGCCCGCTCGCTGGCCGGCCTGGAGGGGGCCAACTCGCGCGAGTTCGACTCGCTCACCCCCCATCCGGTCATCGACCTCATGCCCGACCAGAACGACGTCACCGACATGGGCGGCACCATGCGGCTCGGCGCCTACCAGGCCCGGTTGGAGCCGGGCTCCCTGGTGGCCGACGCCTACGGCACCGACTCGGTGACCGAGCGCCACCGCCACCGCTTCGAGGTGAACCCGCGGTACAAGAAGGCGCTGGAGGAGGCGGGTCTGCGCTGCTCGGGCACGTCGCCCGACGGCCGTCTCGTCGAGTTCGTCGAGCTGACCGGCCACCCCTGGTGGGTTGGCACCCAGGCCCACCCCGAGTTCAAGAGCCGGCCGGACCGGCCGCACCCCCTCTTCGCCGAGCTGGTCGGGGCGGCGCTCGTGCGCGCCGACGGCCGCGAGCCGCGGCTCATCGACCTCGGCGACCTCAACGCCGTCCACTAAGGTCCCGCCGCCGTGAGCGATGGGCGCGCCCAGGCGCCGCCGGGGTTCGAGCGGCGGGGCGAGGAGGAGGTCTACGCCGGCCACGTCTTCAAAGTTGTCCAGGCCCACTTCTCTGACCCCGAGGGCCAGCCCTTCGACCGCTCGGTGGTGCGCCACCCCGGCGCGGTGGCGGTGGTGGCCGTCGACACCGAGGGCACGGCCACCTTGGTCCGCCAGCTGCGCGCCGCCGTCTGGGAGTCGGTGCTCGAGGTCCCGGCCGGCACCTGCGACGTCGACGGCGAGCCGCCCGAGGCCACCGCCCGTCGGGAGCTGGCCGAGGAGGCCGGGCTCGAGGCCGAGCGGATGGCGCCGCTGGCCGTCGTCTTCAACTCCCCGGGCTACAGCGACCAGCGCACCCACGTCTTCCTGGCCACCGGGCTTCGGACCTGCGCCACCGGCCGGGCCGGGGTGGAGGAGCGGTGGATGACCACCGAGCGGGTGGCGCTCGCCGACGTCGAGGCCATGGTGGCCGACGGGCGGCTGGTCGACCAGACCACCGTGCTGGCCCTCCTGCTCGCCCGCGGGGTGCTGGCCGAGCGGAGCTGACCGCGCCGGTGCCGAGCGAGCCGCTGTCGAGGTTGGCCGAGGAGTTCCTCTCGTGGCTGGCCGTGGAGCGGGGCCGCTCCGCCAACACCGTGGCCTCCTACCGCCGGGACCTGCGCGCCTACGAGGCGACCCTCGCCGGCCGCGGCCGCACCCCGGCCGACGCCGGCCCCGGCGACGTGGCCGCCCACCTCGAGCGCGTGCGGGCCGGCGGGGGGAGCCCCGCCACCATGGCCCGCTGCCTCTCGGCGTTGCGCGGGCTGCACCGCTTCCTCCTCGACGAGGGGGAAGCGCCGAGCGACCCGACCTCGGAGGTCGCCGGCCCCGCCCTGCCTGGGCGCCTCCCCAAGGCGCTCTCCGAGGACGAGGTCGACCGTCTGCTCGCCGCCGCCTCCGGCGATACGCCCATCGCCCGCCGTGACCGCGCACTGCTCGAGGTCCTCTACGCCACCGGTGGGCGCATCTCCGAGGTGGTCGGCCTGGACCTGGCGGATCTCGCCCCGGGCGACGGGATGCTGCGCCTCTACGGCAAAGGGTCCAAGGAGCGGCTCGTCCCCCTCGGCCGGTGCGCGCTCGAGGCCCTGGACCGGTGGCTCGCCCCCGAGGGGCGTGGCGCCTTGGCGCCCAAGCAGTGGCGCCGACGGGGGGACGCCGAGGCGGTGTTCCTGAACGCCCGGGGCGGACGGCTCGGCCGACAGGGCGCCTTCGCCGCCGTGCGGGCCCGGGCTGCGGGGGCCGGCCTCGAGGCCAAGGTGAGCCCCCACGTGCTCCGCCACTCCTGCGCCACCCACATGCTGGCCCGGGGGGCCGACGTGCGGGTTGTCCAGGAGCTCCTGGGCCACGCCTCGGTCACCACCACGCAGCTCTACACCAAGGTGACCACCGAGCACCTGCGCGGTGCCTACGAGGCGGCCCACCCGCGGGCCTCCGGCGGCCGGCCCGGGGCTGAACCGGGACGCGCCTCGAGGATCTAGGCTCTTCTCCCATGGCGAACGACGCGCCCACCACCAACCCGGCCGTGGACTACCGGGCGCTCCTCGAGGAGGAGCGGGCCAGCCTCAGCCACCAGCTGGCCGAGCTGGGGTTTGGCGACGCCGGCGGGCTCAAGTACGACCCCAACTTCGCCGACTCCAGCCAGGTGACGGCCGAGCGGGGGGAGGCCGGGGCCCTGGCGGGCGAGCTGACCGAGGCCCTCGGCGAGGTCGAGGCGGCCATCGCGCGGCTGGGCGACGGCACCTACGGCCACTGCGAACGCTGCGGCCAGCAGATCGCCCCGGCCCGGCTCGAGGCCATGCCGGCCGCCCGTCGGTGCATCACCTGCGCCTCGCTGCCCTGACCCGGTGAGCGGCCCCGAGCCCGGCTGGCCGCCCCCCGGCGGCCCTCCGTGGACAACGCCCCCCGACCAACGCGCGGGACAGCCGTGGCCCCCGCCCAACGGCTCCACCGCCGGCCAGCCGTGGCCCCCGCCCAACGGCTCCACCGCCGGCCAGCCGTGGCCCCCGCCCAACGGCTCCCCCGCCGGCCAGCCGTGGCCCCCGCCCCAGGCACCCGGCGGCCCCCAGGGGGCGCCGCCCGGACC
>JBKQNY010000082.1:0-7538 GCA_052145775.1 Acidimicrobiales bacterium
GGAGATCGCGGCCGAACGGGGCACGGCGCCCTTCGACACCTTGCTGGACATCGTCCTGGCCGACGACCTGCGCACCGTCCTGTGGCCCAACACCGACGACGGGGACGAGTCGACCTGGACCATGCGCTCGGAGATCTGGAACGACCCCCGGGCCATGGTCGGCGGTTCGGACGCCGGCGCCCACCTCGACCGGATGTGCGGGTCGAACTACCCGACGGCCTTTCTCGGCGACTGCCTGCGCAACCGGAAGCTGGTCCCGGTCGAGCGGGCCGTCCAGATGATGACCTCCCAGCCGGCCGACCTCTTCGGGATCCGCGACCGGGGACGGTTGGCCGAGGGGATGCGCGCCGACCTCTTCGTCTTCGACCCGTCCACCGTGGGCTCGGATCCCGCCCGCCTCGTCCACGACCTGCCGGGGGGCACGCCCCGCCTCTTCGCCACCTCGACCGGGGTGGTCAGGGTGCTGGTCAACGGGAGCGAGACCATCGTGGACGGCGAACCCACCGGGGCGGTGCCGGGTGCGGTGCTGCGCTCGGGTCGCGACACTCTCTCGGTGATCCCCGCCCGGACCTGACGACGACCTCGAGAGGGCACCGTGCGGTTCGAGTTCGAACAGGTCATCAAAGCGCCGCGGGCCGAGGTCCTCGACGCCTACTGCGACCCGGCCTTCTACGACGCCCTCGGCTCCATGCCCAAGCTCGGACAGCCGGTGCTCCTCGAGCGAGAGGAGGTTGAAGAGAGCATCAGGGTCAAGGTGCGGTTCACCTACAAGGGCCAGGTCTCGGCGCCGGTGAGGGCGGTGGTCGACCCCTCCAAGCTGACCTGGGTCATCGAGGCCCACGTGCACCGGTCGACCAGCACGATCAAGTTCGTGGTGGTGCCAGACCACTACGCCGACCGGATGACCGCTTCGGGGTCGGACCGGTTCGTGGACGAGGGCGGCGGCACCCGCCGGGTGACCGAGGGTGTGATCCACGTGCACGTCCCGCTGGTCGGGACGTCGGCCGAACGGGGCATCGTGAACGGTTACCGCGAACACCTCGTCGGGGAGGCCGAGCTGCTGGAGGAGTGGCTGGTCCCCTGAACTTCTCCTGCTACGGCGTTGTCGCCCACTCCCGCCGCTTGTGGCGCAGCGTGTCGGCGACCAGTCCGAGGCCGATCCCGAGCAGCCAGACATCCTTGGCGATGGCCGTCCCCTGCTGGCTCGGCAGGAGGCTGCCCTCGCGACGCATGCCGGGGGTCTTGAGATAGAGGCCGATCAGGCCGGCGGCGAAGGCCGTCAACCCCACCCCGGCCACCCCGTCGCCGACCATCGGGAGGAGCAGGGCCCCGCCGAGCACCACTTCGGACACGCCGAGCGCCTTGGTGAACTGCTCGGGGGCCATGTCCTCCAGGAACGGGTAGGTGCCCTTGGCCATGCCGTGCACGGCGTCGGCCTGCTCCTGGGCGGGCTTGAGCTTGCCGATGCCGGCGTTGAGGATCATCACGCCGGCGGCGCACCGCTCGGGGAAGTTTGCGAGTCGCATATAAGCCATGGGTGCCACCGTAGCCAGCTTCGGAGCGGGTGTGGCGGGCCGCCGCCCGAGGCCGCCGAGGCGAGGGTCGGCCGCCTCAGGCCCCGCCCCGCGCGCGTTGGTAGGGTGCGGGCGTTGCCGTCGCACGTTGGCAGGGGATGAAGCGGATGAGACCCGCCGACGCGGACGTACACCTGCCAGGGGGTGGTTCTCCGTGCTGAGTGCCTGGTCGCTCTCCCCGGTCGGCCTCGTCGCCATCTGCGCCCTGATCGCCCACGAGGTTGGCTCGGCGCGACTGCGGGCCCGCAGCACCGTTCCGCGCCCGCAGCGAGCGCTGCGGGCATGGTGTTTCCGGGGAGGCGTCGCCGTGGTGGTCGTCTGCTCGGTCACCCCCCTCGCCCATGAGGCGACGCGGGTGCTGTGGCTGCACATGGTCGACCACGTCGTCCTCATGTTCTTCGCCCCGGCGGCCTTGGTGGCCGGGGGCCCGGTGGTCCCGCTGTGCTGGTCACTCCCGCCGCCGGCACGTCGGAGGGCCCTGCGCGGCCTCATGTGGAGCGGGCCGGGGAGGGGCCTGCGGGCCGCGTGGGGATTCGCCGCCCGCCCGCCCGTCGCCTTCTGCCTACTCAACGCCACCATGGTGCTGTGGCATCTGCCGCGCCTGCTCGACGCCGCTCTCTCCACATGGCTTGTGCGGGACCTGGCGATGGAGCCGTCGTTCGTGGTGGTCGGGATCCTCTTCTGGCGCTCGATCCTTTCCTCCCACCCCTATCCCCCGCTGGCCCGCCTGCGGACCCAGGCGGTCATGGTGGTGGGGACGAACCTCGTGATGCTGGTGCTGGCCATGTCCCTGGCCATCTTCACCACGCACGCCTGGTACACGGTTCCCGGGTCCGAGCACCTCTCAGTGGCCGCCGCCTTCTCCGCCCAGCAGCTGGCGGCGGGCGTGCTATGGATCTGTGGCGACTTCTGGGCCGGACCGGCCCTGGTGCTCATCGTGGTCCGACTCATCCGGCGCGACGGCTCTCTGTTCGACGCGTTCGAACGCGAGCTCAGCGCACGGGCCGCAGCCTGACACCGGTGTTCATCGGCTCACGTTCCCTCGGCGGCGCCCGTCGCCGGTTTCATCCTTGCCTCGGCGGCTTCGACCTCCTCGAGGTGCCGGCGCCAGGCCACGAGGTCGGGATCGTCCTCTGAGACGGGCGCTGCGGCCAGTCGGGACGGCGGAGCCCCTGCCTCCTGGCGGAGCATCACCGCCCAGAGGTAGACGGCGATGCCGAGCAGCATCGGCCATTCGAACACGTACGCCCAACTGAGCGCGTTGCCCGACAGGGCACGCCAGAGTTCGACCCCGAAGGCGGCGGGGCAGACCACCACCGCGAGCACCAGGGCGGTGTGGATGCGCCTCCTCCGCCGGCGGGAGTCCCGCCCGTCCGGCGCCGGTCTGTGGTGAGCGTCGGGCATGGGGGATTTATCCGATCCAGACGTTGCAAAGTCTACCGACGAACCCGGTTGTCGACCTGGCCCCGCGATAGTGTCACGGCAGCAAGTGGAGCGGGAAGGTTGCCGCGATCATGATGGTACCCAGGCGGCACATGGTGGGAGCGGCGGTCACCGTCGTGGTGGGCGGTGCGCTCATCGCGGCCATCGCCATCATCGTGGCTTCGCTGACACCACAGCAACCACCGCTCACGGCGCGTCCCGACGGCACCCTGGTGGTCAACGGCAGGACGTATCCCCACGCCACCCTGTCGATCGCCACGTTCCCCGATTCGTTGTCCGGACTACGCGGACCGTCAGGGGGTGCCCACCCGACATGGGTCAGCTACTCCAACGACAACCTCGTCGTTCCGGCGAACTCCGCCGTCACGGTCACCGTTCGCCAGTACGACACCGGAGGGACGCCCAACAACCCCTACTTCGCCAAGGTCGTGGGCACCGTGGGTGGGACGGAGAGTTGGAATGGCAGGGTCGTCCGGTCCATCCCGGTGAACCGTGTCGCCCACACCTTCAGCTTGCGCACCATCCCCGGGAACGCGCCGTTCATCCTCCTGAACGTCCCCCTGCCGGCCAATTCCACAACAGCCCCCAACGTGGTCCACATCGGCTCCGGCGTCTACCCCAAGCCCCAGGTCGTCATCTTCACCTTCGTTACCAAAGGCAAGGGCGTCTACCAGTGGAACTGCGAGTACCCGTGTGGCAATTCGGTGGTCGGCTTCGGTGGCCCCATGAGCACCTTCGGCTACATGTCCGGCACCCTGACCGTGGAATGAGGAACGATGCCACCGACTGAGCCCCCGACCGAGCAGGAGACGAGTTCCCCCCGCCGCATGCGGTGGACCGAGCTCCTTGTCACGTGGGCGGTGATCACCATCGTGACGGCGGTCGCCGCCGTGCTCGTGATCCCGCGTCTCATGCCCCACAGCGCGTCTTCCACGATGCACCTGATCATCCTGACCATGTTGGTGTTTTCGATCGCGGCCGCCCCTGTCGGGAGCCTGGTCTACGCCACCCTCTTCTACGGCATCCTGCACTGGCGGGGGGGTTCGGGCGACGAGCCGCCACCCGACGGCCCTCCCCATCGGGGGAACACGCCGCTCATCGCTGGGTGGCTCACGGTGAGCGCCGCCCTGTGCATGTTCCTTTTGATTTGGGGCCTCGCCGCCATGGCGTCCGACGACGCACTGGCGTCGCACTCGACCATGACCGTCGACGTCACGGCCCAGCAGTGGTTGTGGACCTTCCACTACCCCGGGACCCGCGTGACAACCGACGTCCTCGTCGTCCCCGAGGGCCGGACCGTCACCTTCGACGTGACGAGCCTCGACGTGACCCACGGTTTCTGGATCGTCCAGATGGGCGTGAAGGTTGACGCCAACCCGGGAGAGGTCACGACCGTGTCGGTGACGCCGGACCAGGTCGGAACATTCACAATCGTGTGCTCAGAGCTTTGCGGTCTCAACCACGCCTACATGAGGACCAAGCTGCGGGTGCTCCCACTGCGGCAGTACGAGGCGTGGATGCACGCCCAGGTCGCGTGACCCTCATCGTCGGAGCGAAAGGTTCACCGCCATGACGACGACCACCCCAGCAGTGCTGGAGCACGGCGAGCGGCCGGCCGGCGGCCTCATACGGCACTGCAACATCGTCACCGCCATCGTCGGCGGAGTGGTCGTCGCCGCCCTCGCCGGCGTGCTCACCCATTTGCTGGCCGACTCTTCGGGGCCTTACTTCACCGATCGAGTGGGGGCGGTCACCTTCTTCGGCTGGGACCTGGGCTTCCTGATCGGGATCGGCGCTTTCAATGCCCCCGTCGGTTGGTTCCTCGGTCGGGACCTCACCGACGACGACCAGCTCTACATGGCCGGCAAAGACCAGGGGCGCAGCCGTTACTGGAAGTTCTGCACCGACCACAAGGTTGTCGGCGTCCAGTACCTCATTATGGCCATGATCATCCTGTTCGCCGGTGGGGTGCTGGCCATGCTCATCCGAACCGAACTGATGCGCCCGGGCCAGCACTTCGTAAATCAGCAGACCTACAACACGCTGATCGGGATGCACGGGATCCTGATGATCGTCGGACTGATCATCCTGGTCACCGGACCGTTCGGCAACTTCGTCATGCCGATCATGATCGGGGCCCGGGACATGGCGTTTCCCCGGCTGAACGCCCTCAGCCTGTGGCTCCTGGTGGCGGCGGTCGGACCGCTCCTCTCGGTCTTCGCCATCGGCGGCATCAGCGACGGGTGGTCCACCTACGCGCCGCTAGCCGTGCAGGACCACTTAGGGATGGACGCCTTCGCCATCGGGGTGATCACCTTCGTGTTCTCGACCACCATCGCGGGCGTGAACATCGTGACGACGTTCGTCACGATGCGGACCAAGGGCATGAAGCTCGGGCGGGTCCCGATCTTCACCTGGGGCGTCACCATCTCGAGCGCGCTTGCCCTCTATGCCATGCCCTTCTTCGCCGTGGCTCTCGCGCTCTTGCTCGCCGACCGAATGCTCGGGACCTCCTTCTACCTCGCCTTCGGCGGCGGCAGCGGCTGGCTGTGGGAGAACCTCTTCTGGCTGATGGGGCACCCGGAGGTCTACGTCATCCTGCTGCCGGCGGCGGCGGCGGTTCTCGAGATCGCCACCGTCTTCGCCCGCAAGCCCCTCTTCGGCTACAACGTGGTGGTGGGGGCCATGGTGGCCATCGCCGCCTTGTCGGTCGTGGTGTGGGCCCACCACATGTTCACCACCGGCTGGGCCCCGGCTCTCAACGGGCCGTTCATGCTGACCACGGAGATCATCTCCATACCGACCGGCGTCCTCATCCTGGCCGTTCTGGGCACGGTGTGGCAGGGCAACCTTTGGATGCGGTTGCCGATGTACTACGTGATGGGGGTGACCTGGAACTTCATCATCGGGGGCATCACCGGCATCTACCTCTCCGACGTGCCGGTGGACAACCAGATGCACGGGTCGATGTTCGTGGTAGCCCACTTCCACTACATCCTGGTGGGTGCGGTACTGCTGGGAGGACTGGGGGCGGTCGCCTACTGGTTCCCCAAGATCACCGGCCGCTTTCTCGATGAGAAGTTGGGGAAGGTGGCCTTCTGGGTCATCTTCCTCGCCATCCAGGTCACCTTCCTGGCGATGTTCGTCACCGGTCTCCAGGGCATGCCGCGACGGGTGGCCAACTACGCCAAAACGATCGAGGTGGCGAACTTCACGGCGACGATGGGCGCCTATGTGCTGATGGCCGGGATGCTGCTTGAGCTCTACGTCATCGTCTCGAGCTGGCGCAGCGGTCGCCCGGCCGGGCGCAACCCCTGGCACGCCAAGTCGCTGGAGTGGCAGGTGGCGACCCCGGTGCCGCTCTACAACTTCGACGTGCTCCCGGTGGTGACGTCCGATCCCTACGGTTACGGCGAGCCCCCGGCACCGCCAGCCGAGTCCGAGCTCCCACCGCTGCCCGAGGAGGAGCCTGTCCCGGTGGGCACGTCCGCCGACACCAGCGGAGGTGAGGGGAGATGACCGCCACGTCCCACGAGTTCGACGCGACGACCCTCGTGCACGATGCGCCCGAGGTGGTGGCGGGCCGCCAGCTGACGGGCATATGGCTCTTTATCGCCGGCGACGCCGTCATCGTCGGGGCGATCGTCTTCACGTACCTCTACCTGCGGGGGCTCAACACCTCCCAGCAGTGGATGCCCAGGGGAGTCCACGGCGCCTCCGACGTCCTGGCCTGGTGCACGGTGCTGGTGGTGGCGGCCAGTGCGCTGTTCGCCTGGGCCGCCGAGCAGGCGATCCGCCGGAAGTCGAGTGCGCCGGTGGCGCTGGCCGTGGTCGGTTCTGTGCTGGCCCTCGGCGCGGTTGCGCTGGTGGTGGTGGCACTGCGGGCCATCCCTCAGGCCATGGACCCCACAACCGGCGCCTTGCACATCAACGGCTCTTACGGCTCGGCCCTGCTCGCCATCGACGTGAACAACCTGGTCCACCTGCTCCTCGTGGCGCTGCTCGGGATCGGAGTGGCCGTGCGCACGGCTCGCGGGCGCATCTCGTCGAGGGCCCCGACCCAGGCGCGGTTCGTTCGCATCTACTGGGTGTGGGTCGTCGTCAGCATCACCGCCTCGGCCGTCGTGACGTCGGTCTTCGTCTCGAGCCCCAAGTAGCGGCTAACGGGCGAGCCGGCCGGCGCGCTGCCGACACCTCGCAGCGACCCTCTACCCCACGGCGGGACCTGGTGCGCCCTCGATAGTGGCCACCGGTGTGGAGTGCTTCGCTGTGCTACCGAAGCATAGGAACACCTGCTTCCCCTGTCCGAGGACCGGCTCGAGCTTCGTGCCCTGCACCTGGACGAAGGCGCTGCAGAACGGCGGCGTCGAGTACGTGTGTGTCCTGGTCCAGTTCATTGGCGTGTTGATCCCGTTGGCGGTGAAGGTTGTCAATTGGTTGGTCGCCTTGACCACGTTGGCCTGCGTCAGGTGGCTCCCGGCGGCCTTGATCCCGGCCGCCAGCAGCGCCGCCGACTCCCAA
>JBKQNY010000083.1:0-14403 GCA_052145775.1 Acidimicrobiales bacterium
TCGTTCCCGATCTCCGCGGTCACCGAGGGGTTCGCCTTCAGGTTGTGGTACCAGTCGGGGTTGGTCGGGGCGCCGGCCTTGGAGGCGAAGACGAAGGTGCGGTCGCCCTCCGCCAGGTACATCATCGGAGAGGTGTGGGCCTTCCCGGTGCGGGCGCCGGTCGTGGTGAGCAGGAGGATCGGCGCTCCTTCGAACTGGCCCCCGACACGCCCGCCGCTGGAGCGGAACTCCTCGATGATCTTGCGGTTCCAGTCGTTGTAGGCATCGGTCACGGTCGTCCTCCCGGTCGCTCGTTCCTGCTGTTCGGTCTTCGTTGCCCGAGGCGGTCTCCTCGCTCGACCGACCCTTCGTCTCTTCTACCCGTCAAGGGGCGGATGTCGTGCGCTTCATTCAGCGCGCCCGGCCCTCGGGGCCGGTGAGCGGCTCCCGGGGCCCGCTCGGGCGGGCCGTGGCGCTGGCTGCGGCGATCAGGCGGCCGTCGGCACCTGCGTCATGGATCCGCACACGAAGGTGGGCCGATCCGTCACTCGGGGCACCGGTCAGCAGGGTCGACCGTGCCACGATGGGCCCGATCCGGCCGGGGGCGAGGAAGTGCATGCCCAGCCCCTCCACCCGGCAGGGGCGTCCCTCGGCCAGGCTGGCCATGCGCTCGGCCTCCACCTCGCTCAAGAGGGTCACGATCCCGCCGGCCACAACTCCCCATGAGTTGCGGACGCCGTCGGTGACGCGCAGCCGCGTCCCGCCGTCGCCCGTCCCGATCTCCTCGAGCTCGAGCAGGTCGCCGAGGGACTGAAGCGGCTCCGGCGCGTCCCACCGGGCGTCGCCGCCGTTGCGGGGGATCTTGCGTTCGCCCTGCCGGCTCAACAGGGCCAGCGTGACGGTCGCCTCCGCCAACGGGAGGCCGTCCGGGTCCGAACCGAAGGTGACTTCGTAGACGGCCCCCGACCTGCGCCGGCGCAGGAGCTCGGCGGCGGCCACCACGTCGTGGCGAACGTCGTGGAAGGGCCCGTGGACGGCCAGCTCGGAGGTCCCGAGCCACGCCCCGTCGAAGTCCCTCACGGCCCGGTAGCCGGCGACGCAGTCCGCCAACGCGGCCAGCGCCCCCAGGCGGGGCCGCCGTCCGGAGGGCCACAGTCCCGGTGAGAACGGAAGGGTGCCGGTGGCGGTGGAGTCGTCGGTCCGGAACGACAGACCCATCTGGCGCAGGTAGGAGTCCGGCCCCGCCGGCCGCGTCGTCGGGCGGGCCGGCCCGGCGGCTTGTGCCCCGTCGGCGCGCATCACCGTGAGGTCGCCGCGCCCGATTCGGCCGCGGCTGGCGGCCCCCCGTGGGCGTGGTCGGCCTGTCGCTCCCAGGTGGCGAACATCTCGGCGTAGCGGCCACCCTGCTCGACCAGGTCCCTGTGGGTCCCCACCTCGGCCACGCGTCCGGCGTCGATGACCACGATGCGGTCGGCGCGCATGGCGGTGGACAGGCGGTGGGCGATCAGCACCGCCGTGCGGTCCTCGAGGAGGGCGTCGAGCGCTCCTTCGATCCTGGTCTCGGACTGGAGGTCGAGGTTGGACGTCGCCTCGTCCAGCACCAGGACCCGCGGGTGGGCCAGGAAGGCCCTGGCCAGGGCGATGAGCTGGCGCTCGCCGGACGACAGCGACTGGCCGCGCTCGTGGACCACCGTGTCGATGCCCTGCGGCAGGCGCTCGACCAGCTCCACCAGGCCCACGCGGCGGACCGCCTCCCACACCTGGTCGTCGGGTGCCTCGGGCCGCGCGAAGGCGATGTTGTCGCGGATGGTGCCGGCGAAGAGGAACGGCTCCTGGGGAACCACCCCGAGCTGGCGACGAAGCGACCGCAGGGTCACGCCTCGCAGGTCGTGGCCGTCGATCAGCACTCGGCCCCGGGTGGGGTCGTAGAAGCGGGCGATCAGCTTGGCCAGCGTGGACTTGCCCGCGCCGGTGGGCCCGACGAAGGCCACCGTCTCACCGGGCGCGATGCGCAGGTCCACGTCGACGAGGACCGGGGTGTCGGGGTCGTAGCCGAAGGTCAGGCGGTCGAAGACGATCTCGCCGTCGATGGCCGGGAGCTCGGTGGCGTCGGGCGCCTCGAGCACGCTCGGCTCGGTCTCGAGCAACGTCCGGAGCTTGAGGATCGAGGCCTGGCCCTGCTGAAAGGAGTTGTACTGCTGGACGAGGAGCTGGATCGGCGCGAAGAACCGGTTCAGGTACAAGAAGAAGGCCACCAGGGCGCCGATGGTCAGGGTGTGGTGGAGCACCATGTTGCCGCCGATGGCCAGCAGCACCACCTGGCCCAGCACGCCGACCAGTTGGGTGCCAGGCCCGTAGACGGCGTTGATGTGGGCGGTGTAATCGTTGGCGTCGCGGTACTCGCCCACGATGTTGCGGTGGTGCAGCACGTTGTAGCGCTGGCGGTTGAAGGCGGTGACGATGCGGATCCCGTGCAGGCTTTCCGACAGGTCGGTCATCACATTGGCGATGCCGTCGCGCACCCGGTCGTAGCCGCGCTCGGAGGCAGAGCGGAACCACAGGGACATACCAACGAGGACGGGGACGACCATCACGACCGTGATGAAGGCCAGCCGAACGTTGGTGGTGAAGAGGATCACGGTGATCACGACCATGGTCAGCCCTTGGATGGCGAACTGGGACAGGCCGTCCTGCAGGAGCTGCTGGAGGTTCTCGATGTCGCTCGTCATCCGAGTCATGATGACGCCGGCCTTCTCGTCGGTGAAGTAGTCGAGCGACAGCCGCTGGATGTGGGAGAAGACCTTGACCCGCAGGTCGTTCATGACGGCCGCCGCCAGTCGGCCGGTGATCTTCACCTGCCACCGCTGGCTCAGCGCGGTGATGCCCACGGACACCGCGTAGAGAGCGGCCATGAGGGCCACCACCTTCATGTCGTGGTGGCCGGGGGCCATGCCGTGTGTGATGGCGAACTCGGTCAGCTTGGGCCCGACCTGGGTGACCAGGGCGATGACGACCACCAGCACCGATGCCCCGGCGAGCATGCTGGGGTGCTCGGTCAGCAGCCGCCACAGCGTGAGACGGCGGCGCTCGGCGGCGCCACGGAGCTGGGAGAAGTGGACGGTCGGCTCGCCGTGGGCGGGCTCCTCGGCCAGGAGCTGGTCGACGCCGGCCTGCAGCTCTGAGGGGATGCCGGCGAAGGGCAGGCTGCCCACCGGCGCGCCGGGACGCCCCCCGCCCCCCATCGGGGGCCCGAAGCCGCCGCCGCCCCAGGCCATCAGGCGCTCTCCCCGTCCGCCGCCGGCCCGGTCCCTGCGCCGAGCCGGCCGGGGTCGGCCTCCCCCGCCGCCTCGGCCTCCACCTGGGCCAGCACCTCGGCGTAGAGGGGGGTGGTGGCGAGGAGCTGGGCGTGGGTGCCGTCGGCCACCACCCGGCCGCCGTCGAGCAGCACGACGCGGTCGGCGAGGCCGATGGTGGAGAGCCGGTGGGCGATGATCAGGGTCGTGCGCCCCTTCATCAGGCCTCGCAGGGAGGAGTGGATGGCCAGCTCCACCTGGACGTCGATGGCGCTGGTGGCGTCGTCGAGGACGAGGATCGGCGGGTTGACCAGCAGGGTGCGGGCGATGGCGATGCGCTGGCGCTGGCCGCCCGAAAGGGTGTAGCCGCGCTCACCGACGACCGTGTCGTAGCCGTCGGGCAGCTCGCGGATGAAATCGTCGGCTCCGGCCGCCACCGCCGCCGCCTCGACGTCGGCGAAGTCGGCCGTCGGGTCGCCGTAGGCGATGTTGTCCCGGATGGACTCGGAGAACAGGAACGGCTCGTCGAGCACGATGCCGATGTGCGATCGCAGGCTCTCAAGAGTGAGGTCGCGGACATCGTGGCCGTCGAGCCGGACCGACCCGGCCCGCACGTCGTAGAAACGTGCGAGCAGCCGCGAGATCGTCGACTTGCCGGACCCGGTCCGTCCCACGAGGGCAACCGTCTCGCCGGGTCGAAGGTGGAGGTCGAGGCCCGAGAGGACGAGCGGTCCGTCGGCGCCGTAGCCGAAGTCGACCGACTCGAAGGACACGTCGCCGCGGCAGTCGACCAGGTCCACGGCGCCGGGACGGTCGGAGATTGTGGACCGCTCGTCGAGGAGCTCGTAGATACGGTCGGCCGAGGCGGCAGCCCGCTGTCCCATCATCACGATCATCCCGAGCATGGTGAACGGCGCCTGGAGCATCAGCAGGTAGGCGTTGAAGGCGAGGATGGCGCCGATGCCCAACTTCCCGTTGATGACCATGTAGCCGCCGAAGAGCAGGACCAGGGCCAGCCCCAGCTGGGGGAGGTTCTGCATGGCCGGTGACCAGCGGGCGCGCAGGTCGGCGTCCTTCACGTAGCCCCACTGGACCCGGTCGGCCGACTTGGCCAGCGCGCGCAGCTCCGTGTCCTCGGCGGCGAACGACTTCACCACCCGCACACCGTTGACGTTCTCGTCGACGATGGTGGCTACGTCGGCTAGGCGGGCCTGGATCAGCCACGAGATGGGGAACATCGACTTCCGCATCTGCACGCCGGTGAGGTACACCAGCGGCATGGTGGCCATGGCCACGAAGGCCAGGGCGACGTCGATCGAGAGCATGTAGGCGAAGGCCACCACGGCAATGGAGCACTGCACGAGGATCATCGGCGCGAAGGTCATGTACATCTGGACCGAGCGGATGTCCGAGTTCGCCCGGGAGATCAGTTGCCCCGTCTGCACCCGGTCGTAGAAGGGGAACGACATCTGGGTGAAGTGCTCGTAGAGGATGTTGCGGAGGTCGAACTCGATGGCGTAGGCCGTCTCGAAGAGGAAGAGACGCGACACGTACCCGGTGAGGGCGCCGGCCAGGCCCAGGGCCACCACCCACCACACGTAGTGCTCCAGGGGGACCACGTGCTTCACGATGGAGTTTGTGATCGCCTTGTTGAGCAGGTCAGGGATCTGGACCTGGAGGATGAGCCCGACGAAGGAGAGCACGAGCGAGGTGATGAAGATCCCCTTGTGGGCCTTCATGATGGGCATGGCCCGCCGCAGCCAGGACTTCGAGCGGTCGGGGTCGATGGTGGCCCGGGGTGCGCGGTAGCGGCTGGTCACCCCCACGGGCACGAACGGGGACGGCTGCGGCTCGTCGCCGGCGTGGCGCCTTCTCACCGCCGCCGTGCCCCCACCCGATCGCGGTGGGCACGCATAGCGTCCTGCCACAGCGCCAAGTCGTCGACGGCCCGCCTGGCCGCCTCCTCATCGGGGAGGCAGCTGGAGATGTCGATCAGGCGCCGCTCGACCGCCTCGTCGGCCGCCGCCAGGAGTTGTCGTCCCAAGGGGGTCAGCACGTGGGACACCCGCCGGCGGTCGTCCTCGCTGTGGCGCCGGTCGACAAGGCCCCGGCCGACGAGCCCGTCGACCACCGCGGTCACGCTGGGGGGCCGCACCGCCAGCCGGTCAGCCAGCGCCGACGGGATCTCCGGGCCGGCGTCGAGCAGGCAGAGCACTCGGTACTGGGGCAGCGACAGGCCGACCTCCTCCAGGCCGAGCTCGACCTGCTTGGCGATCCACGCCGCGGTGCGGCCGACGTGGTGGACCGCCGGCCGGCCGGCGGTGTTCTTTGAGGGCCGTGCCATTTACTTAGGCTATCGAATGATTCGTCTCCCTGACCCGGCCGTCAAAGCTCTTCGAGCAGGTCCCGGCAGCGTCGGGCGCTGGCCAGCAGCCGGTTGCGGAAGTCATCCATGCGGGACAGCTTGGCCCCGACCTGCTCGGCCAGCGCCTCGTTGAGGGCCAGCGCCTCCTCGAGCAGGGCACGCTGCTGGGCCCGGGCCACCGTGGTCTCCAGCTCCTTGCGGGCGCGGTAGGCCTCGCGCACCTCCTCCAGCCGGGTCTCGGAGTCGAGGAACTCCTTTATCTCCTCCAGGTTCATGCCCAGCACCTCGCGCAACTCGAGGATCCGGTCGAGCCGGACGAGATCCTCTTGGCGGTAGCGACGCTCCCCGCCGGCGGTGTAGCCGGAGGGGGCGAGCAGGCCCAACTCCTCGTAGTACCGCAGCGTCCTCGCCGAGACCCCCGCCCGGGCAGCGGCGTCGCTGATGCGCAACCCGGCCTCGGCGGGTACGGCACTCGGGGGTGTGGTGACCCCTGGCGGCCGCTGGTTCGGCCCGGCCTGGTCGAGGTGCGAGGGACCGCCCATTGCCCTAGTCCACCAGGAGTGGCTCGTCCACGGCAATCGGCAGTTGATCGGCGCCAGCGCCCGGACGTCCGGGCCCAGCGGCGGGTGCCCCAGCCTCAGGAGCCCAAAAAGCGCGGCTGTGAGCCCCAGCCGGTGGGGATCCGGTCGCCGCGCAGGGGACGGCACATCCGGTCCGTCACCCGCACCAGCATGTCGAGCTCGCGCTGCTCCCGGCGCCGGAAGGCGACGGTGCGCCCGATGCAGAGCACCAGCCCGGCCTCGGTGAGCTCCCCGGCCATCACCCCGCTCCCGGTCGTGTCGGCCAGCGGGACCGTGGTGCGCGACCCCGAGACGAAGGAGAGCAGCCACTCGATCGGCGGGACCTCGCCGACGCACTGCACGTAGGCCCCTGACGCCAGGTCCAACAGGGCCGACCACTCAACCTCGAAGAGATCATTGGTCAGACCCACGAGGGCGGCAAGCGATGCCGAGGCGTTGGCCGTCTCGAGGATCGACACCGCCGCGGCGATCACCTGCAGGCCGCGCTCTTCGGCCTCGGGCGGGATCGGGCGCACCTCCTCGATGCCGGCGCCGGAGATCGTGCAGAGCTGGCGGCACAGCTTCTCGGTCAACCCAGGCTCGGGCAGCTCCACCTGGAGCTCGTCCACGGCGATACCGCCCGAGCGCTCGAGCACCTCAAGGCCGATCACGTTCCCCCGCAGCGAGGCGATCCGGGTGGCGACCGCGGCCAGCATGCCCGGCTCGTCGGGCAGCCAGATGCGGACGGCGAGGCGCTCCATCAGCGGGCCCGGGTGATGCGGACGGACACTGCCGTGTGGTGCTCGGCCCCCCCGGCATAGATGCCCCGGACGGGCGGCACGTCGGCGTAGTCGCGGCCCCTGGCCACGACCACGTGACGGCGACCGATGCCGATCCCGTTGGTGGGGTCGAGTCCCCACCAATCGCCGGCCCAGGCCTCGATCCAGGCGTGGCTCTCGGCCGCCGCCGCGGCCCCGACCGCTGCCTCCTCATCGGGGTAGAGGTAGCCCGACACGTAGCGGGCGGGGACCCCACCGGCTCGGAGCACGGTCAGTGCCAGGTGCGCGAAGTCCTGGCAGACGCCGCGACCCTCCTTGAAGGCCTCCGCGGCCGACGTGTGCACGTGCGTCACCCCGCGCACGTACTCGAGCGACTCGTTGACCCATTCCGCCACGGCTTCGATGGTGGCGACCGGCGATACTCCTCGCAGCTCCCGCGCCATCGCCGCCAGCTGCTCGTCGGGTCGCGTGTAGTGGCTCGGGGCGAGGAGCTCGGCATGTCGGTCGGTGACGGCGTCCAGCTCCCCCCAGGTGGCATCCGGAGCGTCGACCGCGGGCTGCGTCTCGACGAGCGAGATGCCGAGCACGCTCAGTTCGAGGTGGGGCCGATCGACGTTGAAGGCCACCACCTGGGTGCCCCAGTAGTCCGAGTAGGAGTACTGGGGGGCGCCGGGGGTGGTGAGGATTCTGGCCTCGAGCGTGGTCTGGCGTGCGGCGGTCACGGGGATCTGGCGGACTTCGTTGTACGAGGCGCGGGCCGGGGTGGGGTAGCGGAAGGTCGTTGTGTGCTCGATCTGCAGCCGCCACCCCTCCATCGCCTTCACGATCCCGCCCCCCGGCGCCACTGGGTGGGCAGATCGTGGGCGAAGTAGCGCCGGGTCACCGCGTCGGAGACCTGGGAGATGGTCCGCTGCAGCCCGTCGAGCCGCCTGGCAAGCCCGGTGGACAGGGACGAGGGCGGCGAGTACTCGAGTTCGGCACGGGCCAGGCCGATGAGCCCCCGGGCCTCGTCCCATTCGTCGGCGCGCTCCGGGCTGATCTGGGCGAGGCACTCCTCGGCCACGGTCAACGAGGCGAAGGCGGAACGGGGAAAGAGGCGGTCCCGGAGCAGGAAGTCGAGCACGCGTTCGGGGTCCACCACCCCCTGGGCCAGCCGGAGGTAGGGCTCGTAGCCCCCGCAAGCCCGGAGCAGCATCACCAGGCCGCTGTCGGGGATGTCCTGGAACGAGAGGGAGGCCAACTGGCGGGCCACCACGTCGGTCCGTTCCAGGCACCGGCCGAGGGTGAAGAAGAGCCACGTCTGGTCCCTACTCATGGTGGTGTCGGCCAGCCCGGTGATGGCGGCCGTCTGGGTCTTGACGAAGGCGAGGTACGAGGCCGGACCGACCCGACGGGCCAGCTCCCATTGGTGGGGGAGGTCGGACCAGGTGCCGTTGATCTTCTCCCACAGCTCGACGGGGATCACGTGCCGCACGGCCCGGGTGTTCTCCCGGGCGGCATTGAGGGCGCCGGCGATCGACGAGCGGCTCTCGGGGTCGCGGGCCAGTCGTTCGGTGACCTGCCAGAGGATGGCCTCGTCGCCGTCGGGCGGCTGCCCCATGACCGCCAGTAGGCGCTCGGCCGCGGCGTCGGCCTCGGCCCCACTCTGCTCGAGTGCCTGATAGACGACGACGTCGAGGATGCGGGCGGTCCCCTCGGCCCGTTCGACGTAGCGCCCGACCCAGAAGATCGACTCGGCAACACGGCTGAGGAGGGCGTTGCTCATTGCTGCTGGGCCTGCTCGGCGTCGACCGGCGGCCCGTCGTCCATGGGCGGGCCGACCTCGATCGGGCGGGGTGACTCGGGTCGCGCCGGCGACGCGAGACGGGAGGTCGGCGCCGTCCACCGTGCCGCGGGACCGGGCTGGCCCACGACCCAGGTGTCCTTCGAACCACCGCCCTGGCTCGAGTTGACGACGAGCCCGCCCTCCTGGAGGGCGACGCGGGTGAGCCCCCCGGGAAGGACCCAGATCCGCTCCCCGTCGTTGACGGCGAAGGGTCGCAGGTCGACGTGGCGTGGGGCCATGGACCCGCCAACCCAGCTGGGAGCGGTGGAGAGCGCCACCATTCGCTGGGCCACCCAGTCACGAGGTGAGCGCTCGACCTCGGCCGCCAGGTCGTCCAGCTCGGGTCCGGTGGCGTGGGGGCCGATCACCAGCCCCTTCCCCCCGGAGCCGTCGACGCGCTTGAAGACCAGCTCGGACCGTCGTCGGAGGGCCGTGTCGCGCTGGCGGTCGTCCACGAGGTGGAAGGTCTCCACGTTCTGGAGAACCGGGTCTTCGTGGAGGTAGTAGCGGATCATGTCGGGGACATAGGTGTAGACGAGCTTGTCGTCGGCGATGCCGTTGCCCACGGCGTTGGCCACGGTGACCCGACCGGCCCGGGCGGCATTCAGCAGCCCCGGACAACCCACTAGCGAGTCCGGGCGGAACTGGAGTGGGTCGATGAAGTCGTCGTCGACCCGGCGGTAGACGACGTGGACCGGCACCTCGCCCTCGGTGGTGCGGAGGAAGACGTCGGTGCCGTGGCAGACGAGGTCGCGTCCCTCCACGAGATGGACGCCCATGAGCCGGGCCAAGAGGGCGTGCTCGTAGAAGGCGGAGTTGTAGACGCCGGGCGTGAGGACGACCACGGTGGGGTCGGCGACGCCGCTCGGGGCGGCCTGCCGCAGGGCCCGCACCAGCCGGGCGGGGTAGTCAGACACCATACCGATGGGCTGGCCCCAGAAGACCTCCGGCAGCACTCGGGCCATGGCCGCTCGGTTGGCCAGGACGTAGCTCACGCCGGACGGGCAGCGGAGGTTGTCCTCGAGGACGCGGAACTCTCCGTCCTCGTCGCGCACCACGTCGATGCCGGCCACGTGGATGCGGACCCCGTTGGTGGGATTGACACCGTGGACGGCACGCAGGAACCCCGGGGAGCTGGTGACGACGCGGTGGGGGACGACGCCGTCGTAGAGGATGCGACCGCCGTTGTAGACGTCATCGAGGAACGCCTCGAGGGCACGGACCCTCTGGGCCACGCCTTCGGCGATGTGGTCCCACTCGCTGGCGGTGAAGATCCGTGGCATCACGTCGAGCGGGAACGGCCGCTCCTCGCCGTCAAGGTCGAAGGTCACGCCCTGGTCCATGAAGGCTCGGGCCAGCCGACCGGCACGCGAGGAAACGTCCTCGGGGCTCATCTGGGAGACGACCGACACCACGTCCCGGTAGTGGCGGCGGGGCTCCCCGCCGGTCTCGAACACCTCGTCCACGGCACGCCCCAGCGGACCGGTGTCTGGCATGAGGTAACCGTCGAACAGGTCGCCCACGCACGAACCCTGACACCGCCATGTTTCCTGCCGGTTTCGGGCGCGCGAAGAGTTCGTGGTCTCTGCACCCCGGTGCCCGCCTCGGCCAGGCGCCACCACCAGTAGGGTGAGCCGGCGGTGAACGCACGAACCGACCCCTCGCCGGGCTCGCCGGAGGCGACCGACCCCGATCCGGGGACCCTCGTCTACGCCCGGGGGCTCGTGAAGCGGTTCGGCGACTTCGTGGCCGTCGACGCCGTCGACTTCCAGATCGGCAAGGGTGAGTCGTTCGGCTTCCTCGGCCCCAACGGGGCCGGCAAGACCTCCACCATGCGGATGATCTCGTGCATGTCACCGGCCAGCGGGGGGATCCTGCGGGTCCTGGGCATGGACCCCGCCACCCAAGGACCGGCCATCAGGGCCCGTATCGGCTTGGTGCCCCAGGAGGACTCGCTCGACCTTGAGATGACGGTCCTCGACAACCTCCTCATCTACGGGCGGTACTTCGACCTCCCGCGCAAGGTCATCCGCGAGCGGGCCATGCGGTTGCTCGACTTCGCCCAGCTCACCGACCGTGCCAACGACCGGGTGGACCCCCTGTCGGGGGGCATGAAGCGCCGGCTCACCATCGCCCGCTCGCTCGTCTCCGAGCCGGACCTGCTCATTCTCGACGAGCCGACCACCGGCCTCGACCCCCAGGCGCGCCACCTGCTGTGGGACCGCCTCTACCGCTTGAAGCAGGACGGGGTGACCCTCGTCATCACGACCCACTACATGGACGAGGCCGAGCAGCTCTGCGACCGGCTGGCCGTGATGGACCGGGGCAGGTTCGCCGCCGAGGGGACGCCCCGCCAGCTCATCGACCGCTACTCGACCAAGGAGGTCGTCGAGCTCCGGTTCGCCCCGGGCGAGCAGGAGGCCGCCGCGCAGCGGCTGGCCGGGGTGGCGGACCGGTCCGAGGTGCTGCCCGACCGTGTCCTCCTCTACACCGCCGACGGTGACGAGACCCTTGCCGGGGTCCACGGCCTCGGCCTCACGCCCGAGAGCGCGCTGGTGCGCCGTTCCACGCTCGAGGACGTGTTTCTCCGCCTGACCGGCCGCACCCTCGTGGACTGAGCACCCGGGCAGCGATGACCGCGACCACCGGGGGGCTGGAGGAGGAGGCCGGCACGCGCTCGACGGACTCCGACGGAGGCCCCCACCTGTGGCGACGGCCCACGCCCCTGTGGCTCCGGGGCATGAGCTACTGGGCCTACCAGTACAAGCGGACCTGGCGGTCGTCGATCACCACCAGCTTCCTGTACCCCGTCCTGTACCTCGCCGCCATGGGTGTCGGGCTGGGGTCGCTCATCGACAAGCACACCCACCAGGTGTCCGGTGTCTCCTACCTCGACTTCGTGGCACCGGGCCTGTTGGCCGCCACCGCCATGCAGATCGGGGCCAACGAGGCCATGTACCCGGTGATGGGCGCGATCAAGTGGATGCGCACCTACTTCGCCATGCTGGCCACCCCGCTGCGAGTGGTCGACGTCCTCCGGGGCCACCTGGGGTGGATTGCCGTGCGGCTGGCCACGGTGTCGGCCATCTACCTGGCCGTGGTGGCCGCCTTCGGCGTGGTGCACTCTCCGCTGGCCGTCCTGGCCCTGCCGGCGGCGGTGGCCACCGGGCTGGCCTTCGCCGCCCCCATCGCCGCGTTCTCGGCCACCCAGGAGCGCGACGTGGCCTTCATCGCCATCTACCGCTTCGCCCTCATCCCGCTCTTCCTCTTCTCGGGCACCTTCTTCCCGGTCACACGGCTGCCGGGATGGCTGCAGCCGGTGGCCTACGTCACCCCCCTCTACCACGGGGTCTCGCTCTGCCGGGGGCTCGTGCTCGGCACCGCCGACCTCTGGCCGTCGCTGGGGAGCGCCGTCTACCTGGTGGTCCTCTCGGGCGCCGGCTACCTGGTGGCGGAGCGCACCTTCCGCCGGCGGTTGATCGTGTGAGACCCGAGGAGCCCGAGGTCCGGCACGGGCTGAACGAGGAGGGTGGGCCCCAGGTCTCGGTCCCGCCGTCGCCCCCGCCCTCGGCCTCCTTCCCCCTCCGCCTCACGCCGTCGGCGCTGCTCGGGAGCCGGAGGGCCCGGCGCGTGGTGGAGCGCAACGTCGCCGTCTACCGACGCGGGTGGATCTTCTTGGTCTCGGGGTTCTTCGAGCCCTTCTTCTACCTGCTCTCGATCGGCGTCGGGCTGAACGGCCTGGTGGGCCCCGTTCCGGTCGACGGGCAGCTGGTCGCCTACACGGCCTTCGTGGCCCCTGGCCTGCTGGCGTCCTCGGCCATGAACGGGGCCCTCTTCGACTCCACCTTCAACGTCTTCTTCAAACTGAAGATCGCCAAGACCTACGACGCCATCCTCTCCACCCCGCTCGGGGTGGGAGACGTAGCCCTGGGCGAGCTGACCTGGTCGCTCCTGCGCGGCGGCCTGTACTCGGGGGCCTTCCTCTGCGTCATGGCCGGCCTGGGCTACACGGTCACGCCGTGGGTCGTCCTGTGCTTCCCGGGCGCGCTGCTCATCAGCTTCGCCTTCTCGGCCGCCGGTATGGCCGGCACCACCTACATGCGGAGCTGGCAGGACTTCGACATGGTGTCGTTGGCCATCATCCCGCTGTTCCTCTTCTCCGGCACCTTCTTCCCGCTCTCGGTCTACCCGGGCTGGCTCCAGCTCGTTGTGTCCTGCACCCCCCTCTACCAGGGGGTCGCCCTGTTGCGCGGCCTCGACTTCGGCCACTTCGACTGGGCCATGGTCGGCCACGTCGCCTACCTGTCGGTGATGGGCGTCGTCGGCCTGGCGGTCACCGCTCGCCGGCTGGCCCGCCTGCTGCTGCCCTGACCGGCACCGGCGACGAATTCCTGCGCAGAGGACATCTTCGACGGCCAGTTCAGACATCAAAACCTGCAGGCCCAGCGGACTTCGTCAGGAAATCCTGCATGGGCGCCCCTTCTGCGGGTAGGTTCTCTCCCGGCGTCGAACGGTGAAGAGGGGTCCATGGCCCAGGCATACAGCGACGGCCTGCGAACCACAGAGGTGCCCTTGGCGGCCCCGGAGGGGTCCGCCAAGGGGCTCAAGTCGGGCGCGCTGGGGCTGATCTCCAGCACGGTGATCGGCGTCGCCTCCACCGCCCCCGCCTACAGCCTGGCGGCGACGCTCGGCTTCGTGGTGGTGGCCATCGGCCTGCAGGCCCCCATCGTGACCGTGCTGGCCTTCATCCCGATGCTCTTCGTGGCCCAGGCCTACAACGCGCTCAACAAGGCCGACCCCGACTGCGGCACCACCTTCACCTGGGCGACCCGGACCTTCGGTCCGTGGGTCGGCTGGCTGGGCGGATGGGGCATCATCGCCTCCGACGTGCTGGTCATGGCGAGCCTGGCCCAGGTGAGCGGCCAGTACACTTTCCTGCTCTTCGGGGCCAAGGGGATCGGGGAGGACCCCACCAGCGAGTACGTCCTCCTCGTCGGGGTGCTCTTCATCGTCGTGCTCACCTGGGTCTGCTATCGGGGCATCGAGCTGTCCGCAAGGATCCAACGGATCTTCCTCGGAATGGAAGTGTTCATCCTCGCCGTGTTCGCCGTGGTCGCACTGGTTCGGGTCGCGGTCGGCAAGGCGCCCGCCAGCCACCTGGCGCTCAGTTGGAGCTGGTTCAACCCCTTCAACGGGCCCTCGTTCTCGAAGATCATCGCCGGCCTCACCCTGATGCTCTTCATCTACTGGGGTTGGGACACCTCGGTGTCGGTCAACGAGGAGACCACCGACAAGAATCGCAACCCCGGTCTCGCCGCGATCATCTCGACCGTGGTCCTGCTGGTCATCTACTTCATCGTGACCCTCGGCGCCCAGGCCTTCGCCGGTGTGGGAAAGACCGGCCTCGGATTGGCGAACCCCGCCAACTACAGCGACGTGTTCTCCGCATTGGGGAGCGCTGTGTTCGGCCACTCGACCATCGGGTCGATCGCGGTCAAGCTCCTCATTCTGATGGTCCTGACTTCGGCGACCGCCTCGACCCAGACCACCAACCTGCCCACCGCCCGCACCACCCTGTCGATGGCCGTGTACAAAGCGATCC
>JBKQNY010000084.1:0-17816 GCA_052145775.1 Acidimicrobiales bacterium
CCTTCCGCGACGAGCTGAAGCACCTCATCATCCACCAGAAGGCGGCGTTCAACTCGCCGGTCTGGTTCAACATCGGGGTGCACGGGGTCCCCCAGCAGGCGAGCGCCTGCTTCATCCTGTCGGTCCAGGACTCGATGGACTCGATCCTCAACTGGTATACCGAGGAGGGCGTCATCTTCAAGGGTGGGTCCGGGGCGGGAGTGAACCTCTCGCGCATCCGTTCCTCGCACGAGCTCTTGAAGGGCGGCGGCACGGCCTCGGGACCGGTGAGCTTCATGCGGGGCGCGGACGCCTCGGCCGGGACGATCAAGTCGGGCGGCAAGACGCGCCGCGCCGCCAAGATGGTCATCCTCGACGTCGACCACCCCGACATCGAGGACTTCATCTGGTGCAAGGCCATCGAGGAGCGCAAGGCGCGGGTGCTGCGCGACGCCGGCTTCGACATGGACCTCGACGGGGCCGACAGCCACTCGACCCAGTACCAGAACGCCAACAACTCGGTGCGGGTCACCGACGAGTTCATGCAGGCGGTCATCGACGGCGCCGACTGGGAGCTGACGGCCCGCACCGACCACGGGGTGATCAGGACCGTCCCGGCCCGCGACCTCTTCCGCCAGATCGCCCACGCCACCTGGGAGTGCGCCGACCCCGGCATGCAGTTCGACACGACCATCAACCGCTGGCACACCGCGCCCAACACCGGGCGCATCAACGGGAGCAACCCGTGCTCTGAGTACATGCACCTCGACAATTCGGCCTGCAACCTGGCCAGCCTCAACCTGATGAAGTTCCTCAACGACGACGACTCGTTCGACGTCGCCGGCTTCCAGGCCGCGGTCGAGGTCCTCTTCACCGGCCAGGAGATCCTGGTGGGCAACGCCGACTACCCGACCGGGGCCATCGCCGAGAACTCCCGGATCTTCCGGGAGCTCGGCATCGGCTACGCCAACCTGGGCGCCCTGCTCATGGCCAACGGCCTGCCCTACGACTCCGACGAGGGCCGGGCCTGGGCCGGCGCCATCACGGCGCTGCTGACCGGCCACGCCTACGCCACCTCGGCCCGCACGGCGGCCCGCATGGGCCCGTTCGCCGGCTTCCACGACAACGCCGAGCCGATGGTCAACGTGCTGCGGATGCACCAGGGGGAGACGGCCAAGATCGACGAGGACCTGGTGCCGCCCGACCTGCTCTCGGCCGCCCAGCGGGCGTGGGACGAGGCGGTTGAGCTCGCCGAGCAGTACGGGGTGCGCAACTCCCAGGCCTCGGTGCTCGCCCCGACGGGGACCATCGGCCTCCTCATGGACTGCGACACCACCGGCGTCGAGCCCGACCTCGGGCTGGTCAAGACGAAGAAGCTGGTGGGCGGGGGCACCATGTCGATCGTCAACCAGACGGTGCCCCGGGCCCTCCGCCAGCTCGGTTACGTCCCCGACGAGGTGGAAGCCATCGTGGCCCACATCGACGAGCACAAGAGCATCGTCGGCGCACCGGGCCTGGCCCCCGAGCACCTGGCCGTCTTCGCCTGCTCGATGGGCGACAACACCATCCACTACTCGGGTCACCTGCGGATGATGGGGGCGGTGCAGCCGTTCATCAGCGGCGCCATCTCCAAGACCATCAACACCCCCGAGGACGTGACCGTCGAGGACGTCGAGCAGCTCCACATCGACGCCTGGCGGCTCGGCATCAAGGCCGTGGCCATCTACCGCGACAACTGCAAGGTCGCCCAGCCCCTCTCCACCACCAAGAAGGCGGCCGCCCCCGAGGGCGGGGACGCGGCTCCTCCGGGGTCCGACGCCGAGGCCCGGGACCGTGCCGTGGCGGCGCGCATCGCCGAGCTGGAGGACGCGCTCGCCCACGAGCAGGCGCGCCAGTCCGAGCCGGTGTTGGTGGGGGCCGTCCGCGAGCGGCTGCCCCGCCGCCGCCGGTCGAGGACGTTCGCCTTCCGGGTGGCCGACTGCGAGGGCTACGTGACGGTCGGCGAGTACGAGGACGGCCGGCCGGGTGAGGTGTTCATCAAGGTCTCCAAGCAGGGGTCGACCCTCGCCGGCATCATGGACGCCTTCTCCATCTCGATCAGCCTCGGCCTCCAGCACGGCGTGCCGCTGGCCACCTACGTCCGCAAGTACTCCAACATGAAGTTCGAGCCGGCCGGCATCACCGACGACGCCGAGCTGCGGATCGCCTCCAGCCTGGTGGACTACATCTTCCGTCGGGTGGCGCTCGACTATCTCACCTACGACGAGCGCCTCGAGCTTGGCGTACTCTCGACCGACGAGCGGATTCAGCCCACGCTGCCCGGCGTCGAGGAGAGCGCGACCCCGTCGGTCGGCCTTGTCGACGACAACCCGGGCACAGGTGCGGCCGCGTCGGTGGGGGCCGCACCATCGTCGGCCGACGCCTCGGCGACCCTGGCCCGGGCCGAGCAGCGCGACGCCCCGTTCTGCTACAGCTGCGGCAACGTCATGCAGCGGGCCGGCTCGTGCTACGTCTGCACCAGCTGCGGGACGACCAGCGGTTGCTCGTGATGTGAGATCTCGTCCGGTGTCATCGACCTTCCTCGCCCATGCGGCATGTGACAGGTGACACCCCGAATCTCATTCGGTGGCACGCAAGTGCTCACAAGACCGAAGGAAGGTGCTTGTGGACACGGAAGATGAGCCCTGAGCCTCCGTCAGAGGTCGGTTCAGAGTGCGATCTGGATCGTATGGTGGCCCGTCCCTGTAGCGGCCAGCACGGGTTGACTGGGACGTCCGTCAACTCTGCACGAGCTGATACGTCGCCCGGCCCCGCTCAGCGTGACGTCGAGCGTCATGTTCCGGTAGCGCAGGCCGAGCAAGTGGACAGTCCCCCACCCCGACGGCAATGAAGGAGCGAACTCCAGTCCCCGCTTGGTGAAGTCGAGGCCGAAGAGCCCGCGGTAGATCATCCGCAGGTACCCGGTGGCGGACCACGCCTGGTTCGGTGCGGACGTCCATTGCGTGATCTGGGCGCTTCCGTTGCCGGCCTGCCATCCGCCGTCAGGGACTCCGGTCACGGAGTTGTAGACCTCGTAGAAGCTGTGGTCGCTTGCACTGATCATCTGCGCCAGGTCGGTGACAGCGCGGGCGAACAGGTCGACCCTGCCACCGACGGCGGCCGCATGGCCGAACATCGAATGGACCATCGGCCAGATCGAGACGTTGTGCCGACCCGGTTCCTGTTCGCTGAACCTGGCGAAATGAGGCCAAGAGTTGACCACACCATGCGGTTGCCAGTGCGAGTTAGCCAGCAGAGTGCCCGTCCGTCGCGCGCCTGCGACGCCGAGCATCACCGCGAACGCCAGGCCGCTGCCCTCCTGCCTGGTGTCGAGCTGGCCGGCCAAGGGTGTCCCTTGCCCGTGGATCAAGTAGCCGTACATGCCAGCATCATCCCGCCAGAAGTTGCGGTTGATCGAGGCCCGCAGGCGGGCGGCCGCGGTGTGGTACGCCGGGATGTCGGTGTGCCGTCCCAGGGCTCGCGCCATCCCCGCCAACGCGAGGTACGACCCGTAGTAGAGGCAGTTCGTCGACAGGCACATCAACACGTCCGAATGCGGATAGGCGAGAACGGATGATGTGTCGATACCCGGTTGCCAGGGCGGGCTGGGATACCCAGAGATGCCGTCGTTCATGAACGACGGACCCTCGAAGAGCCCTTGTGCCGTATTGAAGTTCTGGCTCCGACGGACGCCCAGCGTATTGACCGACGTCTCGTAGGCATCCGTGAGGAAATCCACGTCCCCGGTCAGGCGATAGTGGTCCCATGCCCCGAGGACCCAGACGATCTGGTCCCACCACTCACCGTCACCCTGCTGGACGACAAGGCTCCCGCCCGACTGGCGGTTCACCACGGACCAAAGCGTGTTGCGCCCGACGATCGGGGCGAGAAGGCTCGTCGCATTCCAGGCGTTGACCGCTGCGTCCCTGGTCCACCGTTGCGGCAACGGGTACCCACCGCCAGCGCGCACGAACGTCCCGGGCGGGTAGGTCACGAGACCGTCTCGGTTGTACGTCGCCGGTTCCGCGTAGGCCGTGTTGATCCCTATCAGGTTCGTCAGGGCCGTCTCGTACACGACGGCGAGTTCTCTCTGCACGGTCGAGTCCTCGAAGAGGAGCGAGGGCATGGAGTACTCGATGCGACCCGCATCGGTGGTCCGAGGCTGTCCAGGACTTCCAGTTGCGGACGCCAGCGGCGGGTCGAACCCGCCGAGGCCGGCTGCCATCAGGGTCCCTCCTGCGGCGCCCACGCCGGCGGCCTTCAGGAGATCGCGCCGCCGTAATTTACGGTTCCCGTCCGACGTTTGGACCCGCTGATCTTGTGATTCCGCCATCGATCAGTCCTTTCGCCTGGGGAAAGGTGAAACGACCAGCGTAATTGTTCCGCTTCGATCCTTGAGAAGCGAGGTTCCTTGAGGTTTCTGGCGCACTGCGCTCAGCGTGGTGGGGAGCCGAAACGCCGCCACCCCCCTCGCCAGCGAGCGGCACGTGAGAAGCTTTTGTGGTGCGTGGGCCGTCGGGCACGGTGGCTTTTCTGTTCACTGATGTCGAAGGGTCGACGCGGCTTTGGGAGGAAGCCCCGGAGGCAATGCAACTGGCCCTGGAGCGCCACGACGCCACCTTGCGCCAGGCAATCGAGGAGGGAGGCGGGTACGTCTTTGCCACCGGAGGGGACGGCTTTGCGGCGGCATTCGGTACTGCCGGTGCAGCTGTCGCGGCGGCGATCGAGGCGCAGGTCCGGTTGAGCTGTGAAGCACCGGACGAGCGAGCGCCGCTTCGCGTCCGGATGGCTGTCCACACCGGTGAGGTGGCAGAGCGAGACGGGGACTACTTCGGTGCTGCCGTGAACCGGACTGCTCGGCTGATGGCGCTCGCGCACGGAGGCCAGGTGCTCGTGTCCCGAACCACGGTTGAAATTCTCGGGCCCGATGTGGCGGTGCTGGACCTCGGTGAACATCGCCTGCGCGATCTGACGCTGCCCGAACATGTCTTCCAGTTGTGCGACGCCTCATTGCCCAGTGAGTTCCCCCCGCTGCGTTCATTGGGCGCGTACCCCTCCAATCTCCCGACCCAGACGACGGCATTCGTTGGTCGAGACGACCAAATGCGCGACGCGAGAATTGCGTTGGACGAGTGCAGAGTCGTCACGCTCACTGGGGTTGGTGGCGTGGGCAAGACTCGCTTGGCGTTGCAGGTCGCTGCCGAGGTGCTGCCCCAATACCGGGATGGGGTCTGGGTGGTCGAGCTCGGCGGCGTGAGCAACGGGATCGCCGCCGAAGAGGCGATCGCGTCGGCTCTGGGGGCCCAACAACAGTCGGGACAGGCGCTGCGGGAGAGCCTGCTGTCCTTCCTGCGCACCAAGCGGCTCCTCTTGGTGCTCGACAACTGCGAACACCTGCTCGACCTCGTCGCCGCGTTGGTCGAGGACATGACTGGTGGGGCCCCGGACCTGACCGTGCTGGCAACGAGCCGGGAGGCGTTGCGCGTCGCCGGGGAACAGGTCGTGGCGGTCCCGTCGCTCACCGTCCCCGACGAGGCGACAGGGATCGACGAGCTGGCCAGCGCTCCCGCCGTGCGGCTCTTTGTCGACCGGGCGCGTGCGGGGCGACCGGACTTCACGTTGGGCCCGGAGAATGCCACCGAAGTCGCCCATCTCTGTCGGCGTCTCGACGGCGTGCCGTTGGCCATTGAGCTCGCCGCGGCGCGCGCTCGCACGATGACCCCCGATGAGATCGCTTCCCGTCTTGACCAGCGCTTCCGTTTGCTCACTGGCGGGACGCGCACCGCAGCCAACCGCCACCAGACGCTACGGGCGGCGATCGACTGGTCCTACGATCTGCTCGCCGACAACGAGAAAGCACTCTTCTCACGGTTGTCCGTGTTCGCCGGCGGGTTCGATCTCAGAGCGGCGGAGGCGATCGGGTCGGGAGGTGCCATCGACGCGATCGATGCCGATGACATCCTCGGGCGGCTCGTCGACAAGTCTCTCATCTCTGCTCACAGCCTCCGCAATGCCACCCGCTTCCGGATGCTGGAGACCATCCGGGAGTATGCGCTTGAGCGCCTGGAGGCGTCGGGGGAGATAGAAGGCGTACGCACGCGCCATGCGGAACACTTCGCCCGCGTTACCGCAGAAGCGGGTACGGGCCTGAAGGGGCCGAAGGAGCGGACGTGGCTGGAAGGCGTCGAAGAAGACCTTGACAATCTGCGGTCGGCAGTCACCTGGTCGCTCGACAGCGGCGAACCTGACGTGGCGTTGCGCTGCGTGCTCGCACTCGGCATGCAGGGCCTCCGGTTCCAACCGACCACGAGTGCCTGGGCGGCGGCCATCGTGGGCACAGCAGTGGCAGAGCGCCACCCGGCGTATCCGGCGGCCCTCGCCGTGCTGGCGTGGGCGACGACGCATGAGGGCCGGCCTGACGAGGCTGTCCGTCTGGCGAGGGCGGCGCTCGAGGCACTGGGTGATGGGCCGGTCGACCCCGAAGTCGTGTGCCGAGTGGCCTCACCCGTGGCCGGCATCGCCCCCGTGCTCGGTCGCCCCCCAGGTCCGGAGGTGACACGGTGGCTCGATGCCGCACGGGCGAGCGGGGATCCGTACGAGGAAGCGCTTGCGTTGACCATGCGTTCGGTTTCCCAACGAATGAGGGGAGACACCGCCGCAACGTCCAGCGCCGAGCAGGCTCTGGCGATGGCGCGGATCAGTGGGAGTCCGACGGCAATCGCCTACGCGACGTTCAATCTGGCCAGCCACGAGGCTCAATCGGACCCCGGCCGAGCCGTCTCGCTCATTGATGAGTCCCTGCGTTGCGCCGAGGAAGCGGGGAACGACTATGCGGCAAGCCTGGCGCGCGGCGCCCGGGGCTACGTGCTGACTGCGGCCGGTGACCACGCGGGGGCGCTGGCATCCTGGCTGGACGCCGCCCGCGGCGCTGCTCGCGAGGGTCGCCGTGACTTCCTGGCGATTGGGCTCCTGCCAGTTTCCGCCTGGCTCGCGGCACTCGGTGCTTTCGAAGCAGCGGCCGTCGTCCGCGGATGGATCGAAGGCGTCCTCGGCAATCAGGACCTGGCGATCAACGCGAGCGGTTACCTGACGGAGGAGGTCCGAGCGGCGATCTTGGGGCTGCCGCTTTGCCTGGGTGAGCGGTACTCGGTCCTCGTGCACACCGGCGCGGCCATGGGCGAGAGCGAGATCATCGAATATGCCGCGGCGCACACGCCGGAGTCGCCGCCGTCCCCCATTCCCGACAGTCCGTCATCGTCGAACGACAGCTGAGAACGCCGCTGGAGCCGTGAGCATGACACCAAAGGAAGAGCTCGGGTCACCTTCCATGGACCTTCACACGTCGTTGCACTCTCAACAGGTGCAATCGGGGTCTTGCGCGAAGGCAGGAACTCTGCGACTCGACGGTTCGCCCTCGGTGATACCGAGGTGCTGACGGCGCCACCCACAACCGTCGGGTTCTAGGCGGGCCAAGGCCCGACGAGGGCGTCGGGCGACCATGGAGGCCACCTCGCGGCCCCGAGCAACTGACCATTGACCAGCGCCGCCACGCGCTCTGGACCGTCGAGTGCGGCGTTGTCCCAGAACGCGGCCGACTCGACCGTCGCTGCCGCCGCGGCAACCAACGGCCATAACCGGTGGTAGCGGGTACGGATCTTGTGCTCGGGCACCGAGTGCCCGCCGCGCCCGACGCGTGCCGCCACCCGCGCCACCGCCACGTCCTCCGGGACCATGAGGACATGAAGGGCGACGAAGTACCCCGCGGCATGGGCTTGATCGACGAGTGCCAGCTTCGGAGGATGCGAGAAGACCGTCTCGGCGATGAACTGCCGGCCGCTCTCGATAAGCGCTGCTCGCGTCGCTTCTGCAATTCTGATGGCGTCGTACGAACGGCCCTCGGGGTCGTCCGGCCAATGCTCGGCGGCGATCAGGTCGGCGTCGACGATCAGTGAGCCCGGCAACTGGGCAGCCAGGATCTCTCGTGCAAACGTCGACTTTCCCGCCCCGTTCGGTCCGACGACCAGGTCGAGGCGGCTCACCCAGGTCGATGCGCGCCGGCCCGGGCTGAGTGCGTGGCGGTGCCTTGGGCCGCTTCGAGTGGTCGCGACACTCCGTCCGGTCCGAACTCTCTCAACACGCCGTCCTCATCGAGGGCCACCGCAGTGAGGTCGGCTCGCAGAAGTGCTCGGCCGAAGGAGATGGCCGACGCCCGCTCCGCGATGGCGACGTCCAGCTCGACGTTGGCGACGAGGCGCTCCTCGGCCGACAGTGTGGAGAGCGGCGTCTCCCCGCGTACTGCGGCGGTGATGCGGCGCCGGGCGGCGGTTGCGTGCGCTGAGAGCTCCATGCCCAGCCGGGTCCAGTGTTCGAGCTGCTGGCGGGCCGATCGGTGCTCCCGGCGCCCCTCGTCGACAGCCGCCTCGAACAGCGCAGCCTCGAAGCGGGTCATGTGGGTGTCAGCCATGTCGCGCGCTCCCTTGTAGCACTCTGCATACATTGTAGCAATCTGCTTACGATGCCAGCCGGAAGTCGGGCCGGTCGACGTGCCGGGGAGCGGCCCTTCACACCCGCGTCACTACCGCGTCGATGGGCCGCCGAGAAGACGCTGTAGGCGTCCTATCAGCCACTTCGGCTGCTAGCTGGGGTTAGCATGTGAGCGAATGACGGGGTCCGGCGGCGTTTCGTGAGCGTGCAGACGTGATGTGCGTTCTTGCCGGGTGTGCTCGTTCTCTCGGGCCGAGATGCCCGGTGGGGAGCCCCGTGGGATGACGTCGGCGGATTCGGCGGCCGGGGCCCGCGATGCCATCGACAGCCACCGTCTCGAGGCCTTCAGCGACGGCGTCATGGCGGTCATCATCACGATCATGGCCTTCCAGTTGAAGACGCCGGTCACCGCCACGTTCCACGATCTCTCGGCACGCCTGCCGTCCCTCCTCGTCTACGTCCTCAGCTTCACCGTCATCGGCATCTGCTGGAACAACCACCACCACCTCCTGCGGGCGACCAGGCGCATCGACGGCGCGGTGATGTGGACGAACCTTTTCCTGCTTTTCTGGCTGTCGCTGGTCCCCTTCGCCACCGCATGGGTGGGCACCGCCCACGACGAGTCGCTGCCCGCCGCCACCTACGGGGTGGTGGCGCTGGGCGCCGCACTCGCCTACTTCGCCCTGGTACGCGCCATCCTTCGGGCCAACCCCGACGACGATCGCATCACGTCGGCCCTGGGGCGGGACTACAAGGGGATCGCCTCCCCGATCATCTATGCGGTCGGCATCGCGCTGGCCCCGTTGAATCCCTACCTCTCGTACGGCTGCTACGCGGCGGTGTCGCTCCTGTGGTTCGTCCCCGATCGCCGGCTGGCCAGGACCCAATGACCCCGGCTCGCGCTCAACGGCTGCCGAGAGGGGCGGGTCCTGCACCCGGTCGGCGACGGGAGAGGTCAGCAGAGGGCGGGTGGTATCGCCCACGGACAGCGGATCGGGTGCTAGGGAGGGGTGTGGCGGGGCGCCGGAACCGGGCCCCCGAGAGGAGTGCGATGAGCATCGGCGCGAGTCCACGCTCGGCCCGGGTCGGCACGGGTGGATCAGGCCTGCGGCGCTCCGTCACGCCAGGCGCGGCGGTGTCGCTCCTCCTGGCCGGCACCGCCGTGGTCGTGGCGGGGTCGGGGACTTGGGCGGGCGCCGCATCGCCGCCCGCCCTCCACCGGGCCACGCCCGCCGCCCACCCCTCGATCGTCGCGCCGACGATCTCCTCGGTCGCACCCAAGACAGGGCCCAGCACAGGGGGAACGAGGGTCACAATCACCGGAACGGACTTCACAGGGGTGACCGAGGTGTCCTTCGGCACGGTGCCGGCCACAAACTCGCAGATCGTGGCGACAGGGACGACGAAGCTCTCGGTGGTCACCCCCGCCCACACACCTGGCACGGTGAACGTCTCCATCACCACCACACACGGTGACGCCACAGACACCGGCGCCTTCACCTACTTCGCCCCGAAGCCGACAATCGGCTCGCTGTCACCGTCGAGCGGTGCCACGACAGGGGGGACGTCGGTGACCATCAGGGGGGCCCACCTGACAGCGTCGACCAGCGTCACGTTCGGCGCTACGCCAGCTCCGACGTTCCAGGTGACAGGAACGACCAAACTCGTGGTCAAGACCCCCACGCATGCCGCCGGCAAGGTCGCCGTCACCGTTGACACCACCCACGGCACAGCCACCAAAGCCACAGCCTTCACCTTCTTGCTTCCCGCGCCCACCATCTCCTCGGTCACACCGGAAAGCGGCCCCACAGCCGGTGGCACCGTGGTCACGGTCAGGGGGACCCACCTGACAGGGGCCAGCCGGGTCACCTTCGGGACAGTGGCGGCGACCACACTCCACGTGTCCAGCGCCACAGCGCTCACCGCCCGGACCCCGGCCCACGGAGCCGGTGCCGTCACGGTGGCGGTCACGGCCCCAGGGGGGACGGGAGCGGGCCCAGGGGCGTTCACCTTCCTCGCGCCCGCTCGGTTCACAGCGCCGCCCCCGCCCAAGACCCCCGGCTACGACCTGGTGGGCTCCGACGGGGGGGTCTTCGTCTTCCCACTCGGCCAGGCGTCGGGCTTCTTCGGCTCGCTGCCGGGCCTCACACCGCCGGTGCACGTGAACAACATCGTGGGGATCGTGCCCACCAACGACTACACCGGCTACGACCTGGTGGGCTCCGACGGGGGGGTCTTCGTCTTCCCGCTTGGACAGCCGTCGGGCTTCTTCGGCTCGCTGCCGGGCGAGGGATTCCACGTGGGCAACATCGTGGGGATCGCCGTCACCGGTGACGACCGGGGCTACTGGCTGGCGGGGTCCACAGGCCACGTCTACAGCCTGGGCGACGCGCCGCCGGTGGCGTCGCCGTCCACCAGTGCGCCCATCGTGGGCATCGCCGCCGACGCCAGCTCGCAGGGGGGCTGGCTGGTCGCCAAGAACGGGTCGGTCTACGCCTTCGGCGACGCCGCCTCGTTCGGCACACTGCCGCAAGAGGGGACCTCGGTCGGCAACATCGTCTCGATCGTCCCCACGCCGAGCGGGAACGGCTATTGGGTCATCGGCGCCGACGGCCGGGTGTTCGCCTTCGGCGACGCCGCCTCCCAGGGGACACTGCCCTCGCTGGGGGTGGGCGTGAGCAACGTGGTCGGCGCGGTGCCGACCGGCTGAACCGGGCTCCCGGGACCGCCGCGGCTCAGGCCGCGGTGGCCTCGGCCAGGGACGGACGGGCCCCCGGGGCCACGGGCCGGGCGTCGATGAGCAGGCCTCCCACCACGGCCCCCAGCGCCAGGGATCCCGCCGCCCAGGCCGCGGCAGAGGCGAAGCCGTGCACGGTTGCCGCGGCCACGGCGGCGGCGCCACCGGGGTGGGCCACCAGGTAGGAGGCGGCGGCCGTGGCGGCCAGGGTGTTCAACAGGGCCGTCCCCACCGACGCCCCGATCTGCTGCGAGGTGTTGGTGGCCGCCGAGGTCACGCCCACGTCGCGCGGGGCGGCGTGGCTGGTGGCGGTGGACACGCAGGGCACCATGGCCAGCCCCAAGCCGAGCCCGAGGAGGAGCTCGGTGGGCAGGACGTGGGTGGCGTAGGAGGCGCCGGGCGTGAGCCGGGTGAGGAGGGCCGCCCCACCGGCCGCGATGAGCAGGCCCGGCACGACGAGCGTGCGGGTGCTCAGGTGGGCCATGAGCCGGCTGGCCAGCTGCGTGGCCGCCAGCCCGTTGACCACCATGAGCGGCAAAAAGGCGATGCCCGTCATGACGGGCGAGTAGTGGTCGACCGTCTGAAGCAGGTACGTGAGGAACAAGAAGGTGCCGAACATGCCGATCACGGCCAGGAAGATGGTGAGCATCGAGCCGCCCCGGTTGCGGTCGGCCACGATGCGCAGGGGGAGCAACGGGCTCTCCACCCGGGCCTGGACCACCACGAAGGCCGACAGGAGGATCACCGAGACCACCAGGGGGACCACCACCGAGGACGAATGCCAGCCGACGGCCCCGGCCTCCCCGAGGGCGTAGACGAGGGACACCAGGCCTCCGCACCCGAGGATCGCCCCGGGGATGTCGAGCCGGACCCCGGAATGGCCGGTCTGCCGGGGGATGGCGACCACCGCCCCGGCGGTCACCACCACGGCGATGGGGAGGTTGACGTAGAGGCACCACCGCCAGTTGAGGTACTGGGTCAGGAGCCCGCCGAGGATCAGGCCGAAGGCCGCGCCGCTGATGGCGATCGACGCGTAGATCCCAAAGGCGCGCCCGCGCTCTTTGGGGTTGGTGAAGGTGGAGGTCAGGATGGAGAGCACCGACGGCGCCAGCAGCGCCCCGAAACACCCCTGCAGCGCCCGGGCGCAGATCAACATGGCGGTGCCCTGCGACGCCCCGCCCAGGGCCGAGGCGGTGGCGAACCCCACCACGCCGATGAGCAGCGTCCGCTTCGGGCCGATCATGTCGCTGATGCGGCCGCCGAGCAGCAGGAGCCCACCGAAGCCCAGCGTGTATGCGGTGATCACCCACTGGCGGTCGGCGTTGGAGAACCTGAGCGAGTTCTGTGCCGTGGGGAGGGCGATCAGCATGATGGTGGTGTCGAGCACGACCATCAGCTGGGCGCAGGCGATGACCACCAGGACCCACCAGTGGGCCCGGGTGGCGGTCCCGCCGTGCCCGCCCGCCGTCGGCCCGGGACTCGGGGCGGTCAGCGCCCCGCTACGGTCGGACGCCACCCTCAGCGACCCGCCGGAGGGTTGGCGACCACCCGAAAGGGCTCGTAGGTGACCGTGAACCGGTCCTCCTCGGCCCGCACCAGCATCGCCTCGTCGACCTGGTAGGCCTCGGCGAACTTGCGCACCGTGGCCTTGTCGGGGTCCGGGTCGAGGGTGGCGTCGGCCCGCACCTCGAGGGTGCGGAAGGGGTCCTGGGGGTCGATGATGAACAGGGTGCAGGCCGGGTTGGCCCGGAGGTTCCGGTACTTCTGGCGGTCGGAGGTGATCGAGCCCTTGAGCCGGCCGTCCCCGTCCACCAGGTACCACACCGCGGTCGACTGGGGGCGGCCCCGGCGGTCGAGGGTGGTGAGGGTGGCCGTGAAGGGGGAGAGCAGCAGGTCCCGGTGGCTGGCCGGGACCTGCTCGAGGATCTGGGGCACGAAGCGCTCCTGGTGGTGGTCGGGTGGTGGCTACCGGGGAATCTACCGGGGCGCGCACCGGGCTCAGACCGGCGCGGCGGTCCCCTCGGTGCCCAGGCGGGCGACCACGGTCCGCCGCAACAGCTTGCCGGTGTCGGTGCGGGGCAGCTCGTCCCAGAACTCGATGTGCTCAGGCGTCTTGGACGAGCGCAGCCGGGCCCGGACCAGCTCGCGCAGCTCGTCCTCTCCCACCCCGCCGTCCTCCCCGCGCACGACCACGCCCACCAGTCGCTGGCCCCACTCGTCGTCGGGCAACCCCACCACCACGGCGTCGACCACCCCTTCGTGGTCCATGAGGACGTCTTCGATCTCGGCCGGCGCGATGTTCTCGCCGCCCCTGATGATCGTGTCGTCGGCACGGCCCTCGACGAAGAGGTAGCCCTCCTCGTCGACGTGGCCGCGGTCCCGGGTGGGGAACCAGCCGTCGTCGTCGAGCAGGCTCACACCGGCGTACTCGCCGGAGATCTGGTCGCCGCGCAGGAACAACAGGCCGCTGCTCCCGGCCGGGAGCGTCGCGCCGGACTCGTCGCGCACCTCGAGCTCGATCCCCGGCAGCAGACGGCCCACCGAGCCCAGGCGGGCCCTGACCGCGGGGTCGTTCGAGTCGAGGGCGGCCCGGTGGTCCTCGGGACCGAGCAGGGCGATGGTGGAGCTGGTCTCGGTGAGGCCGTAGGCGTTGACGAAGCCGGTCGTCCCGAAGAGCTCGAGCGCCCGGTGCAGGACCGGCGGCGGCATGCGAGAACCGCCGTAGGAGAGAGAGGTCAGGGTCGGGGTGCCGGCATCGGAGGCGGCGCCGAGGTGGTCGACGATGCGGGCCAGCATGGTCGGGATGACCATGGCCTGGGTCACCTGCTCCTCCCTGACGGTGGACAGCCAGAGCCCGGGGTCGAAGCGGTCGAGGTAGACGACGCGCCGGCCGGCGTAGAGGTTGGAGAGCAGGTTGGCCACGCCGGCGATGTGGTAGGGGGGGACGGCCACCAGGGCGGCCTCCTCCTCGCCGGCACTGCCGAACTCGCACGTGGAGAACAGGTACGACACCAGGTGCCGGTGGCGCAGCACGGCCGCCTTGGGGGCCGACGTCGTCCCGCTGGTGTAGAGGAGGAGGCAGGTCACGTCGGGGTCCTGCTCGGGGGGCTCGGGCGCGTCCCGCCCGGCCAACGAGTCGTAGAAGGCCTGGCGGGGGACCCACCGGCCGGGGTCGGCGAAGGAACGGGGCTCGCCTTCGTGGATCACGAGCGCCCCGGGGTGCTCCTCGAGCTGCGCGGCCAGCTGGTCGTCACCGAGCCGGTAGTTCACCGGCACGAACGGGATGCCGGCGCCGGCCGCCCCGAAGAGGGCGACCGGGTAGGCCAGGTGGTTCGTCCCCAGGTAGACGACCGAGGGCACCGCCCGCTCGCCGAACGACGCCGAGGCCGCCCACGAGCGCGCCGAGAGGTCCGCATAACTGACGGAGGCGTCCCCGGAGGTGATCGCCACGCGGTCGCCGAACCCGGCGGCGGCCATGCCGAGGACGAGCCCGAGGTTCACGGGGTCAGTCCGAGGAGGGGAGCGGCTTCGCCGTCTTTAGGACCAGCGGCCGCCCGTCCACCGCCAGGGCCCCCTCACCCGCCTTGGTGCAGAGCACCTCGATGTCCGACTCGTCGTCGACGTAGCGCTTGCCCAGGAGCACTTCGCCCTCGTGGCCGGCCGCGACCTGGCCCGTCCCGGCCTCGTCGTCCTTGCCGCCCATGGGCAGCCCGCCGCAGGTCAACACGACCGGCGCGCCCGGTGCCTTGACCACGATCACCTCGGTCGTGCCCACCGCGCTCTTCAGCTGGGTTCCCGCTTTCAGGTCCACCGACGATCCTGCCCTTCTCGCACTTCGGGACCGCTCGGGTCCGGCCCCCCTCGGGGCGTCGAGCCGACGATGCTACCGCCCCCCGACCGCCGCCCCGGTCGGCCGATCGGAGGGGGCCGACGTGGTCCCCGTCGCCCCGACCTCGTCGACCAGCCCCCAGTCGAAGGCCGTTGGGGCGTCGAGGGTCTGGCCGGTGAGGGCGAGGAGGGCGGCCCGTCCCCGGCCGATGCGCCGGGCCACCGAGACCGTGCCACCGGCCCCGGGCACGAGCCCCATGGAGACCTCCGGCAGGCAGAAGCGGGCGTCGGGAGCCGCCGTCACCCGGCCGGCGAAGGCGGCCAGCTCCATCCCTGCTCCGATGCAGGCTCCGTGCACCCGGGCCACGGCGCGCGCCGCGCAGCGCTCCATCCAGGCGGCCGCCCCGGCCGCCACCCGGACGGCGTGGGCCGTGGCCGGGTCCGGCGACGTGCCGAACTCGGAGAGGTCGCCCCCGCTGCAGAAGGACCGGCCCGCCCCGCGCAGCTCGACCGCCTCCACCGAGGGGTCGGCATGGACCAGCTGGAGGGCGGCGACCAGGCCGTCGCGCACGGCGGCGCTGTAGGCGTTGTGCCGGTCCGGGCGGTTGAGGGTCACCTCCAGCCGGTTGCCCTCCCGTTCCACGAGCACGGCCGGGCCCCCTTCGGCCGCCGGCGCCACCGGAGGCCGCCGGGAGAGCCACGCCCGGTGCTCGGGCCCCGCCTGGAGCATGGAGTAGACGACCGATTCGGCCACCAGCCCGTCGGCGATCCCGAGGCCGGGCGAGTACCGCAGCAACTGGACCAGCGAGACCGCCGCCAGGGGGGTGGTGGTGCAGGCGGCCTCGAGCCGGGGGAGCCACGCCCCGGGGTCCCCCACCCAGGGCCGGGGTGGTGTCGTCCGCACGGCGAGGGCCACGTCCCCGGGCGGCGGCCGGTCGGGAGGGTGTCCGCCCCGGTCGACGGCGACCACGACACAGGGCAGCGAACCGAGGAGAGCGGCCACGTCGGGTCCGTCGTCCAGTTCCACAATGAGAAGGGGACGGCCGGCGAGCGCACCCAGTTCGCCGTCGCGCAACCGGGACCCGAACGACGAGCGCAACTCGGCCGCGCCCACGGTCAGCGACACCGGGGCGTTCGGGTCGGGCGACACGGGCAAGCGTACTCCGGGGTCCCCGGCCGACCCCCCGGCGGCCGGGACGGGCCCCCCGCCTATCCTCGGCGCCATGGCGGACCCACCGAGGCGGCGACCGCCCCGCCGTCGTGCCGGCGGGGAGGGCGCCGAGGTCGAGCTCGTCCGTTCGCTGCGCGCCGCGGGCCTGGCGGCACCGCCGGCGGGTGGCGCCCGGCCGGCGGGCGACGGGGGCTGCGCCGTCCTGCGCTGGGCGGACTCGGGGGCGATGTGGCTGACGGGCCAGCCCGGCTCCGCCCCGCGGTGGCCGGCCGGCGACGTCGTCGGGCGGCTCGAGGCCGCAGGCCGGGTCCTGGGTGACCTGGCCCCGCAGACCCCGGACGCGGCCGAGGTGCGCGCCGCCGCCCTCTTGAGCGACCGGGCCGCCTGGCGAGGGCTCTGTGCGGGAGGCCGGGTGTCGGCCGGGGGACGCTGCCGGATGCTGCGGACCTCCGACGGGTGGGTGGCCCTCACCCTGGCCCGCCCCTCGGACCTGGCGTCGGTGCCCGCCCTGGTCGGCCCCGACCGCGCCGAGGCGCCCCTGCGCCCGGCGGGGACCGAGCCGGCGTGGGCCCTGGTCTCTGCGTGGGCGGCCGGGCTGCCGGCGTCCGCCGTGGCGGCGCGGGCCCAGCTCCTCGGGGTCCCCGCCTCGCCGGTGCCGGGCCGCCGCCCGGCCCCGAGGGCCCCGTGGCGCGTGCGGCGGCTCGGACCCTCGACGGGACCCGCCCGGCGCCGGCCGCTGGTGGTCGACCTGTCGGCGATGTGGGCGGGCCCGCTCTGCGCGCACCTCCTCTCGCTGGCCGGGGCAGAGGTGGTGAAGGTGGAGGACCCGGACCGGCCCGACGCCGCCCGGAGCGGCGACCCGCAGCTCTTCGCCTCGCTGCACGGCGGCCAGCGCTCGGTGGCGCTGTCGTTTTCGACCGCCGAGGGCGCGGCCGCCCTCCGCCGTCTGCTGGAGACGGCCGACGTGGTCATCGAGGGCTCGCGGCCGCGGGCCCTGGCCGCGCTGGGCCTGGGTCCCGAGCGGTTCTGCGCGTCGCGCCCGGGACGGACGTGGCTCTCGATCACCGGCCACGGCCGGGCCGGCCCGCGATCGAACTGGGTGGCCTTCGGCGACGACGCGGCGGCGGGCGCAGGGCTGGTGGCCGCCGGGCCCGACGGCCCGGTCTTCTGCGGCGACGCCATCGCCGACCCGGTCACTGGCCTCTACGCGGCCACCGCCGCGCTGGCCTCGATGGCCGCGGGTGGCGGCCACCTCGTCGACTGCGCCCTCTCCCGGGCCGCGGCCTACGCCAACGCCGGTCCGGGCTGCCCGAGGGCCCACCGCCTCGAGCGGGCCGGGGACGGCTGGGTGGTCTCGCACCTCGGGGGTGGCGGGTGGGCCGAGGTGCGACGCCCCGTCGCGCGGCCGGCCACGGCGGTCGGCCCGGCGGCGTGACCGGGCCGCGCCCGGCCTCCGGCGGCGAGGGGCCCCTCCTCCTCGCCGACGTGGAGGTCGAGGGCCGCGCCGGCCAGTGCGTCGAGGTCCGGGGGGGAACCGTCACCAACGTGGGCCCCTTAGAGGGAAGGCCGCCCGCAGCC
>JBKQNY010000085.1:0-11291 GCA_052145775.1 Acidimicrobiales bacterium
GCCACCCACGGCAGCGATGACCGGCATGCCGCCGTCGCCCAGCCACCGGTCCATGTCGCGCTGGCCTGACACTCGGGTCACGCTACCCGGGCCCGGGTGCGACGGACGGCTCGGTGGCCAAGCGCCACTAGTGTGTCGGTGCTCGCCACCGGCTGGGCGGGCTGTCGGGCCCGGCCACCGGGCCGGTCACCGGTACTGGCGAGGCCGGCACTGTCGGCACAGGCGGCAGTCCGCCGCCAGAAACCGAGGAGGGCACCATGACCACCGCCGTCATCGTCGACGCCGTGCGAACCGCCGGGGGGAAGCGCAACGGCAAGCTCCGCAACTGGCACGCCGTCGACCTGGCCTCCGAGCCACTCAGGGCGCTCCAGCAGCGCAACGACCTCGACCCGGCCATCGTCGACGACGTCATCACCGGATGCGTCATGCAGGTCTCCGAGCAGTCCTGCAACGTGGCACGCAACGCCGTCCTGGCCGCAGGATGGCCCGAGTCGGTGCCGGCCACGTCGGTCGACCGCCAGTGCGGTTCCTCGCAACAGGCCGTCCACTTCGCCGCGCAAGGGGTCATCGCCGGCGCCTACGACGTGGTGGTGGCGTCCGGCGTGGAGAGCATGACCCGCACCCCCATGGGGTCCTCGGTCGTCCGGGAGTTCGGGTTCCCGTTCGGACCGCGCATGATGGCCCGCTACCAGGAGCGCGGGGGTCTGGTCGGGCAAGGCATCAGTGCCGAGCTGATCGCCGACCAGTGGGGGCTCTCCCGCGAAGACCTGGACCGCTGGTCGGTCCGCAGCCACGAGCACGCGGCCCGGGCCACCGCCGAGGGGCGGTTCGAGAACGAGATCGTCCCCGTCCCGGTCCGCGACGACCAGGGTGCGGACACCGAGGAGCTGCTCTCGTCCGACGAGGGCATCCGACCCGACACCTCGCTCGAGGCCCTGGCCGGCCTCAAGCCCGCCTTCAAGCCCGACGGTGGCAAGGTCACCGCCGGCAACTCCTCCCAGATCACCGACGGGGCGTCGGCCGTCCTCATCATGAGCGAGGAGAAGGCCACCGCCCTCGGCCTCACCCCGCGGGCCCGCTTCCACGCCTTCGCCCTGGCCGGCGTGGACCCCGTGACCATGCTGACGGGTCCCATCCCCGCCACCACGGCCGTGCTGGAGAAGGCCAAGCTGACCATCGACGACATCGACCTTGTCGAGATCAACGAGGCGTTCGCCTCGGTCGTGCTCGCCTGGGAGAAGGAACTCCACCCGGACATGTCCCGGGTCAACGTGAACGGCGGGGCCATCGCCCTCGGCCACCCCCTCGGTGCGTCGGGGGCCAAGCTGCTGTCCACCCTGGTCAACGAGCTCGAGCGCACCGGCGGCCGCTACGGCCTGCTCACCATGTGCGAGGGCGGGGGCCTGGCCAACGCCACCGTCATCGAACGCCTCGGCTGACCCGTCCCGCAGAGGGCGCCGGGCGGCGGACGGCTAGGGTCGCAGCGTGCGCCAGCGGTGGTTCTCGCGACGGGCGGTCACCCTTCACCTCGCCATCCTCTTCTGGTTCCCCGCCTGCCTCGTGGCCGGCTGGTGGCAGGTCAACCGGGCGTTCGACGGCAACGCCCTCAGCTACCTCTACTCGGTCGAGTGGCCCGTCTTCGCCCTGGTCGGGGTGTGGGGATGGTGGATGCTCGTCCACACCGACCCCAAGACGGTGGGTCGCCGGGCGCAGCAGTGGCTGGAGTCCAAAGCCCCCGAGGCCGGCGGTGTCGGCCCTCCCGCCCTCCCGCCCCGCCGGCGCGGGGAGGAGGACGAGGAGCTGGCCGCCTACAACGACCGCCTGGCCGACCTGTCGACGCGGGGCCCGCGCACCTGGCGGAACCGGTGAGGAGGTGGCGCCGGCTGGCCAGCCGCCTGGTACCGGGGTACGTGCGGGACGAGGACGCGATCGATCCCGACCGCGGCCTCGCCGGGGCAGTCCTGCGCTACCGGATCATGGCCTGGACGGTGGGCACGGGCCTGCTCATCCTGGTGTTCGTCGGGGTGCCGCTGCAGTACGGGGCGGGCATACCGCAGGTGAGCGAGATAGTGGGACCGTTCCACGGCTTCCTCTACATCGTGTACCTGCTCTGCGCCGTCGACCTGGCCCGCCGGGCCCGCTTCACGCTGCTGCAGATGGCGGCCATGATCGCCGCCGGCTTCCTGCCCTTCGTGGCCTTCATCATCGAGCACCGCGTCATGAAGCGGCTGGCCCTCATGGCGCCGGACGCCGACGGCCCAAGTGACGCGGTGGCCATGGCCGACGGGAGCGACGCCGCCTAACCGTCACATGCCGAACTTGGCCTTTCGGACCTGCTCGGCCGCGTCGGTGTCGCCGGCCACCTCGACCGACGACGCTTCCTGGCGGCCCGAGAGGAAGAGCAGGAGCTCCCCCGGGGGCCCGGTCACCGTCACCGTCGGCTCTCCCGACCGCACCTCGATGCGGCCATAGCCAGGGGCGACGAGGGTGAGCCCCACCGGAGCCGCCTTGCGGGCCATACGGGCCGCGAAGCGCAGCCTCGACCACAGGGAGCGCTCCAGCTCGGGATCGAGCTCCCGGGGGGCCCAGCCAGGCTGGGCGCGGCGGACATCCTCGTGGTGGATGAAGAACTCGGCCGCGTTCATCGGCTCGTCGATGAAACTGAAGCGCAGGGGGAACGGCGGACCACCGCGGACCGTGGCGACCAGGGCCTCGAAGCTCCGTCCGTCACGGACGTTGTTCTGGACGTTCTGGGTGTGCCCGGCCAGGAACGGCACCACGAGCCCGAGTCCGGCGTCGGGTCGCCGTTCCCGGATCACCAGGTGGGCCGTCAGGTCCGCCGCCGTCCACCCTTGGCAGAGCGTGGGGGCGTCAGGCCCCACCCGCAGCAACAGATCGGCCAGGGACCGCCGCTCGCGTTGGGCCAGGTGGGGCACGCCGGACGGTCAGCGGTAGCGGGTGGCCAGAACGAACCCGGTGAAGATCAGGACCAGCCCCCCGATCAGGTACCAGACCGACACCGAGCCGGGCAGGACCGTCAGGTAGTTCAGCAGGATCATGCACACGCCGAGCAGCAGGGCACCGAGGACCAGCGGCCCGTACCAGACGGGGCTGCGACGCACCTCCTTGGGGATGGGCGGGGTGTAGCGCCCACTCTCCTCGGGCGGGGTGTAGCGCCCCAGGCGGGCGCCTCCCCCCGGGCCAGACCCCTTCGAAGTGGTGCGCCCCTCAGCCGAGCGGCCCTTGCGCTGGGCCCGCCCGGGTCCGGTGTTGGCCTTAGGTGCCATGAGTCGAGAGGATAGCCACCCCGGCGGGGGGTGCCGGCGCCACCCGGTACCATCGCCCCGTGAGCGTCCGGGTGCTACTGGTCGACAACTACGACTCGTTCACCTACAACCTCGTCCAGGAGCTCGGTGAGCTGGGCGCCGACCCTGTCGTCCACCGCAACGACGCCATCGACGTGGCCGGTATCCGCAAGGAGGGTCCGGACGCGGTGATCATCTCCCCCGGCCCGGGTCGGCCCGAGAGCGCCGGCATCAGCCTGGCCGTGGTCTCGCAGCTGGCCGGGGAGATGCCGATCCTCGGCGTGTGCCTGGGCCACCAGTGCATCGGCCAGGCCTACGGTGCCAGTGTGGTGCCCGCCCCCAAGCTCATGCACGGCAAGACCTCTCCCGTGCACCATCGCGGCACGGGGACGTTCGAGGGCCTGCCCGACCCGTTCGTCGCCACCCGCTACCACTCCCTCGTCGTGACACCGGCCTCGGTGCCCGACGAACTCGAGGTGACGGCCACCACCGCCGAAGGCGTAGTGATGGGGCTGCGCCACCGGTCACTGGCCGTCGAGGGGGTTCAGTTCCATCCCGAGTCGATCTTCACCCCTTCGGGACCCACCTTCCTGGCCAACTTCCTCGGCCAGGTCAGCCGCGGCTGAACACGGACCCGCCCGTCACCCTCAGGGCTTGGTTGTGTGGGGTGGCGATGACGTGGTGGTCGTGGTGGACGGCGTCGTCGAGGTGGTGGTGCTCGACGTCGTCGTCGACGTTGTGGGCACGGCGCTGCAGATCCCGAGGACGATCTGGGTCGACGTCGGCACGGTCGTCCCGGCCGTCGGTGTCTGCTTCACGACCGCGCCGCGTGTCTTGGGTGTGCAGGAGGTCGTTGTCGTCGAGGAGACGTGCGCGAACCCCTGCTGTGTCAGGGTTGACGTGGCAATGGCCAGGCTGCTGCCTGTGACATTGGGCACCGGCGCCTGGCACGGACCGCTCGACACGGTCAGCGCCACCGGTGAGGCCTTGGCCACCTGGGTCCCGGTCGGGGGGGTGGACCCCGACACCAGCCCCTTCCCAAACGAATTGGAGCACGCCGAGCCGACGGTCCCCGTCGTCAGTGTCGAGGAGGCCAGCGCACCCTTGGCCTGTGTGGGCGAGAGCCCGACCACGTTGGGCACCCCGACGGTCGAGCTGGACTTGGGGACGGTGAGGAGCACCGTCGATCCCAGGGGTACGTCGTGCCCCTTGCCCGGTGTCTGGGAGATCACCGTTGTGGCCGGCTTGTTGCTGGACACGAACGTCACCTTGGACTTGAGATGTGTGTTCTCGAGCGCCGCCTCCGCGCTGGCCAGCGACGAGCCTACGACTGTGGGGACCACCACCTTCTGGACCGGGGCCGGGCCTGAGCTCACCGTGAGGACTACCTTGTCGCCCTTCTTCACGCTGGCTGTGGCCTTCGGTGTGCTGTCCAGCACGGTGCCCTTGGCCTCGGCGCTGGTTCTGTCGACCGACGGTTCGACGACCAGCCCCTTCTCCTGGAGGACGGTCGTGGCTGTGGCCACCGGCTGGTGGACCACGTTGGGCATGGCAAAGCTGCTGTTGCCGAGCTCGGACACCAAGAAGTAGGCGATGATCCCCAACGCGACCGCCAGCACGATCAGGAGGGCCACCAGCCATGCGGTCCGGCTTCCCTCTTCCTCGGGCGGCACCTCGTCTTCGGGCGCCACCGGCACCGCCCGGGTTGAGCCAACCGGCTCCATGGCCGACGTGGCGGCCGCGGCGGCCGCCGTCGTGGCGACCAGGTTCGACGCGCTGACCGGTCGGTGGTCGGCGAAACGCAACAGATCGGCCCGCAGGTCGTCGGCGCTCGCGTAGCGCCGGTCCGGGGACTTGGCCATGGCCTTCATGATCACGGCTTCGAGGTCCGCCGGGACCGTCGGCGCCAGCTCGCTCAGGGCAGGGGGCTGGTCCCGCACGTGCTTTGAGGCCACGGCGACCGGCGACTCCCCGAGGAAGGGGGGTCGCCCGGCCACCATCTCGTAGAGGACCACCCCCAGGGAGTAGATGTCGCTGCGGGAGTCCACCCCGATCCCCTCGGCCTGCTCGGGGGAGAAGTAGGTTGCCGTCCCCATCACCGCGCCGGTCTGGGTGAGGCTCTCCTCGGTGTTCACCGCCCGGGCGATGCCGAAATCGGTCACCTTCACCAGGCCGTCGTCGGTGATCAGGACGTTGCCGGGCTTCACGTCGCGGTGGACGACCCCATGGCGGTGGGCGTAGGCGAGGGCGGCGGCGACATGCGAGCCGATGTCGGCCACCCGGTCGGCGGGCATCGGGCCCGTGGCCCTGAGCACGGCCGAAAGGGGCTGGCCGTCGATGAACTCCATGACGATGAAGTAGGTCCCGCCGTCCTCCCCCCAGTCGAAGACCGGGACGATGTTCGGGTGCGAGAGGTTCGCCGCCGCCTGAGCCTCACGCCGGAAGCGCTCGACGAAGGCCCTGTCCACCGAGAGTTCGGGGAAGAGCACCTTGATCGCCACCGGCCGGTCGAGGAGGCGGTCCCGGGCCCGGTAGACCTGGGCCATGCCGCCCCGGGCGATGAGGTGCGTCAGCTCGTAGCGGTTGGAGAAGACGCGGGGCACTTGGACGGGTTCCACTGGCGTCAGAGCCTACGCGGCGGCCACTGGGCCATCGGGAACCGTCGGCATGGCGAACGGGGGGACGAGGGCAGACGTCATCTTCGGCTCCTCCTGGAGAGCGGCGGAGCCCGTCGGTCCGCCGCCGTCGCTGCGGCCGGCGTTGTCGCCAAAGCCGGCGCCGGGCTCACCGGCACGGTCGTGGTGGGCGACGGTGTTGCGGGAACCGTCGTGGTGGTGGCTGTCGTAGCGGGCGGTGTGGCGACGGTCGTCGTGGTGGTGGCTGTCGGTGTGACGGGTGAGGTGGTGGGCTCCTGGGGCACGTATGTGTGCCTGGGCACGTAGTGGGGCGCCGTCGTGGTCGTCGTGGACGGGGTGGCCGGTGAGGTGGTCGGGTGCCGGGCTTGCTCGGCCAGGGTCGCCTCGACCATTGCCTTGACGATCGGACCGGCGATCTTGGCTCCGGAGAATGTGGTGGCCTGCTCGGGGACGACCACGGCGATCGCCACGGTCGGGTTGCTGGCCGGCGCCAGCCCGATCATCCAGTCCACGGTGTTCTGGGCGGCGTTCCCCACCTGGGCCGTACCGGTCTTCACCGCCACCTCGTCCTGAGGCGGGAACCCCACCCCCGCGGCGGTGCCCAGCGGTGTCGTCACGACGCCCTCCATGAGCTTCTTCACCGACTGGGCCGAGGTGGGCGAGCAGGCGGTCTTGTAGGCCTTCGGCGTGTACCTCTGGACCAGGGCGCCGCTCGAGTTGTTGTGGACCTCGGCCATCACGTGGGGGGTCATGACCACGCCTGTGTCGGCGATGCCCTCGGCCACCATGGCATTCTGGAGGGCCGTCTCGGTCACTGTTTCCTGTCCGAAGGCCGAGTAGGCGACCGAGGAGGGACCCGGGGAGTGGCCGGGGCTGAGCTCGGTCGGGGTGGGAAAGTTCGACCGCGAGACGTCAGTCAGGTCGATGGGGGGGACGTCGTTGAAGCCGAAGGACGTGGCCTGGTTGAAAAGGTTTGTGGCCCCGAGCTTGAGGCCCAGGGTGGCGTAGCCGGGGTCGCACGACTGCGGCAGCATCTGCACCATCGTGCCGCCGCAGGGGACGGCGGTGGCCTCTGTGTGACCGTCGTTGCAGATCTGCCTGGTCGTTGTGGGAATGGACCCCGGAGCGGTGCAGCCCTGCGCCGGGTAGTCAAATCCGACCAGGCTCGGGTCGAGGTTGTACACCGCCGTGCTGGTGACCACCTTGAAGGTGGAACCGGGGAGGAAGGAGTCGAAGGTGGCCATCGGGTACCCGGGAGCAAACCCCTCGTGGTCCTTGGTGCCGAAATCCGAGTACCCGGCCAGCTTCTCGCCTGTGACGTCGGGCTGGGACACCTGGTTGGGGTCGTACGTGGGGCTCGAGTACATGGCCAGCACGGCACCGGTCCGCGGGTCGAGGTCCACCACCGCGCCGTCCCGGTTTGTGTCGGGGATCGCGGCCAGCGCCTGCTCGGCGTCGACCTGCAGTGTCCGGTGCAGCGTGAGGGTCACGTTGTCCGTCGTCTTGGGGGGCGGCGAGAGGAGCTCGCCGAGGGTCTGGGCGGGCTGCGAGTGGGCGATGAGCTGGTCGTTGTAGACGTTCTCCACCCCGGAGGTGCCGTAGTAGTAGGAGGAGTAGCCGACCACCCCGGCGAAGAGGGGGCCTGTGGGATACGTCCGGTAGTACCGGTACGAACCGGTCTTGGCGTTGGGCGTCGGCACGGATCGGGCGAGAATCTGGCCTGTGGCGGCCAGGATCAGGCCGCGCTGATCGTCGAACCGTGTCGCTGTGTGACGCGGATTGTTGATCGAGCTGTTTAGGGCCGACGCCTGGCGGAATTGGATGTTGAGAAGCTGGAGCAGCACCAGCGTGAAGCAGACAATGAGCACCAGCCCCATCCAGCGGATTCTGCGTCCCATCAGCCGGCCAGGGTGGACGTGGTCGGTGCAGCCGTCGTGGTCGTGGTGGTCGACGGCGGCAGGGTGGTGGCGGACACTGTGCTCTGGCCGCTTGTGATCTCCTTCTGCTCGATGAACTCCTCATGGAGATCGTCGATGTAGTGGCGGGCCGCGGAGAGCGAGGGCTGCTGGGTGTCGCCCTTGAGGGAAGCCACGTGGAAGCTGAGCACGTCGGACGTGGTGACATCGGTCTTGTCGACCAGCTTCGGCTGGAACCAGAGGAAGCCGCCCGGACGGCCCTGGTAGATGGTCAGGTGGTTCCCGTCGAGGGTGACGTACCAGTTGTCGGTGGCGTACCAGCGGAGGAACCCGTAGCCGGCGGCAACCACGGCGACGACGAGGAGGGTGAACAACACCACTCGCAGCGTGATCCAGCGCGGGACGCCCGCCATGCGGCGCTCACGGCGGCGCTCACGGCGGCGCTCACGGCGGCCGGGCGCACCGGGTTCTGCGTCCTCCTCGTCGCGCTCCTCACTGACCGGGGCGGCGGGGACGGCGGGTTCTTTTTGGACACTCCCGTCGGGGGCGGCCCGGACGAAGACGTCGTCCATGATGGCGGCCGACTCGACCCCGACTAGGGAGGCGTCCATCACGTAACCCGCACCGCCCGGCGAAGACCCGACCTCGTCGAGCGCGGCGCCGGTGGCCGCGGCCTCTGCGGCAGATCCTCCGGCGTGCTCCTCGCCGACCAGCACGTCGATCACGACCACCGTGATGTTGTCGTTGCCGCCATGCTCGTTCGCCGCCCGCACCAGGGCACGTGACGCGTCAGCCGGCTCCGCCTGGTCCGACAGGATCCGGGCGATCTCAGGGGTATCTACCTCGTTGGTGAGGCCGTCACTACACAGCAGGATCCGGTCGCCGGCCTGCAGGTGGAGCTCCCAGAGGTCCACATCCACGTCCGGCGAGACGCCGAGGGCCCTGGTGAGGATGTGCCGGTGAGGGTGCACCGCGGCCTGAGCTTCGGTCAGCTCCCCGTGCCTCACCTTCTCCTCGGCCAGGCTGTGGTCCGCGGTGACCTGGGTGATCGTCCCCCCCGAGAAGACGTAGGCACGGGAGTCCCCAACGTTGGCAAGCGCGATCACGTCTCGACCGTCGTCCTGGGCGACCAGGGCCGCCGCGGTGAGGGTGGTCCCCATCCCACGCAGTCCGTCCTGCACCTGGCTCCGCTGCCACACGGCCGCGTTGGCCTCCACCACAGCTTCACGCAATCCGGGCACCGAGGGCTGACGCGCGAAGGCGGACTGGAGCGCCTCCACCGCCACCCGGGCGGCGACCTCCCCCCCAACGTGGCCACCCATGCCGTCGGCGACCGCGAAGAGATTGGGGCCCTCGAAGGAGAGGTCCTGGTTCGTGTTCCTGACCCGCCCGACGTCCGTCGCCGATGCAGAGCGGAGCACCGTCACCTGGTCACCTCGAAGACCGTGGCCCCGATCTGCAGAAGGTCACCACGAGCCAACTTGGTGGGCTTCGCGATCCGTTCGGAGTTCACATAGGTCCCGTTGGTGGACCCGAGGTCCTCGACCATCAGCTGGTCGCCACGCCGGTAAAGACGGGCGTGGAGGGTCGAGCTGTAGACGTCGTACGTGGTCGGCACACCGCAACCCGGCGATCGACCCACGGTCAGCTCGTCCTCCAGGTTGAAGGCCCTCCCGGCCTGATCCGCCGGCTCGAGCACTTCCAAGAAGAGCTGCTTTTTCTGTTTGCGTCCCCCGGTGGTCGCACCAAGGAGCACTTTTGCCTCCTCACGCGCCGCGCGCCTGCGCTCCCTACGCGTCTGACGGGGACCGGCGGGACGGACCTCCACCCAAACGGCCCGCACCACACGCAGGAAGAAGAGGAAGACCAGCACGATGACCAGCCACTGCAGCGGGCGCAGGACCGCTGAATAATTGGTGGCAAAGAGAACCGCCGCCGGAATCCCTGGGCTCACGAGAGTTCGAAGACAAGGGTGGTCGACCCCACGGTGATCTCATCACCGCTGGCCAGGTGCTGTTCGCGCACCGCGATGCCGTTCACCCTGGTCCCGTTGGTCGATCCCAGGTCGGTGACAACCACGGCGTTCCCAGAATGGCGGATCTCAGCGTGACGGCGGCTGACATTGGGGTCGTTCAGCACCACGGCGCATTCAGGGAGTCGACCGATGACCAGGGGATCGGCCTCGATCGTGATCCGCTCTCCACTGGGAAGCACGAGTTCGGCGAAGGGCACTTCCTCCGGTCCCTCCACAGTCTCCGCGACGACGGTGAAGCGTCCGGTCCGCAGGCGCGTTCCCTCGTAGATCCGCACGTCGACGGGACCGACGAAGGCGTACCCTTCCGCCTTCGCGTGCTCGCGAGCGGCGTCGGCCAGCTCCCGCGAGAGCGCGTCGACGAAGTTGGCGAAGCGGTCCACATCCGCCGCCGAGAGCGTCACCGCGAAGGAATTGGGGGCAATCAGCCCGTGCACCCCCACCCGGCGGTGCAGGTCCATCTCTCTCGTCAACCGCCGGCCGATCTCGATCGGCTGCAGGTTGCTCCGGAACGGTTTCGCCAACGTTCCCTCCACCAGGCGTTCGAGACGCTCCTCAAACTGCTGGAGTCCCATGGTCCGGGTGATTCTACCGGTCAGTGGTGCCAAGAGACCGTTCAGCCAGGCAGTTTTCCTGCTCGCGGGCCGAAAACGAACCAGGTGCGGTCGACTAACCTTACCTGCGCACTCGGGCGAGTGGCGGAATTGGCAGACGCGCAGGATTCAGGTTCCTGTGTCCGAAAGGATGTGGGGGTTCAAGTCCCCCCTCGCCCACTTCGGCGCCGTGTCGCTGGCCTGCGATGACGCAACCGCACGGCGGGTCGAAGACACGGCAGGACACAAATCGGACACAGGAGGACCCAACGTGCCGAGCGAGCTACGACGTGAACCGTGTCCTCTGTGCGGAGCACGAGCCCTTGTCGAACATTCAATGCTTCGCGTAGAGGAGGAGGGCGATCTGATCGATCGGCCAGGCGAGGTCGCCGTGTGCTCAAATCCGGATTGCTCGAAGTGGAAGGACGTCTCCCAGCTTCCAGCGAAGTACCACCCCTAAGCGACCTGCCGCATCCGCCGGCGTTCCTGCTCGCCCGTCCCGGCCCAAGTCCCCAACAGTTCTCGACCGTGGTCGAGCGCGTACTTGAGGCACTCTTCGCGCACCAGGCACCCGGCACAGATCGCCTTCCCCCGCTTCACGTCCTGACCCCGCTCCGGGAAGAACACCTCGATGTCGGTCCCCCGGCACGCCGCCCACGCCATCCACCTCGGCCGCCGGAGCAGCTCGAGGAGTACGGCGACGCCGTCGTCGGACTCCCCCGGCGTCATCAGCTCCTCGGTGCGGGCCCGGACGACCCGGTTGGCGTCGATCACCAGGGCCTCGGCCGGCGTCAGCATCGGGGCCTGCC
>JBKQNY010000086.1:0-8149 GCA_052145775.1 Acidimicrobiales bacterium
CTCACCCTCCAGGGGGAGCACGACGACGTGGCCGCCCGCGACGCCTGCGCCAACCTGGCCGGGGCCACAATCCTGCTCGGCATCTACTTCGACGCCGGCACATCGACGACAAACGCCGGCAGCATCACCGCCTACGACGCCGACCGGACCTTCTCGGCCGAGAGCGAGAAGCTGGCCGACCTCCTCCAGAACGACGTCCTGGTCAAGTTGAACGCCCAGGGTTGGCAGATCCCCAACGACGGGGTGGTCACAGACGCCACACTCGGCGGGCCGCCGCCGACAACAACAGCCGCCTCCTACCACCACCTCCTGCTGCTCGGTCCGGCGGCGCCGGGGTGGGCCCCGGACCCGAGCCAGATGCCCGGCGCCCTCATCGAGCCCCTCTTTCTCACCGACCCCTTCGAGGCCTCGATCGCCGCCTCCCACGGCGGCCAGCAGGCCATCGCCCAGGGCATGGCCCAGGCGGCGGAGGAGTACCTCGGGTCGCTGCGGTCCTGACCCCCGGGCCCGGGACTACCAGGCGGTGGGCTCGAGCAGGGCGGGGCAGTCCTCGGCCGGGGGGGCGTCGTGGGACTCGAGCCCCTGGTCACGCACGAGCGAGGTGGGTCTCCCGTTCGAGAACCAGCGGTCCTGATGGTGCTCGAACGGGTCGTGGTACCAGCCCTCGGCCGGCAGGCGGTGTCGGTCCATCGGGTGATTTTACCCGTCAATCACCGTCTTGTCATCTCCCGTTCACCTTTGGGTCATCTCCGGTGGGGCGGCCGGGTGCCGGCGGCGGGACCTTCGGCCCTGGTCCCGGCGGAGAGCCGGACCGATCATGGGAGGTGGGCGACGGCAGGAAGGGAGGAGCCATGCATGCGAACGTCGGGGACCGGATCGTGATCAAGGGCCACCGCGTGGGCGAGGCCGAACGGGACTGCGAGGTGGTCGGCGTCGAGCACGCCGACGGCTCGCCTCCGTACATGGTGCGCTGGGAGGACAGCGAGCACGAGACGCTCTTCTTCCCCGGGCCCGACGCACGGGTCGAGCACCTCGAGCACAAGCGGAGCGCCAAGACCAGGCGTTGAGCGCGCCCGTCACACCACGGGACGAGCCCACGCCGAGGGCCCCCGTCTGCGTCCTTGGCTAGATCCTCCCGGTCGGGCGGATCTCCTCGGGGATCCACGCGGGCGCCCGGCGCTCGCTGAAGGCCGCCCAGCCCTCCTGGCGCTCGGGGCCGGCGAGGCTCTCCTCCATGGCGGCGCGGTCGAAGTCGCCGTAGTAGGCGTCGAGCGAGCGCTTGACCGCGGCCCGGGCCGACGGCGCCGCGTAGCAGCACTCGGTCAGGGCCTCGGTGGCCGCCTCGAGCAGGGCGTCGTGCGGCGAGCAGCGCGCCACCAGTCCCCAGTCGAGCGCCTCGGCGGCGTCGAGCCGCCGGCCGGTGAGCAGCATGTCTCGGGCCCGGGCCGGCCCGACCTGCCGGGGCAGGATCTGGGCGTAGTAGGTGTCGGCGATGCCGCGCAGCAGCTCGGGGGCGCGGAAGGTGGCCCGCTCGCTCGCCACCGCCACGTCGGCCAGGAGGGTGACCATGAGCCCTCCCCCCTGGCAGAGCCCGTTGACCGCCACCACCACCGGCTTGTCTGACCGGCGGACGGCGTCGAACGGCAGGAGGTCCATCCCCAGCTCTCCCAGCCCCGGCCAGCCGTCGTCGACCTCGTTGCCCAGGTCGCCGCCGGTGATGAAGGTCTCCCCGTCGGCCGACAGCAGCAGGCCGGCCAGCTCGGAGCTGCGGTTCACGTGCTCCACGGCGTGTCGGATGCCGAAGTACATGGCCGGGGTGAGCGTGTTCTTGTAGCGGGGGCGGTCCACCACCAGGTGGGCGAAAGGGGGATGGCGTTCGAGGCGCAGGTGCGGGGTGCCGCACCAGTCCCCCGACGGCGGCTCACCGCGTCGATCGTCGGCCACGGGACCTCCCTCCGGGCGGTTGCGGGCGTCGGCGTCGGCCCGCCCGGCCGCAGCGTAGGGTAGTGGGTCAGTTTGGCGCCGGCGCGCCGGAACTGGCGCAATGGCTGTTACACCCCGTTTCTACCCTGCCCCGATGGCCAGGTGCCGCACCTACCGCTACCTCCTCCAGCCCACCGCCCGACAGCGGGTGTCCTTGGAGAGCCTCCTTCGCTCCCAGTGCGAGCTGTACAACGCGGCCCTCGAAGAGCGACGCGGTGCCTGGCGCTGGGAGCACCGGTCTGTCTCCTACTTCGACCAAACCAAGACCTTGAGCGCCCTGCGTGGGATTCGCCCCGAGACACTCGGCTCGGATCCTCTGGCCTTCGGGGTCACGGTGTGCCGGGGGACCTTGAAACGGCTCGACCTCGCCTTTCGTGCCTTCCACCGCCGCTGTTCGCGTGGCGAGACCCCCGGGTACCCGCGATTTCGGTCCTCACACCGCTGCGACTCGGTGCAGTACGAGGACCGCAGCGGCTGGCGCCTCAAGCCTGACACCAGGAGGCTGGCACTCCTCGGGATCGGCCACATCCGCTGCAACCTGCACCGTCCCTGGAAAGGGACCCCCAAGGCCATCACCGTGGCCCGGCAGGGACGCCGCTGGTGGGTGAGCGTGCGCTGTGTGGACGTACCCCAGGAGATCCTCCCCGAGACCGGCCGCCAGGTGGGGATCGACCTCGGGGTCTGTGCCCTGGTGGCCACCAGTGACGGTGGCCTCGTCACCGAGGGCCGAAAGGGACGACACGCGGCAGCGCGCCTCGCCCGGGTGCAGGCCGAACTCGCTCGGAAGTAGCGGGACTCAGCCCGGCGTCGACGGGCCGTGGAAGCGGTGGCCAGCGCCCACCGCAAGGTGGCCAACCAGCGCCGGGACCTGGCCCACAAGGTCTCCCGGCAGCTGGTGAACGACTACGACCTGATCGCCTGTGAGAATCTCAGGATCTCCTCGATGGTGAGAAGACCCAAACCGAGAAAGGACGCTGACACCGACGGCTATCTGCCCAACGGGGCAGGCGCCAAGGCGGGGCTCAACCGCTCCATCCACGACGCCGGGTGGGGGATGATCGTCAGCATGCTCGACTACAAAGCGGAAGAGGCTGGTAGACAGCTCGTGCAGGTCGATCCCGCCACAGTTCACAGCGCTGTGCCCAGTGCGGGCACAGCGAGGCGGACAACCGGCGCACCCAGGCCAGCTTTCACTGTCGTTCCTGCGGGCACCGTGCCCACGCGGACGTGAACGCGGCCAAGAACATCCTTTGGGCCGGTAGGGCCCTACAGGCTTCGGCCTGTGCAGGGTCGGGAAACTGACCCACTACCCAGCGTAGCGGCCGTTGCTGGCCCAGAGCGGGCCTGGGGACCCGAAAACGCGCGTGGTAGCTTTCGCGTGAGGGACCCGCGCCCGGAGCGGGCGGGAACCCGCGACCGACATCGAGGGGGTGGTTATGGACGCCGATGACCTGATCCTGGTCAGCGTCGACGACCACGTGGTCGAACCCCCCAACGTCTTCGAGGGCCGGCTCCCGGCCATGTACGTCGACCTGGCGCCCAAGTTCATCACCCGGGCCGACGGGACCAGCGCCTGGCTCTACGAGGGCGCCGAGCTGGGCAACATCGCCCTCAACTCGGTCGCCGGGCGCCCCCCCGACGAGTACGGCATGGAGCCCACCTCCTTCGACGAGATCCGGCCCGGCTGCTGGGACATCGCCGAGCGGGTGGCCGACATGGACGCCAACGGGCTCCTGGGGTCACTGTGCTTCCCCTCCTTCCCCCAGTTCTGCGGCCAGCTGTTCGCCCGCACGGAGGACAAGGACGTGGCCCTGGCCATGGTGCGGGCCTACAACGACTGGCACATCGACGAGTGGTGCGGGACCTACCCGGGCCGCTTCATCCCGTGCTCGCTGCCGGCGATCTGGGACCCCGAGGTCCTCGCCGCCGAGGTCCGCCGCACGGCGAAGAAGGGCGCCCACGCCGTCACCTTCTCGGAGAACCCCTCCAAGCTCGGCTGGCCCAGCGTCCACTCCGACCACTGGGACCCGTTCTGGAAGGCCTGCTGCGACGAGCAGGTGACGGTGTGCATGCACATCGGCTCCTCCTCCGAGCTGGTGGTCACCTCGCCCGACGCCCCGATCGACGTGCTCATCACGCTCACCCCGATGAACATCGTGAAGGCGGCGGCCGACCTGGTCTGGTCGCCGGTCCTGCGCAAGTTCGCCGACCTCAAGATCGCCCTGTCCGAGGGGGGCATCGGCTGGATCCCGTACTTCTTGGAGCGGATCGACTACAACTACCAGAAGCACCACTACTGGACCGGCCAGGACTTCGGCTCGAAGCTTCCCAGCGAGGTGTTCAACGAGCACATCATCACCTGCTTCATCGACGACGCCTTCGGCGTGGCCAGCCGGGAGTTCTTGGACATGGACAACGTGACCTGGGAGTGCGACTACCCGCACTCGGACACCACGTGGCCCAACGCCCCCGAGCAGCTGTGGAAGTACATCGGCGACCTCCCCCGAGCCGACATCGACCGCATCACCCACCGAAACGCCATGCGCCACTTCAGCTACGACCCCTTCTCGGTCATCCCCCGGGAGCAGGCCACGGCGGGTGCGCTGCGGGCCCGGGTAGCCGGACGTGACGTCTCGATACGATCGACCCGAAAGGGCCCGACGGCGCCGCACGCCACCCTGGCGGCCGACCTCGGCACCCTGACCAGCTAGCCACCGACAGGAGCACCCATCAATGGAGAACGCGGCGTTCGACCCCAACGAGATCATGGACCCCGCCGTCAGCCGCCGTCCCCAGGAGTACTACCGCCGGGCCCGCGAGGCCGGAGGCGTGTTGCGTGGGGCCTTCGGGGGCGTCGAGCTCATGCAGCGCGCCGACGTGGAGTACGCCCTGCGCCACCCCGAGGTCTTCTCCTCGGCCATGGAGGCGGTGGACCTCGGCCAGTCGGTGCCCCTCATCCCGCTGCAGGTCGACCCGCCCGAGCACCTGAAGTACCGCAAGCTCCTCGACCCCATCTTCGCCCCCAAGCGAATGAACCTGCTCGAGCCCGACGTGGTGCAGCTGGTCAACGAGTTCATCGACCGGTTCGTCGACAACGGCCGCTGCGAGTTCACCACCGACCTGGCCGAGCCGCTCCCTTCTTCGGTCTTCCTCCGCCTGATCGGACTCCCGGTCTCCGAGCTCCCCACGTTCCTCAAGATGAAGGACGGGATCCTGCGCCCCCAGGGCGCGGACATCGACGAGATCAAGGCCAACCAGAAGGTCGCCGCCGAGAACGTCGAGCAGTTCTTCGCCGCCGAGCTGGCCGACCGACGCAAGAGCCCCCAGGAGGACCTGCTCTCCATGTTCGCCACCGCCGAGATGGGGGGGGACCGCCTCACCGACGACGAGATCCTCGGCATCTGCTTCCTCTTCCTGATCGCCGGGCTCGACACGGTGACCGACTCGCTGGAGTGCTTCTTCGCCTACCTGGCCGAGCACCCCGAGCAGCGCCGGAAGATCGTCGACGATCCGTCGATCATCCCGAGCGCCGTCGAGGAGCTGCTGCGCTGGGAGACCCCCGTGACCATGGTGGCCCGGGTGGCGGCCGAGGACACCGAGATGAGGGGCTGCCCCATCCACCGCGGCGAGAGCGTGGCCGTCGGCATCGGCTCGGCCAACACCGACGAGACGGAGCTGCCCGACGCCTACACCGTCGACCTCACCCGCAACGCCAAGCACCTGGCCTTCGGGGCGGGCGTGCACCGCTGCCTCGGCTCGCACCTGGCCCGCCTGGAGCTGCGGGTCACGCTGCGCGAGTGGCACCGCCGCATCCCCGACTACCAGATCGTCCCGGGCACCGAGCTCAACTTCATGTTCGGCCTGCGCCAGGTCGACGCGCTCCCCCTCGTTTGGGCCTAGCGGTCCGGGGGCGGTGGTGGCGCGGGCCACAAGGGGCCGATGACCGAACACGACCCGGCGTTCGCGGTGCTGCCCGAGCTCACCGAGGCCAACCGGCACTTCTGGCAGGGCGGGCGCGAGGGCCGGCTGGTCCTGCTGCGCTGCACGGACTGCGGCTACTGGCTCCACCCCCCGGTCCCCGTCTGCCCGCGCGACGGCTCGAAGAACCTGGCCCCCGAGGCGGTGAGCGGACGGGGGACGGTGGCCAGCTACACGGTGAACCACCACCAGTGGCTGCCCGGGTTCGACCCGCCCTACGTCGTGGCCCTGGTGGAGCTGGTCGAGCAGGCCGCGCTGCGCCTCACCACCAACATCGTCGACTGCACCATCGACTCGGTGGCCATCGGCCAGGGGGTCCGGGTGATCTTCCGCCACGTCGCCGACCCGGGCGGCGACATCTGGCTCCCGCTCTTCGAGCCCGACCCCGGGGGTCCTCATGCCGGTCGCTGAGAACCTGGCCGAACGCCACTGCGCCATCACCGGGATCGGCCAGTCCGACGTCGGGCGCAGGCTCGGTCGCGACCCGCTCGAGCTGACCCTCGACGCCTGCTACGCGGCGGTCGCCGACGCCGGCCTGCGGCCGTCGGACATCGACGGCCTCTCCACCTACCCGGGCCCCATGGCCCAGCCCAAGGGGTTCAGCGGTTCCTCGGCCACCGCGGTGATCGACGCCATGCGGCTCGAGGTGAACTGGTACGACAGCGGGATCGAGACCTCGGGCCAGCTCGGCTCGGTGATGAAGGCGTGCATGGCCGTCGCCGCCGGCCTGGCCGACCACGTGGTCTGCTTCCGCTCGGTCTGGGAGGGGAGCGCCCAGGGCGCCGGGGGCAGGGCCAGCCTCGGGCCGGGCGGGGCCGGGGCCGGCGGCCGCATGTACGTCGGCGACTTCCAGCAGTGGACGCTGCCCTTCGGCTCGGCCGGAGCGCCGGTGTGGATCGCCCTGTACGCCCAGGCCCACATGCACCGCTACGGCGTGACCGCCGAGCAGCTGGCCCAGATCGCCCTCAACGCCCGGCGCAACGCCGCCCTCAACCCCAAGGCCATCTACCGCGACCCCATGACCCTCGACGACTACCTGGCCTCGAGGATGATCGCCACCCCGCTGCGACTCTTCGACTGCGACGTCCCCTGCGACGGGGCCACGGCGGTGGTGGTCTCCCGCCGGGAGCTGGCCGCCGACCTGGCCCAGCCCCCGGTCCTGGTCGAGGCGATGGGCGCGGCCATGCACGACCGGCCGAGCTGGGACCAGCTGCGCGACCTGACCCGGACCGTGGGGGCCGACGCCGCCGCCCAGATGTGGTCCCGCACCGCCCTCAGCCCGGCCGACGTCGAGGTGGCCGAGATCTACGACGGCTTCAGCTACCTCACCATGCTCTGGCTGGAGGCCCTCGGCCTGTGCGGGGTGGGCGAGAGCGGCGCCTTCGTCGACGGCGGCGGCCGCATCGCCCTCGACGGCCCGCTGCCCCTCAACACGGCCGGCGGCCAGCTCTCCGGCGGCCGCCTCCACGGCTACGGCTTCCTCCACGAGGCCTGCGTGCAGCTGCGCGGGCAGGGGGCCGAGCGCCAGGTGGCCCCCTCGCCCGAGGTGGCGGTGGTGGCCGCCGGCGGCGGGCCCACCTGCGGCTGCCTGCTGCTCACCACGGACCGCTAGCCGCAGCCGCTCCGGCGTAGCATCGGGCCCGGGACAGACGACCGAAGGACTGCCGATGAGCGACACCGCAACCGGGGCCGCGGCGCTCGGGTTCGACCCGTTCTCCGACGAGTACTTCAACGACCCCTACGACTGCTACCGCACCATGCGCGACGAGGCACCGGTCTGGTTCAGCGAGAAGTACGGCTTCTGGGCGCTCTTCCGCTACCACGACGTCTGCGAGGCCCACAAGGACTGGCAGACGTTCTCCTCGGCGCACGGCGTCGACCTCTCGACGCTCGGCACCGACACCGACCTCATCCGCACCTACCGCCTCATCATCATGATGGACCCCCCCGAGCACGACCGGATGCGGGCCCTGGTGAGCCGGGTCTTCACCCCGAAGGCGGTGGGGGCCCTCGAGCCCATGGTGCGCGAGGTCATCACCTCGTACTTGGAGCCCTTCGACGGCGCCGAGGGCTTCGACGCCGTGGCCGACTTCTCGGCCCCCTTCCCGGTCGAGATCATCTCGCGCATGCTGGGCGTCCCCGAGGGGGAGCGCCAGCAGATCCGCGAGCGGCTCGACCTCTCGCTGCG
>JBKQNY010000087.1:0-16593 GCA_052145775.1 Acidimicrobiales bacterium
TGACAGCCATCAAGTGCATCCCGGCCACAACCACGGGCACCTGCACCTCGTCGACAACCACGGCCAGCCTGGGCATCGGCCAGCACGCCACCTTCGAGGTGACCTACAAGGTCACCTCGGGGGACCAGGCCAACGGGGTGATCACCAACACGACCACCGCCACGGGGAACACGGTCACACCGAACAACCCGACGAAGACAACAAAGGTGACCTCGCCGCCCTCGACGGCCTCGGTCAAGACTGTCGTCACGGCGGCTGCATCGACAACACCTCCGGTGACGAGCGCACCCGTGTCAGCGGCACCCGTGTCAGCGGCACCGGTGTCAGCGGCACCGGTGTCAGCGGCACCCGTGTCAGCGGCACCAGAGGCCTTGGCGTTCACCGGGGCTCCCCTAATGCAGGAGTTGGCCGGTGCTATAGTGCTCATCGCCGTCGGCATGGGCCTGATTCTCGTGGACATTCGGAGACGGCGACGGTCGTCCTGAACCAGCGCCAGCGGAAATCAGGGGGATCACGAAACAGTTAGGTGCGCGTCCGAATGAGTTCGAATGCAACGAGGGTCATTGGCGCCGCCATCGCAGCATGCATAGGTGCTCTGTTCTTTGCCGGCTGTGGCTCATCACCGAATGCAGCTACGACCACGACCCAGCAGTCGACGTCGTCATCCGCATCGACCCCCTCATTGCCGAAGACCGTCCCAAATGACCCAAGTCAACGGCATAACGTGAGCATGCAGAAGTGCCAAGCGATCCCAGGGGGTTGGGAGGCAGGTGGAACGGCGGTCAACCCAGGGCACTCGAGCACGACATACTTGGTGACTGTCTACTTCACGGATTCGCACGCGACCGTGGTCGGGTATGCACAGACGACGGTAAAGGTTGCCCCGGGCCAAAACGTGCAGTGGACTGCTTCATCGCACTTTGCCGCGCCCACTAAGACGCTCTGCGTCCTGAGCGGAGTTAGTTGAGCTTCGTTGTAGTCGTAGGTTCCGCAGTGCGGGAAGACCGTAGGCAGCCTGCTGTTGTCGCATCTGGTCTCTCGTAACATCACCTCCCTGGGACGCCTCGCGCAGATCAAAGAGGATTCTGCCAGTAGAACTGCTTGCAGTCCTCCTTGCGACCCGGGACGGAATCTAATGACAGGTTTCGGGAGTCAGCGGATTCCGGCAGAAGAAGGACCGGGTCCTCTTTGAAGGGCATGCCGGACTTCACCACTTACCCAGTTCCGTCGATAAAGACCGAGAGGAGTGCCCACCCCACCCTTAGCCATGGCTGGTACGCGTAGCCGAGCACTGAGCTGGCACCGGCGAGACCGCATGGTGGGAAGTCTCGTCGCCGCTCACCGTACCGACGGATTCTGGCTGCATGCTGAGCGGTGTGGGGTGAACGAGCCTTCTCTCCGACGTCGATCGGCGCACTGCACAGTCCAGTCGAAAACTGGCATACTCCGCTAGAAGGGAAATCCTCGTGACGCACGCGTCCGCGAAAAAGCCCGACGCTCCAGCGTCGCAGTCAACTCACTCTCCAAGCTTGGTAGGGATGCGGTTCGAGGTGCATTACTACGGCGTGGTGGGCCGCCGCACGTGGCAATTGCCGGACTCCGCCCTTAAACTCGTCACAGCCAGGGGTAGGCAGCGGCTCGCCTCTGAAAATCAGCTGCTTCGATCGTGCCTACGGTAAGATGGCCCAAGGCGTATCCGACGCTGGTGAACTGGTAATCCGAACGGCCTCCAAGAACAATGGCGATGACCGACAACCAGAAAGCTGCCGGGGGACGGAATCGATTACTCGTCGTCGATGACGATGCCGAGATCAGGCGCATGCTGACCAGGCTGCTGGAGACCGAGGGATATGTGGTCAGCGACGCCGCGACGGGTGAAGAGCTCATGGCCGCTCTGAACAACGGAGTGCGTCCCGACCTCATTCTTCTCGACGTCATGCTGTCTGAGGAAAACGGATTCGACTTACTCACTGCCGTCAGGCGCTCGAGCGACGTACCGGTGATCCTGCTCACTGGTCGCGGGGACGAGATGGACCGTGTACTTGGATTGCGACTAGGTGCCGACGACTACATCGCAAAGCCGTTCTCGGGTCCCGAACTGGCAGCTCGGGTGGTCTCGGTCCTGCGCCGGTACGCGCGCACGAAAGGTCCCGGAGCGATTTTGAAGTTTGGCGACTTGACGATCGACGCGACGTCGCGGGAAGTACGCATGGGCGACGACCACATTGAGATGACGCTCAAGGAGTTCAATCTTTTGGCGTTTCTTGCCTCGTCGCCGCGACAGGTCTTCAGCCGCGAGCAGCTCTTGGACCAGGTGTGGGGGTCCTCGTCAGCGTGGCAGGACGAAAACACCGTTACGGAACATATTCGCCGCGTCAGAGGAAAGCTCGAAGTCAGTGGCGGCAGTGGGAGTTGGATCCGAACCGTACGGGGTGTCGGCTATAGCTTCGAACCCTGAGGCGGGGCTGAAGTCTCAAAGAGTTCCTGCGCCACGTTGCTGGTGGCTGACCAGCAGATGAGGCAGTTCCCCTTGTCATGGGTGCTCGACGAGTCTCATCGCCTCGTGACGTTCTGACTCTCGGCATGAAGCGCTCGCTCAAGATACCTGGCGACGCTGGATCGCTGCTTTCCGACCCTTGGCCGGCGCTCCCTTTTTTGGCCGACGCTCGCGCAATGCGTACTTCGAGCTCAGGGCCCGCAGCACCCTGGCCGAAAGTTCGTCGGGGGTGAAGGGCTTGGGCAGCAACTGGGCACCGTCTGGGAGCGGATGGTGGTCGGCCACCTGCTCATCGAGGTGGCCAGAGACGTACAGCACAGGGATGTTCGCATAGCGCCTGGTGACAGCATCGGCCAGTTCAATGCCGCTCATTCCCGGCATGACGACATCGGTGACAAGCAGATCGATTTCGCCTTGGCGTGCATTCACGGCGCTCAGGGCCTGTGAGCTGTTCGCGGCCCCAATCACCGAGTAACCCCTGCGCTCGAGCTCGCTCACCGCCAAGCGAAGCACCTCAGGCTCGTCGTCCACAAAGAGAACGACCTTCCCACCAGGTACTGCGGATGCGGTGTGCAACTGTGCGCGCTGGTTGGTCGGAGCGTCGGCGTCGGTGGCATCGTGAGCGGGAAGGACCATGGTGAACCTGGTCCCCTCTCCGGGCGTGCTCTCGACGCGGATCTCACCACCGGCTTTGGTCACCGTCGCATGCACCGTCGCTAAGCCAAGGCCCGTCCCCTGGGCGCGACCCTTCGTGGTAAAGAAGGGCTCGAAGCAGTGGGCAAGGACATCGGGCTCAATCCCGGTGCCGGTGTCGGCGAACAAGATCTGGACCGACGTGGGATCGTCGTCGGAGGTTGCCACAGTGCGGCTGATCTGCACAGTGAACCGTCCGCCGTCGGGCATGGCATCCCGGGCATTGATGGCGAGGTTCAGAATTGAGCGCTCGAGCTCGCTGCGGTCGATGAGAATCATCGCCGGACCGGACCCTCGTACGAGATCCAGAGTCACGCTTTCGCCCAGTACCCCTGAAATCATCGCCTCCATGGAGTTGATGACATCCTCGGCGTCCACCACCTGGGGCTGTACGGGGCGTTGCTGGCCGATGCCAACGAGCTGGCTGGTGAGAGCCGCCGCGCGGGTTCCGGCGCGCTGGATCGCTGACACCTCCTGAGCCAGGGACTCGTCGCCGTCGACCCGGTGCATGAGAACCTCGCTGCATCCCAGGATCACCGTCAGAAGATTGTTGAAGTCGTGCGCGACGGCTCCCGCCATCCGGGTCATGGCACCGAGCCTCTCGGCCTGGTGAAATTGGTCCAGGATCCGGCGCCATTCCGTGACGTCATCGGCCACGAGCAGCATTCCGGTGACCTGCCCGTGCTCACTCAGGGGTGACGTCGAGACCGAGAGTTCGAGCTGTTCCCCGTCCGGTCCGGATGCCGATATGGCCATACCGCTCGTGGCCATCCCTCCGCGGGTCCTCTCCCACAGCTCGGCGAGCACGAGCTCGGATTCGTCGCGCACCGTCACGCGGCGAGATCCAGAGCTATCTCCCCAGCCGAAAAGCTGACCCGCGGCCCGGTTCCACCAACGCGCGTCACCAGAGAGAGCGAGCTCGGCAATGGCGAGGGGGGACGATTCCACCACAGCCTGGAGGCGCCTCTCGTTGCTCCGGACATCGGCGTAGAGCTGTGCGTTCTGCAACGCCACTGATGCCATCTGGGCGAGAAGCGTGAGCACTGACTCTTCGTCGTCGCTGAATGTCCTGCCCTTTTCTCCGAGGACCACCACGACTCTCGTGCACTCGCCCTCCGAGCCAGTGATCGGAACGGCCAGCCAGGAATTTGTGGACGGAAACGTCGAACCGACGAAGGCGGCCACTCGGCTGAACTCGATTTCCCCCTTGGCGGAATCCCCATCCATTGAGGAGCGGGAGGGGAGTCCGGATCGAATGACCGTCTTGGCCGCCATCTCCGCCAAGGTCACGATGACCTTTTCGCGTCTCGATCCTGCGTAGAGCGCGTGAGGGGGCCAGAACTTCTCGGTGGTGCACTCACTGTCGGCGGCGGAGGTAATGGCCACCAACTCGGCGGCAAGAACCCGGTGAGCGTGTTCCGCCAGGAGTTCGAGCACTTCTTCCTCAGCCAGTTGCGCGTTCACCACCAACCCGGCCTCCACTAACTGCTGCAGGCGCTCCGCATGTCCCAGAGCGGCGTCCCCGGCCAGCTGGGCCTCCCGCCACGCAACGACGCGATCGATGGCTACACCAACCCGATCGGCGAGTTCCACGGCGGTTCGGAGATCAGAAGGTCTGTAGCCACGACGGCCTGGTCCGGTGACAAAGCTGATCGCGCCGGCCACGTCATCGCGCACCCTGACGGGCACAACCAGCATGGAATCGATATCCGTCGTCCCGCCGCCCAGTCGGGTGATGGGGTGCACTCTTGCCCCAATGTCGGCTGACCCAATGCGAACCGTGTTCATCACGACCTGCGGTCGCCGTTCGCTAATGGCCAGCCGCACCAAGCTGCCGTCGTCGGGATGGTGGTCGGGAGCAGTGCCGAAGGAGTGCCCGATGGCCGCCGTGGTCACCCGACAGATGTCGCCCCACGTGTCAGCCACGTCGACTGCGAACCAGTCGGCAAAATCCGGGACGATGACGTTGCCCAATTCCTCGAGAGCGGCATCGTATGACTCGAGCGCCTGTCCGAGGACGGTACCAGCGCGGGACAGGATGTCGAGGTGGAGGCGGGCGTGGTCAGCTCCGAGCCGGTTTCGACGCTCCGAGTCGCTGAGCCGATTGTGCTCGATGGCAGTCCCGCATCGGTCGGCCAGCACCTGCAGGAGCCGGACGTCGCCAGGGTCGAAGCACCGCTGCACCCTCGTCCCGAGCTCGATGACGCCGATGGCGGTTCCGCGCACGAGAAGAGGTGCGGCCACGAGGGAGGCGAGCCCCCTCGCCGACCCTTCAGATCCGGGGTCGGCCCCCTTCACATCTTCGACAACGACCGGCCGAGTCCATTGCGCCACGTCGCCCAGAACGCCCTTTCCGATGGAGAGGGCTGTGTCCCGTGGGATGAGGTCGGCATCGCCACGACTGACCCGCACGTACATGCTCTTGCCATCAGCAGCAATCAGGAGGACGGAGATGACGTCTCCGCGCACGGATTCGAGCATTCGGTCGAGCACCGTCTCGAGCAACTCGTCGATGGGCAGGAAGCCCAGAGCGGGGTCGGTCACTTGCTCGAGCGCGCGGAGATTCGGTTCGCTCTTCCCGCGAACAGGCTCGTTCTCCCGTCTGTCTGCGGTCCTCCGAAGGGCGATGGCGATGGCCGAGACGACGAGTGCCGCTCCTGCGATGGCCAGGATGAGGCTGAATGCCACAGCTGCCTGCAATTGGGTATGCAACAGGTAGTAGAAGAGGGCGGCCAGGAGGGCCAAGCAGGCGGCTTCGAACGTGACTACCCACCTTTGCCGATGCATGAACCGTGGTTTGGGCGGCACCACGTCCGCACCACTTCGCCCATTGGCGTCGGGTTGCTTGGGGCCTAGTTCGGCGTCAGAGGCCACCCTCACGTGGCTCCCTCTCTTTGCGGTTTTTACCCAGTATCGGCACGCTAGCTGTCGTGCCGGACATCGTGACCGCGGCACCGTCGGCTCGATTCGACGATGTTCCGTCAAATGCTGGGACAGCCTTCATCCCAGCAGTTCGAGTCGGGACGGCACACTGGAGCACCCGAGCATGGGTAGAAGCTGTCGGCGCAAGCTCCCCCGGTTCTTCGACCAAAAGCGTGTAGCTACCCATCCGGCGCCTTCCTTCATGCCGACTCATGCGAGTTGCCGGAAACGCCGATCGAAGGCCTCGAATAGATCCTGGCAACCGATTCGGTAATCCGGCTGACTCGGGGAGTCCCGTGATTTTGCGCCCCGTCCTCGCGGACGGTTTGCCATTTCGTCGGTGCGATCACCTGCACACCGATCCAGCACGAGGCTACCGGTCCGGAACCTGTGATGCAAGGGGTTTGAAAGGGTGGACAAAGGCGGGTGAGCCTGGCCAGACGACGCTTTCCGTACAGGTGATGGTCGGGAGCTGCCGGAGGGTGCAGGTGTTCCGCCATCGGCGGGCGCTTGCGCCGAGGATGATCCGGACCAAGGTACGGATTTCGGCGTCCACGATCGGGCGGGCTGGAAGGCGGCGGGCGGGACGCCCCAATAGGGGCCGGCGATGCAGCGCCAGCCTTTGGTCGCCTTCTGCTGACCGGCTCGGTCCCTTTCGGCGGGTGTCTCCGCCTGTGCGTGGCACCCAGGGCCCGAGTGATCCGGCCCACCTCCCTCCGATCTTGCGCACTGCGCATAGGGCGGCTCAGACTCATGAGGTCCGGACACCTCAGCGGGAGAGCACCATGACGACCACGGGCGGTGCGGCGATCGACGGCTGGGTGGCGCCAGGATTTGAGCCGGTCCGCACGGCATTTCAGAAGAATTTCGAGCACGGTGAGGTGGGTGCGGCCTACGCGGCCTACCAGCACGGGCACAAGGTGGTCGACCTCTGGGGAGGCACCGCCGATGCGACGAGCGGGCGCCCCTGGGAGCAGGACACGATGGTCCTCGTCTACTCGTCCACCAAGGGCGTCACCGCCATGTGCGCCAACCGCCTGGCCCAGGAGGGTCGGATCGACGTCGATGCGCCAGTGGCCACCTACTGGCCCGAGTTCGCCCAAGTCGGCAAGGAGGGCGTGACGGTGGCCGACCTCCTCGCCCACCGCGCCGGCTTGGCTTGGGTCGACGGATCGATGACCATTGAGGAGGCCCTCGCCTGGGAACCGGTCATCGCCGCTCTCGAGCAACAGGCCCCGTCCTGGCCCCCTGGCTCGGCCCACGGCTACCACGCCACCACCTTCGGCTGGCTGGTGGGCGAGGTGGTCCGGAGGGTCACCGGGAAGAGCCTGGGGACCTATCTCCGTGAAGAGATCGCCGACCCGCTGGGCGCCGACTTCTTCATCGGCCTCCCGCAGTCGCAGATGGCGCGCCCAGCCCGGCTGATCTCGATCGTGGAGTCGATGGCCTCAAAGGAGTTCGGGTCCTTGGGCGGCGCCAGCGGTTCTGCCCCAGGCCCGGGTCTCACCGAGATGGCCGAGCTGGCGAAGACCTACATGGCTCCGGGCGGCCCGCTCTTCAAGGCGATCATCGCCCCCGGCGGCGCCTTCGCTGACCAGGGGATCTGGAACGACCCCGCCCTCTGGGCGGCCGAGGTGCCGGCGGCCAACGGCATTACCGACGCCCGGGGATTGGCCCGCCTGTACGGAGCGTGCGTGAGCGACGTGGAGACCCCGGCTGGTGGGCCGTTCCGGCTGCTCTCACCCGAGCAGCTCGACCGTGCGCTGGAGCAACGCACGCAGGGTCCGGACAAGGTCCTGCTCGGTCTCGACATCCAGTGGGGGCTCGGCTTCATGGTGAACCGGGGCATCGTTTCCGCCCCCGGACACGGCGGACCGAGGGCCTTCGGCCACTTCGGGATGGGGGGCTCGGCGGGATGGGGAGAACCCGATCTCGAGCTGGGCATGGGCTACGTCATGAACCGCATGTCGGCGGGGATGGCGGGAGACACTCGCAGCTACCGGCTCATGGCGGCCACCGTCGAGGCGGCGCGACAGTCACCATGAGCCAGATCGTCGCGCCCACGTGAGCAACAACTTCGCCATCGGGAAGGACCCCTTGGCTTGGAGCGCGCCGCTGTCTCTGGCGCCATGCCGGGCGAGGTGCCCACGGCGGGGAGGGAGCCCATGACGACCGTCGACCTAGGAGGGATACGTATCGCCTACGAGGTGATCGGCGAAGGCCGCCCGTGGGTCATCACCCCAGGTGGGCGGTACAGCAAGGACACCCCGGGAGTGCGCGAACTGGCCGAGGAGCTTGCCCGCCACGGCCAGCGGGTGGTCATCTGGGACCGTCCGAACACCGGGGCCTCCGACGTGCACTTCAGCGGTGCCTCCGAGTCCCAGATGCAGGCCGATGTCCTGGCCGACCTGCTCCGCCACCTGGAACTGGGGCCGACGGTCATCGTGGGAGGTTCAGGAGGGGCCCGGGTGTCGCTGCTCACTGCGGCCCACCACCCCGACGTCGCGGCGGCGCTCGGTCTCCTCTGGATCAGCGGCGGCGTCTACGGCCAGATGCTGCTCGGCGTGGTGTACGCCGGCGAGCCGATTAGGGCCGCCTGGAGCGGAGGCATGGAGGCGGTGGTGGAGCTCCCCGAGTGGCGCGAGGTGCTCGAGCGAAATCCGCGCAATCGCGAGCTCTTCCTCTCCCAGGATCCCCGGGTGTTTATCGAGACGATGGAGCGCTGGATGCTGGTCTACTGCCCGGACCCGGCGGCCACGCTTCCCGGCCTGCCCGACGCCGAGCTCGCAACCGTCGATGTGCCGGCCCTTGTCTTCCGCAGCGGGGCCAGCGACCCGCACCACACCCGGGCCACCTCAGAGAGGGTGGCGGCCCTGCTGCCCCAGGGCCGTCTGGCCGAACCCCCGTGGGGTGACCGCGAGTGGGTCGAGCGCTCGGCCGCGGCTCGTGAGGGCGGCGAGGGGCTCTTCCAGCGCTGGCCACTCCTGGCGCCCCAGCTCCTCGAGTTCGCAGCCTCCGTGCCCACCCACTGAGGGTCGCCGTTCGTCGGCGGGGCGCTAGAGGCGGTAGAGCCTTGCCGCGTTGTCGCAGAGGATCTTTCGCTGCACCTCTGGGCTGAGGTCGCGCATGTTCTCCCTCGCCGTCTGCAGGGGGTCGGGGAACAGGCAGGTGGGGTGGGGGAAGTCGGTCTCGAACATGATGTTGTCCTCGCCGACGGCTTCAATGACCCGAGGGAGGTTGATGCGTTCGAACCAGGTCGTCGCGTACATCTGCCGCCGGAAGTACTCCACCGGGCGGAGTGGCAGCTTGGCCAGCTCCTTCGGGGCGTTCTCGTGCATCTCGAACTCGAGTGCCTCGAGGATGAAGGGTATCCAGCCGCATCCGCTCTCGACGGATACGACCTTGAGGGTCGGGTGCCGCTCGAGCAGCCCCGACGTGATGATGTTGACCACGACCCGGGCGTTGCCGATGAACAGCAGCGTCCCCCCGATGGCCAGGGCCGTGTCCTGCTGCTGGGAGGCCCACGGGTATGTGCCGAAGAAGGTCATCGTGGTGAGGCTGGCCCCGATGTGGAAGTGAATGGGCAGATCGAGAGCGCTACACGTCTCCCAAAGCGGGTCCCAGGCGCGGTTGGCGAGATCCGGGGACCCCTGGTCCTGGGGGTCTGACGTGATGTTCACGCCGCGATGGCCGAGGGCCGCCACGCGCTCTGCCTCCTTCACGCAGGCGGTGATGTCCCACGAGGGAAGCACGCCCATCGGGAGGAGCCGGTTGCCCGAAGCCGCCTGGATCTCGGCCGTCGCGTCGTTGTAGGTCTGCAGTAGGGCGAGCCTGAACGACTCGTCGGGCACGGCCTCGGAGAGACCTTGACCGCCCAGCCCGATGACGTTGGGGAACAGGACTTCGGCCCAGATCCCCACCTCGTCCATCATGGCCAGTCGCGCCACGGGGTCGTACGCCCCCCGGTGCACGTCGTCGATCGTCCACTCGAACAGGCCGGTCTGCGCGTTGATCTTCGAGCCGTCCCGTCCTATGACGCCGCCGCCGCCGGCGCGCCCGAGAACCTCACCGCCCACCACCCAGGTGGCGACGCCTTCGACATCCTCGACGTGGGGAACCATGTCCTTCATCGTCGCCGGCGCACGACTCGTCCACAGGTCGTGGGCTTCGGTGAGATGGGTGTCGGCGTCGATGACCCTCCCCGCCTCGATCGTTACGGTCATCTGCGACTCCCTCCAGCGATCGTTTGACCGGCTCGGCGGTCTCCGGTGCCGGAACGGCGTGTCCACCGTGGTCCTCCCTGACCACTGCACCCTAGCCCGCGAGTTTCGCGAGCCCACCTGCGGCAGTTGGCATCACGTCAGCGTGGCCGCGGCACCAGCGAGTCGACGCGCTCGGCAAGGACCGGATCGGTGATGAAGGCACGCAGCACGGCATCGGCCGCGACGAGGTCCGAGCGGTCCACCCGCACCGCCAGTTGGCGGTTGAGCCCATCGGACACCTGGTTGAGAGCTCGGGCGTAGCGATCCCCGTCGGGCGTGAGCACGACGTTGACCACCCGGGCGTCGACCCGGTCGCGCTCGGTCCGGACGTAGCCCACTCGCTCGAGCCGGTCGATGAGCTTGCGACCCGCCTGGCGGCTGATGCCGAGAGCAGCCCCGATACGTCCGAGCGGCACGGGGCCACGGGCCACGAGCCGCAGCACCGCCGAGTCGCCCCGGGTGAAGCGGTCGAAACCGAGCGAACGGAGCTGCGTCGACATCTCGCGGAGCCAGGACAGTCGGGCCAAGCCCAGGAGGTCGCTGAACTCGTAGGGAGGCGTTGACGCATCGTCCACGGGTGCACCATACTGCAGATAGGCAACTAAGTTGCATAAAAGGGAGGGAGTAGATGGCCGAGGACGTCGGAGGTCCCTGGAACGGCGTGCGGACGGCGCGGTGGCGGGCTGCGGCCCTGCTGGTCGTCGGCAGCCTCCTGGCGTCGGCGGGAACCGCCGTGGCCTCGTCGGCCCCGGCTGGCGCTCAGGGCGCCGCCACAAGCGCCACAGCGACGGTCTGGCTGTGCCAGCCGGGAGCCGCCGACGACCCGTGCGCCTCCAGCCTCACAACGACCGTCGTCCAGGCCTCGGGAGCGATCAAGGAGGTGTCAACGCAGGACGACAACTCGTCACCGTTCGACTGCTTCTACGTCTACCCCACTGTCAGCAAGCAGAAGACGACCAACGCCGACCTGAAGGTGCAGAGGCCCGAGATCGACGCCGCCGTCTACGAAGCCTCGCGCTTCTCCACCGTCTGCAAGGTCTGGGCTCCCATGTACCGTCAGGTCACGCTGGCGGGCCTCGCGGCACACTTGGACCTCGACCTTCCACCTTCGGCCACCGACACCGCCTTCGACAGCTTGCAGTCGGCCTTCGAGGACTACCTGGCACACGACAACGACGGCCGGCCGATCGTCTTCATCGGTCACTCCCAGGGCGCGGCCATGCTCATCCTGCTCCTCAAGCGCCTCGTCGACGACAATCCGACACTGCGCAACCGTACGGTTCTCGCGATCATTCTCGGGGGCAACGTCGAGGTGAAGACCGGATCGGAGGTGGGTGGCAGCTTCTCGCACATCCCGGTCTGCGACAGCAACGGAGAGGCCGGCTGCGTCATCGCCTACTCCACCTTCCCCGGCACCCCGCCGATGGGCTCCCTCTTCGGCCGCCCCGGCCGGGGCGTCTCGCTCCAGTCCGGGCAGACCGCCCGCACCGGCCTGCAGGTTGCCTGCGTGAACCCGGCCGCCGTGGGTGGGGGCACCGCCCCCCTCGATTCCTACTTCCCCCCGACCTCGGGGGTCTCGACGCCGTGGGTGGAGTACCCGGACCTGTACACGGCCAGGTGCGAGCACGGCGACGGCGCGACCTGGCTCGAGGTGAAGAAGGCCGAGGGAGGCACCGACCACCGACCGGTCGTGTCCGAGGTCAACGGTCCCGATTGGGGCTACCACCCCTTCGACGTGAACCTGGGTCTCGGCAATCTGGTGACCGACGTGGCTGCCGCCGAGGCCACGTGGTCGCGGGGGTCGAATTCGGGCTGAGGCGGGGCTCCGGCCCTGTGGGAGGATCAGCTGCTGATGGCGGACGACGGTCGATCGGCGCGAAGCGAAGAGGGCGCTGCGCGCCCGTCGTCGCAACGGCGCACCGGCCCAACGCGCACCGACCGGGACTGATCGCTCGGCACGCCGCCCGGTGCCCACCTGCCTGATCGTCCAGCACGCCCCCGTCGAGCGGGCGTACGCGGTCGCTGCCGCACTGGCGGCCAGAGGCGTCCGGCTCGACGTGCGCGAGGTCTTCACCGGCATGTCAGTTCCTCGGTCCGCCTCGGGCATCGACGGCTTGGTGGTGATGGGTGGACCGGCCTCCGCCGTCTCTGACGATGGTTTCCCCAGTCGCCGCGACGAGCTGGCCCTCCTGGCCGACGCGGTGCGTCTCGGGGTGCCGACGATCGGCATCTGCCTGGGTGCCCAGCTGCTCGCCGCCGCCACGGGCGGCCGCGTCTTCGTGGGCGAGGCCGGACCGGAGATCGGTTGGTCCCCCGTCGAGCTCACGGTCGATTCGTCCTCCGACCTGCTCCTGGGCGGTGCCCCACGCCGGGTCACGGTCCTGCACTGGCACGGCGACACCTTCTCCCTGCCCCCCGGCGGCGTCCGCCTCGCCTCGAACGACCGCTACGACAACCAGGCCTTCCGGGTCGGGACGTGTGCGTGGGGTCTCCAGTTCCATCTCGAAGTCGATCTCGCCGCTGTGGCCGCGTTCGTCGCCTCCTTCGGCCGGGAGGCCGCGGAGGCCGGCTCGGACCCGCCGTCGATCGAACGGGCCGCTCCCGGCGCGCTGGACGCGGGTCTCGCGGCATGGGGCCGTCAGGTGGCCGAGCGCTTCGCCGCCCTCGTGGTGGGCCGCGTCGACGGGCCGCACCCTGCCGCCGGCGGTAGCCTCTGACTGCTTGACAGTCCGCCAGCTCGGCGGTGCCGTGCACGCCACGGCCGCTGACAGCGGAGCCACGGTGCCAACACCGACACGGACGACGACAAGGAGCAGATCGACATGGCCACCCTCTTCCAGCGGGCCCACCAGATTGTCCAGGCGAAGGCGAACAAGGCCCTCGACTCCGCCGAGAAGCCCGACGAGATGCTCGACCTCTCCTACGAGCAGATGCTCGACCAGATCACCCAGGTACGCCGGGCCCTGGTGGACATCGCCGCCTCGCGCAAGCAGCTCGAGCTCCAAGAGCAACAGCTCCAGCACTCGGTCGACCACCTACAGGACCAGGCCAAGGCTGCGCTCACCCAGGGCAAGGATGACCTCGCCAAAGAAGCCCTCTCCCGCAAGGCGGCGGCCCAGGTGCAGATCGACGCCATGGAGCCCCAGCATCAGCAGCTCACCGAGCAGGAGGAGAAGCTCGAGAAGACCCTGGCCGCGCTCCAGCAGAGGGTCAACCAGTTCCGCACGCAGAAGGAGGTGCTGAAGGCGCAGTACAGCGCGGCCAAGGCGGTGAGCTCCGTCGATGAGAACGTGGCCGGCATCTCGAAGACCTTCGGCGACTCTGGGGAGACGCTCCAGCGGGCCCAGGACAAGATCGCCAACATGCAGGCCCACGCCGGAGCCGTGGACGAGCTCCTCCAGTCCGGCGTGCTCGAGGATGTCGGCGGCAGCACCGACGACATCCAGCAGGAGCTCGACAAGGCGGGCCAGGACGCCGAGGTGGACAGCGAGCTGGCGGCCATGAAGGCGGAGATCGCCGCCGGCGGCTCGACGCCGGCGGTCGGCTCGGGTTCCTAATTGGCGCCGCCTTCGGCGGCGAGTCGCAGCTCGCTGAAGAGGGTCACCATTTCGGGCAGCTGGTAGCGGGCCTGCAGGCCGCTCGGATTGGGGAGCACCCACACCAGCGAACCCGCCAGCCGGTCATCCTGGCCACCCACCGTGGCGCGGGGACTGGAGAAGGCGGTCCGGTAGGCGCCCATGCCGAGGAAGGCCACCACCTTGGGCCGCAGCGTGCCGACCTTGGTCTCGAGTCGCCGCGCCCCCCGTCGGAGTTCTTCGGCGGAGAGCTCGTCGGCACTGGCCGTGGCCCGCTCCACCAGGTTGGTGATCCCGATGCCGTAGGACAGCAGTTGCTGCTGTTCTTCGGGTCGGAGGAGCCGGTCGGTGAGACCTGCGCCGTGGAGCGCTTTCCAGAAGCGGTTGCCAGGTCGGGCGAAGTGCGCCCCTTCGGCCGCCGACCGCAGCCCCGGATTGATCCCGCAGAAGAGGAGGCGGAGACCGGGGGAGACAACGTCGTCGACGGTCCGCCCCGTCGCCGCCTGGAGCTTCTCCGGTCCTCGTCCCACGAGCAATGGACGCTACCCTCGAGCACGATCCGGCCCGGGGCCGTCCCGGGTCCCGGGCGGTAGGATCGGTCCATGGAGAGCGGGTACCACCCACCGGTGGAGGAGTACCTCGAGACGGTCCACGCCCTCCAGGAGGAGGGGGTGCCCGTCATCCAGGCCCGCATCGCCGAGCGGCTCGGCCACTCGGCCCCCTCGGTCTCCGAGATGCTCGACCGCCTGGTCAACGAGGGCTACGCCCGGCGCGCCGGCCGGGTCGTCGAGCTGACGCCCAAGGGCGAGGCCCTGGCCAACAAGGTCGTCCGCAAGCACCGCCTGGCCGAGCGGCTCCTGGTCGACGTTATCGGGCTCGAGTGGCACAAGGTGCACAAGGAGGCAGGACGCTGGGAACACGTCATCTCGGACGACGTCGAAGAGCGCCTGGTCGTCCTCCTCGGTGACCCCACCACCTGCCCGCACGGGAATCCCATCCCCGGGTCAGCCCAGGCCTCCTCGTCCTCCGAGCAGATGCCGCTCGCCGACGCCGCGCCGGGTTCGACCGTCCGCCTCGAGCGCATCAGCGAGCAGGTCGAGCTCGACATGAGTGCGCTCGCCTACCTCGACGAGCACGGCTTCACCCCGGGCGCCACCGCCGTGGTGACCTCCCGCGGACCCGACGGCACCCTCCTGCTGGAGCTGGCCGCCTCGACCGTCGCCTTCGGCCCGGACCTCTCGAGTCACCTCTACGTCGTGGCGGCGTAGCACCGACCGGGTCGGGCGTGCCCCCCCGAATGCGGTGAGGAGGGAGCCGATTGCCGGAGCCGTGGTCAGAGGCGCTCCATGCGGGCGCGGACGTTGCGGGTCCGCAGGGACCGGACCGCCCTGCGTGCCTCGGCCTCGGCCAACACGGCGGCCAGCGCCTCACCGGTGGTGTGCACCTTCATGGCCAGCGCTGCGGCTTCCTCGGGCGTGAAGCCGAACAGCTCGATGCACGCCCCCTCCACCTCAGCGAAGGTGGTGAAGTCGCTGTCGAGGATGATCACGGCGTAGTGGCCGTCGAACAGCGTGCCGACCTTCTCGGCGATCTCCTCCTCGACGACCGCTTCGGCGCCGGTGTGTGACGGCAATCCGTGCGCCCCCAGTTCGGTCTCTGATCGACTCCGCGGGGCAATTTAGGCCGCGTCCGCCTGCTCCGCCCGCCCACGGGCACGCGTCGGTGAATGCCGCTAGAACGTGGGCGATGGCCTACGTCTTCGCCGTGGCCGCGGCGCTGGTGAGCGCCCTGGCGGGCATCAGCCAGCGTCTCGGTCTGGAGTCGGCGCCGGCCGACAGCGCCATGCGGCTCCGGCTCCTCACCCACGCGCTACGTCGTGGGGTCTGGCTGCTCGGCTTCGGTCTCCTCCTGGGCCAGTTCGTCCTGCAGGCGACGGCACTGCGCTTCGGCCAGTTGAGCGTGGTCCAGCCGGTGCTCACCCTCGATCTGCTCTTTGTGGTGGCCATCCTCGCCGTCTTCTTCCATCGCCACGTCGGCTGGCGCGAGTGGACGTCTGCGTCGGCCGTCGTCGTGGGACTGGGCGGGTTCTTGATCCTGGCCTCGCCCGCTGTCGGTCGTGGCATCCCGGGGACCGCCGGGTGGGTGGTGGTGAGCTGCGTGGTCGGTGTGGCCGCGGCCACGCTGGTGGTCACGACCCGGTGGGGACCGCGCTGGTGGCGAGCCACGGCATTCGGCGCGGCCGCCGCCGTGCTGTTCGCCTACAACGCAGCTCTGACCAAGGCGACGACCACGATCATCACCCAAGGATGGCGCCACGTCCTCACACATTGGGAACCTTGGGCCATCGGCGTGACCGGTCTGTTGGGATTCTTCCTGCTGCAGAACGCCCTGCACGCAGGCCCCATCGCCGCTTCGAGGGCGACCATGGTGACGGTGAACCCGCTGGTCAGCATCGCCATCGGGGCGACGATCTTCCACGAGCACCTGCGCACCGGCCACGGATTCGCGCTGGCCGAGGCGTTGGCCCTGCTGGTCTTGTGCGCAGGCGGCTTCGGCCTGGCCAGCTCGCCGCTGGTCGCCGGCGCGGCCCCCGAGGGGCAGCACGGCGAGCTGCTCAGCGCGCCCGCCGTGCAGCCCCAGTGAG
>JBKQNY010000088.1:0-5243 GCA_052145775.1 Acidimicrobiales bacterium
GTGCAGAACCTTCCGGTTCCGTTCGACCGGCGAGTGTGGCTCGAATGCCAATCACTCACCGCCGCCGGTTACCAGGTCTCAGTGGTCTGCCCCCGTGGACCGGGCGATCCGCCAGAGCAGGTCGTCGACGGGGTCACTCTCTACAAATACCGGCCACCGAGGACGGGAAGTGCCAAGGCGTCGTTTCTGGCTGAGTACCTCTACTCCTTGGTGGCAACGACTTGGTTGACGGTGCGCGCCTGGCGACGACATCGATTCAAGGTCCTCCAGGCCTGCAACCCTCCGGACATCTTCTGGCCCTTGGCGCTGGCCCTACGCCCGATGGGCGTCCGCTTTGTGTTCGACCAACATGACCTTTGCCCGGAACTCTTCGAGTCGAAATTCGGCCATCGATCCTCGATCCTGTACCGAGCCGTCCGAGCGCTGGAATGGTGCACCTACCGTGCGGCGGACCATGTCGTTTCCACCAATGACTCATATCGTTCGATCGCGATGCACCGTGGCGGGAAACGGCCCGAGGACGTCACCGTGGTCAGAACCGGACCAAACCCCGACCGACTGCGGCCGGGACCAGCGGATCCAGCACTACGAAGGGGTCGGCGATACTTGGTCGCCTACCTGGGCGTGATGGGTCCGCAAGACGGAGTGGATCTGGCAGTCCGGGCAGTCGACCACGTCGTGCACCGGCTCGGACGCTCCGACATCAGCTTCACTTTCATAGGATCTGGGGAATCATTTGACGACCTGGTGGCGCTGCGCCGCCAGGTTGGTGTCGATGACTACCTGGATCTTCCCGGGCGGATGCCAGACGATGCCGTCGCACGCCTGCTCTCCACTGCCGACATTGGGCTGTGCCCGGATCCGAAGAACCCGCTCAACGACGTTTCCACCATGAACAAGACTATGGAATACATGGCCTTCGGGCTGCCGGTCGTCTCCTTCGACCTTCGAGAGACCCGGGTATCTGCGGCCCGTGCCGCCGTCTATGCCGAGCCCAATCAGGTGGCCTCCTTCGCCGAATTGCTTGTCGAGCTGCTGGACGACGAGCCCCGGCGGCGCGAAATGGGTGACTTCGGCCGTGAGCGAGTAGTGGACAACCTGGCCTGGTCTCACCAGGCGAGTGACTATGTCAAGGTCTTCGACAAGCTCGCAGGTTCGATCCGTACCGACAAGCTGCCGGCTACCGCCGTCCCCGAAGCCACCTGACATGTGTGGCATCGCAGGCTGCTACCAGCAGGCAGATGGCGACACACTCATCCACCCGATGAGCGATCGCATTGCCCACCGCGGTCCGGACGACCACGGCCTCTTTCGCTTCCAGGGGAATCAGGTATCCTGCCAGCTCGCCCATCGGCGTCTCTCGATCATCGATTTGAGCGACGGCGGGCATCAGCCGATGAGTCGGAACGGACTCACTCTCTGCTACAACGGTGAACTCTATAATTTCCGGTCGTTACGGTCCGAACTAGCCGCGCACGGGACCAAGTTCAGCACTAACTCGGACACTGAGGTTGTCCTCGAGGCATGGCGACACTGGGGCCCCGGCGCACTGCAGCGCTTCCGTGGCATGTTCGCCTTTGCCATCTTCGACGAGCACACCGGTCGATTGGTGCTGGCCCGCGACCAATTGGGCATTAAGCCGCTCCACTTTCTCCCCCGCAAGGATGGCGTGGTTTTCGCCTCCGAGCTCAAGAGCATCGTCACCGCGCTCGGCCGAGGCATGGAGGCCGATCCAGGCGCCTTGGTCGCCTCCCTGCTGTATTACTGGGTCCCCCCCACACGCTGCGTCATCAAAGGAGTCGTCAAGCTCCCGTCGGGTTCGTGGGCAGAGTTCCTCCCAGACGGTCGCCACACGATCCGGCGGTATTGGGCGATAGAGGAGGTGGCAGCGGAAGCGGCAGCCGGGCCTCCCATTGAGCTACGGCCGGTTATCGAGGCATCCGTCGCCGCCCACCTCGTCGCGGACGTCCCGGTGTCGAGCTTTCTCAGCGGCGGACTCGACTCGAGCATCATCTCGGTCCTGGCCAAGCGGATAAACCCGGAGCTCGACGCTTACACCATCACTTTTCGCCCCCAGGACCACCGCCTCGAGGCGATGCCTGACGACGCCAAATACGCGCGCAAGGTGGCGGCGCAGTTCGGAATCAAGCTCCACGAGATCGAAGCGTCGCCCGACATCGTCGAACTCTTGCCTCAAATCATCGACGTCCTCGACGAGCCGGTCGGCGATCCGGCCGCGATCAACACCTTGCTCATGTGCCAGGCGGCTCGCCAGGCCGGGGTCAAGGTGGTCTTGTCGGGCATGGGGGCTGACGAGCTGTTTGGTGGGTATCGCAAGCATCTGGCCTGCCAGATGGCTTCGACCTATCGACGTGTGCCGAGACCTGCCCGCCGGGCCGTGCGGGCGACCGCTGAAAAGCTCCCGGTCGTGGCCGCCGGTCGCGGCCTTCGACACGTTCGCTGGGGGAAGCGATTCCTGGACTTCGCCGAGCTTCCCGAAGCCCAGGGATTCCGGCGCAGTTACACCCTCTACGACCCCTCGGAGCTGGTTGACCTGGTCAGCCCCGCCCTCGGCAAGTGCGTCGACGACGTGCTCGACGAGCACGACGCCGTGTACGCCGACTCGGTGCTGGCCGATCCTGTCAATCGGATGTGCCTGTGCGACAGCCGGCTCTTCTTGCCGGGGCTCAACCTCGCCTACACCGACCGAGCCAGCATGGCGGCCTCCGTCGAGGTCCGGGTGCCTTTCGTGGACCCCACTGTCGTAGCAGCCGCCTTCTCGCTCCCCGGGTCGGCGAAGGTCAGGGGTCGGACCACCAAGGTGGCACTAAAGGAGGCCGCCGCGGCCTGGTTGCCGGCCGAGATCATCGACCGGCCCAAGGCCCCCTTCAGCGCCCCCCTGCGGGCGTGGATCTCCCGTGACCTGAAGGAGACGGTCGATGAGGAACTGCTCGGTGGCGAACTCGTATCGAGCGGCTTCTTGCGGCGGGCTGCAGTCGAGCGCCTGGTGGAGGACGAACGCAGCGGGCGACAAGATCGATCCAAGCAGTTATGGCAACTCCTCACGACCGAGCTGTGGTGCCGACAGGCCCGATCAAGCGGGGTGGTCGTATGATCCGCTCCCGCAAGTCTGAGGACCAACTACCAAGTTCCAGGAGCACACCGGTACCGTGAAACAAGTAGCCCAGAACTACAAGACCGGTGATCTCAAGGTCCTCGATGTCCCGCCGCCGAGTTGCCGAGCTGGCGGCGTGCTCGTCCGGACGCTGTACTCGCTGATCTCCACCGGGACCGAGGTCATGAAGGTCACTGAGGCCAGTCTTTCTCTCCTCGGCAAGGCGCGTTCACGTCCCGACCAGGTGCGCAAGCTCGTCGACAGCGTGTCCCAACAGGGCGTTCGAAGTTCTTACTCGAAGGCCATGAACCAGCTCGACAGCTACACGCCGCTCGGCTATTCGCTCTGCGGCGTGGTTGTCGAGGTAGGACGGGGCGCTGAGGAACTGAAAGTCGGGCAGATGGTGGCCTGCGCCGGGAACGAGTTTGCCCTGCACGCCGAGATCAATTGGGTGCCGCGCAACCTGTGCGTTCCGGTGCCCGAGGGCGTGGAGCCCACTCTCGCAGCGTTTGCCACCGTCGGAGCCATCGCCATGCACGGCGTCCGGCGGGCGGACTCCCAATTGGGCGACACCGCGTGCGTCATCGGGCTCGGCCTGGTCGGCCAACTGGCGGTGCAGTTGATGGTGGCCTCCGGGGTACGTGTGGTCGGTCTTGACGTCATGCCGGACCGATGTCGACTGGCTGAACAGGCGGGCGCCATCGCCTGCGATGCACCCGACAGCCAGGGACTCGACCACATTGAGCGCACCTTGGCCGATCTCACCGGCGGTGTCGGAGCAGATCAGCTGCTGTTGACGGCCGGCGGGTCGACCAACGGCCCGGTCGAAGCGGCCGCCCGCCTGGCTCGCGACCGCGCCCGGGTCGTCGACATCGGCAAGCTGAAGCTGGACATTCCGTGGAACGCCTACTACGACAAGGAACTCGAGGTCCTGTTCTCGAGGTCGTACGGCCCAGGCCGCTATGACGACGTCTACGAGTTGGAGGGCGTCGACTACCCCATCGGTTACGTGCGTTGGACCGAACGGAGAAACCTTCAGTGCTTCCTCGATCTCATTGATCGAGACGCCCTGTCACTGGATCTGCTGGTCTCCGACACCTTCTCCGTGACAGAAGCGCCCGACGTGTACGGCCGCTTGCGTTCGGGACAGCTGCGCGGAATCGGCTTCCTTTTCGAATATGACGAACCCGAGACGACCCCGACGGCAATGTCCTGGTCGGACCGGGTCCCAGAACCCGCACTCGTACCCTCACGAGCCGGACGGCAAGCGACACTACGTCTCGGCTTCATCGGCGCTGGGAACTACGCATCGTCGATGCTCTTGCCGCACCTGGCAAAGCGAGACGATGTCGAGCTGCGACACGTGGTCACCAGCACCTCGCTCTCGGCCGCCAACGCGCAGCGCCGATTCGGGTTCACTGAGGCGTCGACCGATGTCGAGCGGCTCTTGGACGATGGCAGCATCGACGCTGTCTTTGTCGTCACCCGCCACCGCACCCACGCCGACTTCGTCACCCAGTGCCTCGAGGCCGGAAAGGCAACCTTCGTCGAGAAACCGCTGGCCCTCGACGACGGCCAGCTGGCTCGCATTCTCGAGGTCGTGGACACCACCGGCAATGACCGTCTCATGGTGGGGTTCAACAGGCGGTTCGCCCCACTGCTCACTGAAATGCGGCGACGATTCGGCCCAGCCACGCAACCGGCCGTGGTCCGCTACCTGGTGAACGCCGGACCGCTCGGACCCAAGAGCTGGTACCGCGGCGACTTGGAGGGCTCGCGCTTCACGGGCGAGGGAGGACATTTCCTCGACACGATCGCCTGGTGGCTCGACGCACAACCTCTTGAGGTCCACGCCATGACCGTTGGCGACCATGGCGACCTCCACGTGACGCTCCGCTATGACGACGGTTCGATCGCCAGCATCGACTACGTCGTCCACGGGCACCCCCGTTACCCCAAGGAGACCTTCGAGGTCTCCGCGCTCGGTCGCACGGCCCGGCTCGACAACTTCAAACGTGCCACGGTGTGGACCGGTCGACGGCGTTCCACCCGGCGGTCGTACGGGTCAGTCGACAAGGGGCAGGCCCAACAGCTCGCTTGCTTCCTCGGTGCCGTGCGCACCGGCGAC
>JBKQNY010000089.1:0-27729 GCA_052145775.1 Acidimicrobiales bacterium
TACACCATCAAGGCGTCGACCTGCTCAGGGCTCAGCGCCACCACAGGGGACTACTCCTTCACCTACGCCGCCAAGGCCACAGGGTTCGCCGTGACAAAGGCCACCATCGCCGTCACCCTCTACGTAGACGGCACGAACGGGACCGTCACTACCGGCTGCACCTCTCCAGGCAAAGGCGCCTGCCAGACCGTCCAGGAGGGAGTCACCGCGGCCGAGACCTACACCGACACCAACGTGACGGTCGTGGTGGCGGCGGGGACCTACGACGAAGACGACACGATCGACGTTCCTTCGGGTGACACCCTCATAGTCCAAGGAGCAAGCGCTTCTACCACGACGGTCAAAGGCGGCAACAGCAGCTCGGTCTTCAGCATCTCCGCCGGCACGGTGACCATCGACGGCTTGACCATCACCGATGGGAGCGCCCTCCACGGCGGCGGGGTCTTCAACGACGGCACCGCCACCCTGACTGACGACACGGTCACGAACGATTCGACCCCCTTGGGCGGCCAAGGCGGCGGGGTCTACAACCAGGGCACCGCCACGCTGACCGACGACACCCTCTCGGAGGACGGGGCCAGCTATTACGGCGGCGGAGTCTTCAATCTCGGCACCGCCACCCTGACCGACGACACGATCACACATGACTCGACCACGTTGGACACAACCGGCTTCTGGGGCGGCGGTGTCTTCAACTCCGGCACCGCCACGCTGACCGACGACACCATCTCAGGGGACTCATCACTCAACGGCGGCGGTGTCTTCAACTTTGACGGCGGCACAGCCACCCTGACCGACGACACAGTCTCGAACGACTCGGCAGTGGGCGGCGACGGTGGCGGGGTCAATAACTACGGCACGTTAACCCTGACGGACGACACTCTCTCTGGGGACACGGCGTCTGGCGGGGGGATCCACATCTTCGGCGGCGGGGTCTACAACGCCTCCACCGCCACCTTGACCGACGACACCCTCTCGGAGGACACGGCGCTTGACTACGGCGGCGGGGTCTACAACGTCGCCACAGCCACCGCCACCCTGACCGACGACACCCTCTTAGGGGACTTCGCGACACTCGGTGGCGGCGGGGTCTCCAACGGCACCGGCGGCGGGATCACCATATCTAACTCCATCCTCGATCAGGCAGCGTGTTCGGGCACCATCTCAGATGGCGGCTACAACGTGGAGTCCGATGACTCCTGTAGCTTCGGATTGACCGATGTCGTGGACAGCTCGAACATCAACCTCACAACCTCGCTGGCGGCGAACGGCTCGAGCGGGCCTGAGACTCTTGCCATCACGAGCGACAGCTCGGCCTTCGAAGAGGTTCCCCCGGCCAACTGCGGTGTCACTACCGACGAGAGAGGTGATCCCCGTCCCGGTGTTTCGGGGGAGGATTGCGACGCTGGGGCTTTTGAGTTTCAGGCCGACACCGTCGCCTTCAACGCCGAGGACCCCGGCGTAGGCGCCGTCCCATCGATGATCGGACCCGCCGGCAGCGCCATCACACTGCCCGGCGCCCCCACCTATTCGGGCTACGCCTTTGACGGCTGGTTCATCGCCAGTTCGGGTGGAAGTGCGCTCACCTCGCCCTACACGATCCCCTCAGGCGGCATCACCCTCTACGCCCAGTGGACCGAGAACACCGCCCCGCCGGTCTTCACGGCCGACTCCCCTCTGACCGTGGCCGCCGCCGGTACCCCGTACCCCTACACCTTCGTCGCCTCGGGGAACCCCGCGCCCACCTACTCGCTCGTCGGGCAGCCGTCCTGGCTATCGATCGACCCGACCACCGGGACGCTCTCGGGCACAGTGCCGGCCGGGACGACTGGATTCTCCTACTCGGTGATGGCGACAAACGGGATCACACCGCCGGCCAGTGCCGGGCCATTTGACGTCAACGTCCCCGAGGCGCCGGCCTTCGCGACCGACTCCCCGCCTACGACCGGCGTAGTGGGCCACTCCTACGCCTACACCTTCGTCGCCTCGGGTAACCCCACCCCCACTTACTCCCTGAGCGGTGCGCCCGCCTGGCTCTCTATCGACGCATCGACCGGCGGCGTGTCGGGCACCCCACCGACGGGGATCACCTCGTTCTCCTACTCAGTGAAGGCGACGAACGGGGTCACACCGCCGGCAACTGCCGGGCCCTTCACAGTCACGGTGCACTCGCCGCCGGCCTTCACCACCGACTCCCCGCCGACCGAGGCCACCGTCGGGAAGTCCTACAGCTACACCTTCGTGGCCTCGGGCAACCCAACGCCCAGCTACTCACTCAGCGGAGCGCCGACATGGCTCTCGATCAACGCCAGCACGGGGGCCGTCTCGGGGACCCCACCGGCGAAGACCACCACATTCAGCTACGAGGTCGAGGCCACGAACGGAGTCACACCACCGGCCACCGCCGGGCCGTTCTCAGTCACCGCGTACACCCTCCCCGCCACCCCGACCGGGGTGACGGCCTCCACCGGGGTGACCTCGGCGACGGTCTCTTGGTCTGAGCCGGCCACCGGCGGCACGCCGACGTCGTTCACCATCCACTCGATGCCGTCGGTCACCGCGGTGGTGGCACCCGCCACAGCCACCTCGGCCAAGGTGTCGGGGCTGAAGGCGGGAACCTCCTACACCTTCACGGTGACCGCGACGAACCCCGGCGGGACATCTGCGGCGTCGACACCGTCGAATGCTGTGGTGCCGACGTCGGTGGCGCCCGAGGGCACAAAGAGCTCTTCGGGGACCGACCCGTCGGCCACAACCCAGAAGTCCTCGGTCACCGTCAAGGCCTCGTCGAGCGGCACAGGGACGCTGACCGTGTCGACCTACCCGTCGGACCCCGTCGCTGCCTTCTCGAGCGGGACAACCTACTTTGACGTCCACACCGCGCCCGGTGGCTCCTTCAGTGCGGTCACCGTCACCGTGTGCGGCCTCAAATCGGGACAGACCCTCTCGTGGTGGAACCCCGCGGCCCAGTCCTGGCAGAAGGTATCCCCCCAGAGTGCGGTCAATGCGACAGGGTGCATCACCGCCAGCCTCTCGGGGTCCTCGAGCCCGACCGTCGCCCAGCTCGTCGGCACGGTCTTCGCCACCACCAAGGCCCCCACACCGACGACAACAAAGACGCCTCCTCCCCCGCCTCCCGCCCCCAAGACCGCCGGCTACGACATGGTGGGCTCCGATGGCGGGGTCTTCGTCTTCCCCACGGGCCAGTCCGGCGGGTACTTCGGCTCTCTCCCTGGGCTGGGAGTGAACGTCCACAACATCGTGGGCATGGTGCCCACCACTACGGACCAGGGCTACTTCCTGGTCGGGTCGGACGGAGGAGTGTTTGCCTTCGGCAACGCCCCGTTCCTGGGCTCACTGCCCGGTGAACACGTCGTCCTAGCCCAGCCCGTCACCGGCATCGTCGCCGCCGACACAGACAGGGGTTACTTCCTCGTCGGACGTGATGGAGGCGTCTTCGCCTTCGGCACAGTCCCGTTCCTGGGGTCGCTGCCGGGGAGGGGAATCCAGGCAAACAACATCATCGGCATCGCCTCAACCCCCTCGGGCAATGGCTACTGGCTCGTCTCAGCGACAGGGACCGTCTATGGGTTTGGGGCTGCCCAGGGCCTTGGCACAGCCAAGGGGACCTCCTCACCAGTCTCGGCCATCGCCGGAACGCCCACAGGTGGCGGGTACTGGATCACGACCCAGAATGGGACCGTGTATCCCTTTGGCAACGCCAAGAAGCCATCGCCGGGCACATTGCCCGCTATCGGAGTCCCCCCCGCCCACCCGGTGATCGGGATCGTCCACACTGCCGACACAGGTGGGTACTGGCTGATCGGATCGGACGGGGGCATCTTCGCCTTCGGTGACGCCGGCTTCGTGGGGAGCCTCCCAGGGGTCACAGTGCACGTCACCGACGTCGTAGGGGCGGTTCCAACGACGGGGTGAGGGGGCGTCATTCCAGATCAGTGGGCTAGACAGCGGGGGTGTGCACCGTATCGGTCGAGGTCAGACGGGGTTTCGAAGGTCCGCCCGTGCCTTAGTTGCCCATTGGGGGAGACATGGGATTACCGAACCTTCAGCTTTGCCAACACGGCCCAGCTCTCGTCGACCACCACCACCGTGTGGACACCGCCGGCCCCGTTGCCGGAGGCCTGCCGGGCCAACGTCGCCTGCAACCAGGCGGTGGCACACGCCATCTGCACCCCGAGAGCGGCCGAGTTGTAGAGAGCCGAGAGGTCGAGTACCACCAGGGGGCCCGAAAGGTCCAAACCGGCCGTCGTGGGACCGTCGAACATCCCGCGCAGATCGCCGTGGACCAGTCGACGCAGCTCGAGGGCCACGTCCCTGCCGTCCTCCAATAAGGTCGCCCGTTCGGTGCGGATTGCCCTAGCGGCAGCTGCCGTTGGCTCGAGCATCGCCTCGACCACTACCGGCAGAGTGGGCACGTGGCCAGCGGATCCGACGGTGGCCAGGGCCAGGTCGACAGCGACGCGCTCGCGGGGGAGGAGCCCCCGGCCGAGGCAGGCGGCGGCCAGCGAGGCCAGCAGCTCGACCTGGCGTCCGTCGGCACTGTCGTTTCCCGTCGTCGGCTCGCCACCTGGCCCCGGGTCGAGCGGGTTGAGGCGGACCGACCCGCCGGGGCGCAAGGCGATCGGGGCCGTCCCCCAGGCGTCGGCCAGGGCGCCGTACTCTCCCTTGGGATCGACCACCCAGGCCCGCCGGCCGAACACCGCCTGTCGCCAGAGATAGGTCTTCACAAAGGCGCTCTTGCCACGGCCGATCTGACCGAAGACGATCATGTTCGGGTTGGAGACAATCCCCTGGGCGTAGAGCTCGAAGGGGTCGTAGACGAAGGAGCCGCCCAAGAGATCGTGGCCGATCAGGACCCCGCGGTGGCCGAGCCCGGACTCGGCGACGAGCGGGTAGGCGGCGCCGAGGTTGCGGGTGGTCAGCTGGTGGGCCGGGACTCTGGGGTCGGAGCGGGGCCCGCTCGAGAGGAGAGACGGCACCTGGTTCACCGGCCCCAGTGCACGTGGTGACCGCAGGCGTTCAGGAGAGCTGTCGTCATCAACCCGGAATGGTCCGAACCACCGGCGGCAGCGCGCCCTCGATCCGCCCCTTCCCTGCGCCCGCCGCAACGGGCCCAGCCCGCAGGGCGCCTGGGATCGGTAGTCGCCGCAGTCCTTGGGAGCTTTGCGGGATCAGCCAGAGGATCCCGACCCGTCCCGCCCTCGTCGAACCAAGATCCTCGGAAGTCGGATCAACCAGTACCGGCTCGTAGCGTGACCTGGTCAGATGGGGATCTCGGCGCCCGCAGCCGGGGCTGGAGCGACAGCAGAGCGCTGCTTTATCGCGGCGTGGCGTGCGCCGAATCGGCTTTTGGCTTCAGCGCAGCTCGCCGACCCTTGCTCGTCGCTGATTCGCTGGTCACCTGCTCGCCACGTGGCCAGCGGTGCGAGTCGGTCGGCACGACAGCCCGGCCCTCGGCCAACGCACGGTCGTCGGCCGCCACCCGGGCCAGCGTGGCGGCTTCGAGCTGCGCGCACAGCGCGGACCGGGCCGAGGACCAGACCCAGTGGAGCGCGCACACTTCGTCCCAGTGGCACGGTCCGCCCCGTAAGGCGCAATCGACCGCATCAAAGGGCCCCTCCAGCACCTCGACGATCTCCAGGATGGTGATCGACTCCGCGTCGCGAGCAAGGGCATGACCACCGTTGGGACCTGGGCGCGAGATCACGAGCCGGGAGCGGTGCAGTTCCTGGAGCACCTGTTGCAAGAAGCCGGTCGGGATGTCCATGGCCGACCCGATGTCATCGGCCTTGACAAGCGCACCGTCGGCGTTTGCGAGGTGGATCATCGCTCGGATGCCGTAGTCGGTGCGGCGAGTTGGGACGAGTTTCATGTCCTTCCAACGGATCGCGCTTGAGGGCGCGGGCGCTCCCCTATCCGGTCGAGGACGACGGCAGCACAGCGCATCTGAGATCCAGGCCCTCCAGCTTACCGGCCTCCAGCCACTGCTCGAGGATCTCCCGGTAGCCGAACCAGTCCCCCAGTCCTCTCCCGTAGTTTCCGTTGCGGGGGTTCAATTGCTCCGGATGGCCCTCGTTGTTGATACGCGACGGCGTGCAGGCGGACATGAAGGCGCTGGTGTCGACGAAGGAATCGACGATCTTCTGCGTCCAGTCCTCCTCGGCATCGGCGCTCACATCGAAGACCTCGACGCCCTGCTCTTGGAGGAGCCCAACGGCTCGGCCCACGAACTCGCCGCCCAGGAGGGCAAGCTGCGTGTAGTTGACCGTCACCACCGCCTGCTGACCGGGCGCAGGCATGGCGAACATGTTCGGGAAGCCGCGGGACATCATGCCGAACAGGCTGGCTGCGCCGTCGGCCCACTTCTCCGCCAGGCTCACGCCGCCCCGGCCGACGATCTCGTGGCCGGCTCGACGGTACAAGGGGGTGAGCTCGGGCTCGAAGCCGGTGGCGTAGACGATGCAGGCGACCTCGTACTCCTTGCCGTCCACGACAAGGCCGTGCTCGGTGACCTGCTCGATCCCGGCGGGGCAGTCGACCAGCGTGACGTTCGGGTTGTTGAAGGCCTGCAGGAACTCGTCGTGCCAGCATGGCCGCTTGCAGACGTACCGGTAGTAAGGCTTCAGGATCTCGGCCGTGACCGGGTCGGCCACCAGCTCTTCGACCCGGTGCCGGTGCTCCTCCATGATCCGGTCGTCGAGCTCCTCGGCGCTGCGCTGGTACTCCTCTGCCGTCATGCCCGGCTTGCGCGGTGGGTGCTGCAACACGGCGTAGTGGTGCGTCCACCCGTCGTCCACCAGGTCAACGTCGACCGGTCGACCCATGATGATCGCCTGGAAGTTGTCCATACGGGCCTTCTGCCAGCCCGGTTCCAGCGTGCTGGCGAACTCGGGGTCGGTAGGCCGGTTGCCACGGACGCCGACGGTCGTCGGCGTGCGCTGGAACACGAAGAGGCGCTTGGCCGACCGGGCCAGCGGCGCCACGCACTGGATGGCGCTCCCCCCGGTGCCGACGAGGGCGACGACCTTGTCTCCGAGCTCGGTGAGAGGCTCGTTGGGACCGCCGCCGGTGTAGTCGTAGTCCCATCTCGAGGTGTGGAACGACTGTCCGGCAAAATCCGCCATGCCGGGGATGGCCGGCAGCTTCATCAGGTTGAGCATGCCAACGGCCAGCACGTACCACCGAGCGCCGAATTCATCCCCCCGGTCGGTGTGGATCCGCCAGTTCGCCGCCTCATCGTCCCACTCGGCCCGGGTCACTCCGGTGTGGAACAGCGCGCCGGTCTCGAGTTCGTAGCGCTCCGAGATGGCCTGGAGGTGGCCGAGTATCTCCCCGCCGGACACGTAGCGCTGGGTGGGGATGTACCCGAGCTCCTCAAGCATCGGAAGGTAGATGTACGACTCGACGTCGCACATCAGTCCGGGGTAACGGTTCCAGTACCAGGTGCCCCCGATGCCGCCAGCCTGGTCGATGATACGTATCCGCTCGACGCCGGCCTTGCGGAGGTTGACGCCGGCAGCGATGCCGGCGATCCCCCCTCCCACGATGACGACATCCACGTCGTCAACCACCGGCCGGCGCGCGACCACCGGCGTGAAGGGGTCGTCACGGTAGTGGGCGAAGTGCTCGTCAACCTGCAGGTCACGGATCTCCGCCCGACCCGGGACGAGCCGCTTGTCGCGTTCGAAGAGGTACTTGGTGCGGACGGCCTCCAGGTCGAGGCCGTCCTCGGTCGGTGACGTACCGGGAGGTGTGCCGGTCATGTCGGGTCCTTCCTTCCTCCGAAGACGAGCGGAAGATGATCGATCTCCCGGATCCCCACCGTGTAGGTGAGGTCAACGCCCGGCATCACGCTGTACTCGGGGATCCGGCGGTGCAGCTCCTCCATGGCCACTCGCAGCTCCCGACGGGCCAGATGCGAGCCGAGGCATCGGTGCGGACCTCCCCCGAAGGCGAAGTGCCGGTTGCCATGGCGTTCGAAGTCGACCTGGTCGGCGCCGCAGAACGCCCTCTCGTCGGTGTCCGCCGCTCCGAGGACGAGCATCACCCGCGTCCCCGGTTCCAGCTCGACGTCGCCCACCGCAGTGGTTCCGGTGACCATGCGGGGCACCACGGTGACCGGCGTGTCGAACCGCAGGAGCTCCTCGACGGCGGCGGTCACCAAGGACGGGTCCTCGACCAGTCGACGGCGCTCGGCGGGGTGCGTGGCCAGGCGGGCAACCATGCAGTCGAGCGATGCGGTGACCGTGTCGAGGCCTCCGAGCAGGAACAGGTAGCAGATGCCGAGGATCTCGTCGTGGCTGAGGCGCTCACCTTCGATCTCGGCGATGAGGAGCCCGCTCAGAAGGTCGTCCCCTGGAGCACGCCGGCGCTCCTCGATGACCGCCCCGAAGTAGGCGTCGATGGCGGCCCCAGCGTGGTCGCGCACCGCCTTGACGGCCTCGGTGTCAAAGGGGTCGTCGACCTCGGGTCGGATGATGGTGTTCTTCCAGTCGAGGAACTGATCGAGCTGCTCCAGGGGCAAGCCGAACAGACGCAGGAAGATGGTGCACGGGAACGGCACGGAGAACTCGGCGTGGAAGTCGCACCCGTCACCGTCGGCGAACCCGTCGAGGAGGCGGCTGGCCAGCTCGCGCAGGGGAGGTTCCATCGCGTCGGTCGCCTTCGGGCTGAATAGGGGGTCGAGGAGCCTTCGGTAACGGGCATGGTCGGGTGGGTCGACCTGCAGCGGAATGAGCGGCCGAGGGGTACCGAGGTCGATCGGGTCCTCTGCGGAAGAGAACAGCTCGGGATGGCGCAGGGCCTGCTGGACGTCCGCGTAACCGGAGATGAGCACCAGCGACTCCTCACCGAGGTCGAGCGTCGCCGGCGCGGCTCGCAGCCGGTCGTACACCGGCCGGGGGTTGGCGGCCGTGCGCGGGTCGAACAGGGCCAGTGCGGCCTCGTCTGCGAGGGAGGCGGTCACGATTGCCGCCGTCCCGCTGGGAGGCCGGCGAGATCGGCGCCGGTCGTTCCCCGCTCGCTCCGACGCGTGCCCCGGGAGCGCACGGCGGTGTCAACGCCCGCGGACGTAGCTTCGGCCCGCAGCGCCCCCACGGTGCAGCGCTCGCGACCCCGGCGAGATATCGGGCCGTAGCGGAACAGGCGCATGGCGTTCGTGTGGGTGATCATGTCGACCTCGTCGTCGGGGAGGCCGGCCAGCGACTTGGCCAGACGCTCCGGCGACTCCGGCCAGGTGCAGTCGGAGTGCGGGTAGTCGCACTCCCAGGTCATGTTCTCAAGTCCCACGTTGTGGCGGAGGGTGACCCCCACCGGGTCATCGATGAAGCAGGTGATGAACCGCTCTTTGAATACCTGGCTGGGCAGGCGGTCGCCGAAGTCCTGCCCGGTCCAGCGATGATGGTGCTCGTAGGTGTAGTCGATCCGCTCCAAGAAGTACGGCACCCATCCGGTCCCGCCCTCGACGAGGGCGAATCGAAGATCTGGGAAGGTCCGCGGCACACGTGACCAGATCAAGTCGGCAGCAGCCTGAACGATGTTCATCGGCTGCAGGGTGATGAGCACGTCGATGGGCGCGTCCATGGCGGTGATGACGAGCTGTGACGACGACCCGATGTGCAGACAGATGACGACATCGGCCTCCTGGCAGGCGGTCCAGAAGGGATCCCAGTGAGAACTGTGGAAGCTCGGGTAGCCGAGCCGTTCGGGGTTCTCCGAAAACGTGACCGCGTGACAGCCACGAGCCGCGAGCCGCCGCACCTCGGCTGCGGCGAGCTCAGGGTCCCAGAGCACGGGGAGAGCGCAGGGAATGAAGCGGCCGGGCGCCGCACCGCACCATGCATCGAGGTGCCAGTCGTTGTAGGCACGGATCATGGCGAGGGCCTGGTCTTTGTCGGCACTACTGGCGAACAGCTGTCCGCAGAACTGGGCGACCGACGGGAAGTTGAGCGAACCGAGCACGCCGTTGGCGTTCATGTCCTTGACCCGCTCGCCGACGTCGTAGCACCCGGCTCGCATCTCCGCGAACGAGGTCGGTTCGATGCCGTACTCCTCCAGTGGTCTTCCGACCACCGCGTTGAGGCCAACGTTGGGAAGGCGGCGACGGTCGTACGTCCAGAAGTCGGTGCCGTCGGGCTGGTGCTCGACTTTGGGAGCCAGGTCGCGGTACTTGGCCGGCAGGTGGGGCTCCAGGAAGCCCGGCGGCTCTACGACGTGGTCGTCGACGCTGACGAGAATCAGGTCGTCTACGTCCACCACAGCCCCTACCCGGCCACCGGCTGGGCGACCATGAGGTCGCGCAGGTTCGTACCCATGATCTTCGACGTCAGGTCGGCTCCAACGCCGGCTTCCCCGAGCATGTCGGCGAACGTACGGGGCTCTTCCAACCCCTCGGGGTGGGGGTAGTCCGAGCCGAAGACGATGTGCTCGGCGGGCAGATAGTCGACGACGGCATGCATGTCCTCCTCGGCGAAGGGCATGTGCCAGAAGTGGCGGTTGAACGTCTCAACGGGGTTCTCCGCGAAGTCTCCCGGCCGCTTGTGGTACGCCACCTCAAGGTGATGTTGCAGCCGCGGCACCCAACTGGTGCCGGTCTCGATGAAGGCGACGCGCACGCCCGGAAAGCGGTTGAAGAGCCCGTGAGCGACGAGCGAGGCTGCGGTGTCGTATGCCGGGCGGGATTCCTCACCGACGACGATGCGGAAGGCGCTCTGCACGAACGGCAGGAACTCGTCCCTGCCACCCTCCCAGTCGGAGACGTAGCGGTCGTAGCCCGAGTCCGAGGCATGCATCATCACCGGGATGCCGGCCTCCTGTACCAGGCGCCAGAAGGGGTCGAAGCGGCGGTCCGCCGGTGAAACGGACGATCCACTTAACGTCGGAACCGGTGCCGGACGGACCAGGACGGTCTTTGCTCCGTTCTCGAGCACGAACTCGAGCTCCGCTACCGCCTTGTCGACGATTGGCAACGTGATGACCGGGGTGGTGAAGATTCGGTCCTTGTAGTTGAAGGTCCATTCGTCGAGCATCCAGCGGTTGAACGCGTGGACGGCTTCGTGGATCAGCTCGACGTCGTCGCGGCAGTGCTCCTCGATCACGCTCGCAAGGGTCGGGAACATCAGCGTGGCATCGACGCCCTGCGCGTCCATCAGCTGGAGGCGCTTGGCCGGGTTCCGGAACTCGTCCCGACAGCGGATCGGTTCCGCCAGCTCGCGCAGGCTCTTGCCCAGTGGGTTCACCCCCCTGAAGTAATCGGCCCACGCTCCCGGCGACGCCACGACGTCGAAGGTGGCGTTCGGGATGTACTCGCTGATGCGCCCTCGCAGGACGAGCTTCTTACGCCCGTCCACCTCGACGTACCGGATCGCCGATCGGTACTGCTCGGGCAGGTAGCGAGTGAAGGACTCCGTCGTCTCGTAGAAGTGGTTGTCCGCATCGAACAGCTTGTATTCCGTCTCCGTCACCACTGACCTCCCTGTTCCGCCGGGTCTCCTGACACACGACCTACGTTTCAATGGATGCTAAAACCTACAGTTCCTACAGTCAAGAACGATAGAATGATTTCGATCTGCGGTACCCCGTTCAGCTTCCTTGTCACTGCGGTCCGGGCCCCTTAGATCGCCCGGGCTGATCGACGGGGTCGCCGGTCGGCCAGCGGCGCCTTGGGGCCACTGGCGCAGACATGGGATTGCCGAACCCTCAGCTTTCCCGACACGGCCCAGGCCTCGTCCACCACCACGAGCGTGTGGATACCCCCAGGTCCGTCACAATCGGCTTGGCGGGCCAGGGTCGCCTGGAGCCAGGCGGTGGCGCAGGCCATCAGCACGCCGAGGGCCGCCGAGTTGTAGAGAGCAGAGAGATCGAGGACCACCAAGGGTCCCGAGAGGTCCAATCCCGCCGTCGTGGGACCGTCGAATATGCCCCGGTGGTCGGCGTGGACGAGCAAGTACAGGCCCTGGCCTCAGCCGGCGCCGGTCGGTCGGGGGATCCCGACCCCGGTGCGCCGGGCGCACCAGACCAAAAGGGCCTCGCCGTCGGTCGGTGTGTCGTGACCGGTCACCGGGAATCGGTATTCCGACCGCCGGTGCCGGTCGTGGTACCAACCGGCGCGGGGCACCGGCCTTGACTGCGCCCTGGCCTCGGCGGCCGGGCCGCCGCCGGCCAGCCACACCACGGTGTCGGCCCCCTCCGCCGGGGTGCGCAACAGCGGCCGCCACCACCGGCGGAACCGGGGAAGTCCCGACTCGAGGCCCGGGGTGTCCACCCAGCCCGGGTGCATGGCGTAGCTGGCCACCCGGGCGGGAGCGAAGCACTCGGCCCAGGCCGCCGCCAGCACCAGCTGCGCCCGCTTGGCCCGGGCGTAGGCCGTGACTCCGTCGTAGTCGTCTGGCGCCATCTCCAGCCGGTCCAGGTCGAAGCGCTGGGCGTACATCCCGCCCGAGCTAACCGTGACGATCGTCGGCGGTGCGGCGCCGTCGGCCGCGGAACTCGCACCGCCGGCCGGCACGGCAGCACGGTCCCCGGCCGCCCAGAGCAGCGGGGCCAGCGCCGCCGTCAACACGTAGGGCCCGAGGATGTGGGTGGCCACCGTCCGCTCGGCGCCGTCCGCGCTGCGCTGGTAAGCCCGGGTCAGGCTGCCGGCGTTGTGCACAAGGGCGTCCAGGCGGTCGCACTCGTCGGCCAGCTGCGCCCCGACGGCCATTACCGCCGCTGCGTCGGAGAGGTCGGCCAGGTGCAGCCGGGCCTCTCCCGAACCCGCCACCCGCACTTGCTCGAGGGCTGCGGCGCCCCGCCGGCCGTCCCGACCGACGAGGTGGACGTCGGCGCCCAGTGCGGCCAGCGCGCTGGCCGCGGCCAGGCCGATGCCCGACGTGGCGCCGGTCACCAACACCACCCGGCCGTCCTGGCGGTCCGGCTGCTCCCAGTGCTCTAGCCAGCGGCGCCCGGCGATCCCGAGCCGGCTGAAGCTCGGGGCGACGACGGCTTCGGCCACGGTGTCGAAGGCCCGGGCCAGCAAGGTCGGCCGGCGGGTGTCCGCGGGGGTGGGGTCCGGCACACCTCTCAGCACGACAAGGCTCGCCGCAGTCCGGCTGCCGCCCGGTCGCCGATTCGCCGGAAGGCAACGCCCAAAAGAGGCATGAAGATGAGGCCCGCCCCGTGCAAGGTCAGTGTCGCCCTGTAGGTCAGGTACGAACCGCCGCCCTCGGCCGCCGTCACCTCGACCACGTCGACCGAGCGCAGCGAGGTGTTCTCCGCCGAGAGCACGACCCGCCGGGGTGGCTCGAACTCGGTGATGCGGTATTCGAGCGGGACCTCGCGTCCGAACGCTTTCACTGTCAACCGGTAGCGCGCGCCGAGCCTGGGGGCACCCGCCGTGAGGGGAGCAGCGGCGATGACCCCGGGGTCCCACTCGGCGGCGGTGGAAAACCGGGCCAGGTAGCCGAAGACCTCTTCGGGGGGCTTGGGGGAGGTGAGGTGCACGGAGTAGGTGACCATGGCACTATTTTAGTACTAAAATCTGCCAACAGCTAGGGAACCATTCCGGCATCCCCGGCGGCACGGAGGGAGAGCATGCGGATCGCCATCATCGGCAGTGGGGTATCGGGCCTGGTGTGTGCTCACTTGTTGCACCCTCACCACGACGTGGTGCTCTTCGAGACCGACGGGCGTCCCGGAGGCCACTCCCACACTCATCGCGTCGAACTTCCCGAGCTGACGGCCGAGGTGGACACCGGCTTCCTCGTCTACAACACCCGGACCTACCCCCTGTTCTGCCGCCTCCTCGACCGCCTGGATGTGGCCACCCAGCCGAGCGACATGTGCTTCAGCGTCTCCGACGAGCGAACCGGCCTGGAGTGGCGGGGCACCTCGACCAACACCGTCTTCGCCCAGCGGCGCAACCTGATACGCCCCGAGTTCCTGCGCATGCTGGCCGACGTGGCCCGCTTCAACCGCCTGGCCATGGGCCTCCTGGAGAACCCGCCCGCCGACCACGTGACGCTCGAGGAGGTCCTCGAGCCCCACCGCTGGTCGGCGGCGTTCCGCGACTGGTACCTGGTGCCGCTGGGCTCATCGATCTGGTCGGCCGACCCCGGCACCTTCAGCCGGATCCCGGCGGCCACGTTCGCCCGCTTCTTCGAGCGCCACGGGTTGCTAGGCCTGCGCGACCAGCCGAGCTGGCGCACGGTGACCGGCGGGTCGCAGCGCTACGTCGAGGCCATCCTGGCCCCCCTGCGGGACGAGGGCCGACTGCGCCTGGGCGCCCCGGTCGACAAGATCCGTCGCCGTCCCGACGCGGTCGAGCTGGTCGGTCCGACGGGGCCCGAGGAATTCGACCACGTCGTCGTGGCCACCCATAGCGATCAGGCCTTGCGTCTTCTCTCCGACGCCGACTCGGCCGAACGGGAGGTCCTCGGCGCCATCCGCTACCAACCCAACCGAGCCACCCTGCACACCGACACCGCCCCGATGCCCCGCACCAGGAGGGCCTGGGCCAGCTGGAACTACCACCGGCCGGCGGAGGGGAGCGACCGGGCCACCCTCACCTACCACCTCAACCAGCTCCAGGGAATTCCGTCAGCCACCCCGGTGCTGGTGACGCTCAACCGCGACGACGCCGTCGACCCGGCCACCGTCATCGCCCGCATGGACTACACACATCCAATCCTCGACCCTGCCGCCGTGGCCGCCCAGGCCCGACGGCACGAGATCAGCCACGGTCGACGGCGCACCTGGTACTGCGGGGCCTACTGGGGCTACGGCTTCCACGAGGACGGGGTGCGCAGCGCCGTCGAGGTCTGCACGGCGCTCGGGGTGGCGCTGTGAGCGGCCGACCGGGTGGCGCGGTGCCCGGGGAGACGTTGGAGGTGACCGCCTCGGAGGCCCCCTGGCCGGCCGAGGGGACCGACGGCCAGCGCAGCGCGCTCTACGAGGGGACCCTCCTCCATCGGCGTTTCGGCCCGGGACCCGAGCACTCCTTCCGATACCCGGTGGCCATATGCCTGCTCGACCTGGCCGAGGTGGACCAGGTCACCGCCCGCCACCCATGGGCGTCGCAACGCCACCCCGCACCGCTGCACTTCCGTCGGCGCGACTTCCTGGGCGACCCGGCCCTCCCCCTCGACCATGCGGTGCGCGACCTGGTCGAGTGCCGCACCGGCCGCCGCCCAGACGGCCCGGTGGCCCTATTGGCCAACCTGCGCACCTGGGGCTGGCTGTTCAACCCGAACAGCCTGTACTTCTGCGCCGGGCCCGCGGGAAGCGACGGGCCCGGCGGCATCACCCATCTGGTGGCCGAGGTCCAGAACACCCCGTGGCACGAGCGGACCACCTACGTGGTGGGCGAGCCCGGAGAGCACCGGTTCCCCAAGGCCCTCCACGTGTCACCGTTCCTCCCAATGGAGGTCGACTACCGGCTGCGCTACGGCGCACCCGGACCGAGGCTGGACGTCTCGCTCGACGTACTCGACGGCACGGCGCGCCTCTTCACGGCCCACCTGTCCCTTCACCGCCGCCCGCTCGACCGGGCCTCCATCGGTCGCCTACTGCGCGCTACCCCGCTCTCCACCCATCGTGTATCCGCCGGCATCTACCTGCAGGCGGCCCGGCTGCACCGGCGCGGCGCACCCTTCTTCACCCACCCGTCCAAGCGGCTGTCGGCCTGCACGGCGGGACCCGTCGGAACGCCGACCGCCACGGCCCGTCCGACCGCAGGCCCGTCATGACCGAGCCAACCGCCGGGACTGCCCTCGCCGGGACCGTCAACCACGACGCGATCCTGCGCCACGCTTGGCGCGGGCGCGGGCGGGCCACCGTGGCCCGGTCGGGGGGGTGGGCCGACAGGGTGGCCCGCCGGACTCTGTTGCGCGCCCTCGACCGGGGCACCGGCGGCGCCCTCGAACTCACCGAGGCCGAGGGGACCCGGGTGCTTGGCCATGGCGAGCCGGTGGCCCGGGTGACCGTCCACGACCCGCGCACCTACGGTGCCCTGCTGCGCTCGGGCTCGGTGGGCCTGGGCCGGACGTACATCGCCGGGTGGTGGGATGCCGACGACCTCACCGCCGTGGTCCGCCTGCTCTCCCGGCACTCGGCGGGGTTCCGACACCACCTCGACCGCCTGGGCTGGGCCGTCGGCCCGCTCCTCGACCTGGGAGCCCGGCTGCGGACCCCGGGGCGCCAGCACGACAAGGCCAACATCGCCGACCACTACGACCTCTCCAACGACTGGTTCGCCCTGATGCTGGACGAGACCATGACGTACTCGTGTGCCGTCTTCGAGACTCCCGGTGACTCCCTGCAGGACGCCCAGCTGGCCAAGATCGACCGGCTCTGCGCCAAGCTGGAACTGGGGCCGGGCGACCACCTGGTGGAGATCGGCTCGGGCTGGGGCGCCCTGGCCCTGCGGGCGGCCACCGCCTACGGCGCCCGGGTCACCACCACCACCATCTCGGAAGCCCAGCGCGAGCACCTAGAGAAGCGGGTGGCCGACGCCGGGCTCTCCGACCGCATCACGGTGCGGGGCGACGACTGGCGGGACCTGCGGGGACGCTTCGACAAGCTGGTCTCGGTCGAGATGATCGAGGCGGTGGACTGGCGGTGGCACGACCGCTTCCTAGCCGCCTGTGCGGACCTGCTGGCCGACGACGGGCTGGCCGCGATCCAGGCCATTGTCATCGACGACGCCAGCTTCGAGCGGGCCAAGCACCATCGGGACTTCGTTCGAGCCATGGTCTTTCCCGGCGGCTGTCTGCCCTCGGTGGGTTCGCTCAGCGGCTCGTTGTCCCGGGCCACCGACCTGCGCCTGGTCGGTCTGGAGGACATCGGCCCCCACTACGCCGAGACCCTTCGCCGCTGGGCCGCCAACCTCGACGCCAACGCCGCGGCGGTGGCCCGGCTCGGCCTGCCCGCCGAGTTCCTCCGACTGTGGGCGCTCTACCTCTCTTACTGCGAGGCCTCCTTTCTCGAGCACCACGTGAGCGACGTCCAGATGCTGGTGGCCAAGCCGGGACGGGCCGGCTGGCGGCGGACTCCGGTGCCCTGATCCGCGGCAAGTTACGCCCTTTCTCCTCCTTCACCCGGTGGTGGTGCCGGCGTCCTCCGTCGGCTGCAGCCGGCCGGCCCTGGCCGTCTGCCCCGTTTCCTACCCGGTCAACTCGCCGGCTCGGCGCTTCGGCCGGTGCCGTTACGACACTCGCGACGCCAACCCGCACAACCGGCCCTCGTCCTGGTGACCCCGGGCGAGGGACAGTTCAACAGCCGCCACGGCTTCCCCTCGAGCACCCGCCAGGGCATCGGGCGCTTCGAGCCGGACCCGCCCTGGTGGGGGATGGAGGGCTCGGCCTCGCCGGTCGTGGCCGGGGAGCCGTCCGCCTAAGCTTGCAGTTAAACCCTCCGGTCACCCCTGGGCGGTCTGCGCCAGGCGGATTTCGCCCGCCTTGGCCGCCACTTGGCGCATCTGAGCGATGAGCCGGCGCATCTTGCGGTCGTTGTCGATCCATTCCTTGTAGAGCTTCGCCTCCTCGGCGCTGAGGCGCCGGGTGACCGTCTTGCCGTCGATCTTGGCCGTCCACTGGTAGTAGGGGCCATGGGGCTGGGGCGGGTCGGCATGACACCGACACCCCGGCGTGGCGCAGTGGGTGAAGCGCCGGGTGACGCTGCCCGATGAAATGAGGCCGATGTGGGCGAGCTGTTCGGCCAGCTCTCGATAGCGGTCCTCGTAGCTTGCCAGTCGTTGCGTCGGGGTCGATCGAGCCATCGTGCCTCCAGAGGAGAGTATCCCAGTTCCTGGACCAGACAGTAGGCATACTGTCTGCTATGGCCAAACGACCTGGGAACGTAGGGCTCGTCGAGTTCCGAGAGGCCCTCTATGACTGTCTCACCCGCTGGGGTGACGCCCTGTTCGAGCTGGCCGACGCCGGTTTGTGCAGCGCCGGACCGATCGGATCGGTGCCCACGTTGAGCCTGGAACCCGAGTTCACCCGGTCCCATGGCAGCCTCTACAAGGCGCTCGCCAGGGGGCGGATCGACGAGGACGGGCTCCGCCGTCTGCTCGTGGCTTCTCGTCCGATTGACTGGCCCATGGTCTTCGCCGTCGACGCCTCCACCTGGGACCGCTGCGACGCCGAGTGCAGCCCCGAGCGCGGGTTCTACTACTCGGCGTCCAAGCACTCGGCCGGCCAGCCCATCGTGGCCGGTTGGTCGTTCCAGTGGATCTGCCAACTGTCGTTTACCCCCGACAGCTGGACCGCACCCGTGGACGTCCAGCGCATCACCCCCAAGCAGGACGTGACCGATGCCACCGTCGACCAGATACGCCGACTGGTCGACCTTGTTCCTTCCGATCGTGAAGTGCCGCTGTTCGTCTCCGACGCCGGCTACGACCCGATCGCCTTGGCGCACGGCCTCGGTGGCATCCGGGCCCAGCTCCTCACTCGGATCCGAGACGATCGGGTCTTCTATGCCGATCCTCCGCCTCGGCCGAGACGGCCCAAGCACACCGGTGGGCGCCCACCGCGCCACGGCCGGCGCATGAAGTGCTCGGAGCGACGGACCTGGGGAAAGCCCACCGAGCACCTGGTGACGACCGACCCTCGCTACGGCACGGTGTCGGTGAGTGCCTGGGCCGGCCTGCACCCCAGGCTCATCGGACGCGGCCGCTGGGCCGGCCACGGCGCGCCGCCGATCGTGAAGGGCACCGTCATCCGCGTCGAGGTGGAACATCTCCCCAAGCCGACGGCCCGGACGAAGAAGACCCTGTGGCTCTTTTGGTCGGGACCAAGCTCCCCGGACCTCGACCTGTGCTGGCGGGCCTACCTGCGACGGTTCGACATCGAGCACATGTTCCGCTTCGCCAAGAACACCCTTGGATGGACGACGCCGTCGCTGTGCACGCCCGCCCAGGCCGAGCGCTGGACCTGGCTCGTCGTCGCCATGCTCACCCAGCTCCGACTCGCCCGGAACCACGTCGAGGATCTCCGACTCCCTTGGGAGCGTCCCCGAGAAGCCCACAAACTCACTCCCGCCCGCATCCGCAGGGGGTTTCGTCGACTTCGTGCGGTGATCGGCACGCCGGCCAGTCCGCCGAAACACATCAGGGCCGGACCTGGAAGGCCGAAGGGAACCTCGCGACCACCGCGCACGCGCTACCCGCCCATCAAGAAAGCGGCGTGAGCTGGACCCGAGGGTTTAACTGCAAGCTTAGCTGGGTCGAGACCAGCCCGTCTATTTCCACCTGGACCAGAGCGGGATTGAGGCGCGGCAAGGACGCCGATCGCTCGACGCCGTCCGCAGGGACGGGACGGCGGCGGGCCCCACTGGCGTCTCCGTCCGCTTTGAAAGGTTACTCATAAGTAACCCAACATGAACAGGGAATTCCTCCCCTGGGGACGGTCTTAGCCACCCTGGCAGGTGTTTTCACCCAGATGTACAGCAGGTGATGACCTCCATAGGAAACGCCAACGGCCACCGCCATACTTGGCCCTGGGGCAGCAATGCGACGGAACTGGCCTGTCTGGATGGGACAGAAGGCCAAGAGTCGCATTCAGAGGGGAGTTCGGAGCACATGGGCCGCTCTTGGCGTCCGCGAGGGCTATTGCATCCGAGAGGAAGCCAGCAGCCGCGCGCCGTTGCCGAGCGCCGCGGCGCCACCCTTGCTCGGCGTCCAAACGTTGCCCGACGCCCCTCTCCACAGCAACCGAGCCACTTCCGGCCCACCTATCGAGGACTTCCCGGGGTGCTGGACGCTCGTCGCGGGCACCCCGAGGCTGGCTTCGGCCTCGTCGAGGTGATCGTGGCGTTCACCGTCCTCCTCGCTGTCGTGGTCCCGGTGTCGTACCTTCTCGACAACATCCTCGGCCAGGCAGCGACCGCCAGGAACCACGTCCAAGCGCTTTCAATCGCCGAAAAGTGGCTGGAGAAGCTGAACTCGACAGGTCCCCCGGCTTTCAGCACACCGAATCGCCTTCCCAACGTCGGCAACGACATCTACGAGGGCCAGAAATTGGCGACAACAAAACAGCAGCGCTACACAGTGAGTGGCACAACGAAGTACTACACGGTCGCCAAATTCACGTGGCAGACCATCACAGACAAGCCCAACCTCTGCCTCTCGGCAACGGTTCCACAGATCCTCGATCTGACGGTCAAGACGAGCTACCTCGGCGGAAGCGTCACAGACTCGACCGAGCTTGACTACCCGCCGGACGGCCTCCCCACCTACGGCTTCCTCGGAGTCCAATTGGAGGGCAGTCCCACCAGTGCCACAGATCCGACACCACCGCAGGCGAAGAACGGACAACGGTACAAGGGTCTGAATGGTCGGATCGCCACAGCGCCGGTCACCGTCACCTCGGTGACCAACCCATCAACAATCCACACGAGCACGGCTGGACCCGACGGGTGCGCCTTCTTCGAGCTTCCGGTTGGTACATACAAGGTCAAGGCGGGCAACTACAAGATTCTGACGACATTCGTCACGACCGGATCCCTCGGCGCGACGACCATCACATACGCGCCGCGGGTGCAAGTTTCCCTCAGCAAGGTGACGGTCGCGGGCCCCTTCCTCTATGACGAGGGCGCCTATATCGACGTCGATTACGCAGACTCGACGGTCACCGACGGATCCTTGATCTGCCCCGACGACGGTGAGTTCCAGTGCCTCGCGACAGGGCAGGGAACAACAGGAGGCACGACCGCAGCCACCAATGTCCTGTCGGGAACAAAATGGAAGTCAAAGGACCTTCCATCGACAGACGGCATCGAGAAGATTGAGTCCTCGGCATGCACCTCCTCGTTGTGCGTGGCCGTCGGCTTTGGCGCCGCCGGCGCCGCTGCGATCACCGATTCGACGTCGTCATCGGTAGGGACATGGGCGGCCGCCTCGCCCCCGTCGACATTCGGTGTGACCATCCTCCACCAGGTGCGATGCCCAAGCTCGACAGCCTGCCTGGCCATCGGCACAACGGCGACAGGCGCCGTGATTCTCGGTATCGCCGCATCAAAGGACGGTTCGGGCGACATCACCCTCAATTGGTCAAAGGACACCCCACCGTCCGGGGTCACGTTGACGTCGTTGTCGGCTCTCACCTGCGCAGGCACAGCGGCGTGCTTCGTCACGGGAGCCACTTCAGCCGGACCCGTTCTGTTGGCTGGGGCGGCATCGGGGTCAGCCGAGACGTGGGTCCAGGACATCCCGACTACACCGCCATCTACAGGGCCCAAGTACGGCACGTTGTCACAGCTCAAGTGCGTGAAGAGCTCGGCCTGCTTCGTTGTGGCGACAGCGTCCACGGCACCCGTGGTTCTCGCGGGAGGCATTTCACCGAGCCAGGAGGCGTGGTCAAAAGACACCTTGCCTGGCACGGTGAGCTCGATCTCCCAGGTCACGTGCGCCAGCTCGACGGCGTGCTTCGCCATCGGCGTGTCCGCGTCAAAGCCAGTCGTCCTGGCTGGAGCGGTATCTCCAAGCGCAGAGAACTGGGTGAGCGACACCCTTCCCGCGACAATGAAGTCAGGGAGTCAGATCACCTGTGCTCCGACCGCGTGCTTCGTCATCGGCACAGACGGCTCGGGTGATGGGATATTCGCCGGGCCCGCGTCGTCAAGCACCTCCAGCTGGACGAAGGACTCGGTGCCAGGTGGACTGCAACTGACCCATATCAACTGCACCGGAACAACAGAATGCATCGTGACCGGCGTCAACACCACAGTCCAGAGTGCGATCGTCCTCGTTGGTGCGGTGAGCAGCACGGCCGAGACCTTCACTACGGCAAACTTTCCGACCCCCGTCACAGCCGTAACGGCGAGCGCCATAAAGCCAAGCGGCGGTTCATCAACGGCGCGCACCTCGCGGCAAGCTGTCCTCACCAGCGCCGTCGTGGCCGGATCGAACGCCACCAAGTCTCCATCAACGGCGAGGAAACCAAAGCTCGGCAACCTCGTCGACACGATCACCCGCGGCATGGGTGCCGGCACCCCGCACCGGGCCTTCCTCGCTGCCAACCCTCAGGCCCCTCCGCCGTCGATCACATCGTTTACCCCGACCACAGGGAGCATCTCGGGCACAACGACGGTCACCATCAAAGGCACAAACCTCAATGGTGCCTCCGCCGTCAAGTTCGGGACAACAACAGCCAAGAGCTACACCGACACAAGCTCGACGACCATCAAGGCCGTCACCAAGCCCCACGCGCAAGGCACAGTGAAGATCAAGGTCACCACGACCAGGGGGACCGCCGCCTCAAGCTCGGACTTCAAGTTCGTGCCTCCCGTCCCCACGATCACCTCTTTCAGCCCGGCCACAGGGTCGACCTTGGGCACAGCCACGGTGACCATCACCGGGACCGGGTTCAGCGGGACGGGCTTTTCGGCCACCAGCGTCAAGTTCGGCACAACAACAGCCAAGAGTTACTCTGTCACAAGTTCAACGACCATCAAAGCCGTTACCAAGGCGCACGCGCCGGGCACAGTCGTTCTCAAGGTGACGACCGCCGGTGGAACCGCCACCGCCGGCTCCGACTACAAGTTCAAGGCACCCGTCCCCACGATCACCACGTTTAACCCGGCGACAGGGACGACCTCGGGGACATCCTCGGTCACCATCACTGGCACCGGCTTCAGCGGAACCGGCTTTTCCGCCACCGCCGTCACATTCGGCACAGTGGCTGCCAAGAGCTACACCGTCACAAGCTCTACCACGATCAGGGCGGTGACGCCGCCCCACGTGGCCGGCACAGTGAAGATCACAGTCACCACGGCCGGGGGCACAGCGACCTCGTCAGCCGACTACAAGTACAAGGCCTCCACCCCCACGATCTCCTCGTTCACCCCCACTACAGGGACGACCTCGGGCACAGCGACGGTCACCATCACCGGCACCAATCTCTACGGCGCCACCGCTGTCAAGTTCGGCACAACAACAGCCAAGAGCTACACCGTGACAAGCCCGACGACCGTCAAGGCCGTCACCAAGACCCACGCACCGGGCACAGTGAAGGTGAAGGTCACCACGGCTGGAGGGACCGTCACTGCCGGCTCGGACTACAAGTTCAAGGCCCCAGTCCCAACGATCACCTCGTTCACCCCGACGACAGGCACGACCTCGGGCACAACGACGGTGGCGATCACCGGCACCGGATTTAGTGGGACCGGCTTTTCCGCCACCGCCGTCACATTCGGCACATCGCCTGCGAAGAGTTACACCGTCACAAGCTCCACCACGATCAAGGCGGTGACGTCGCCGCACGTAGCCGCCACAGTCAAGATCACAGTCACCACGGCCGGGGGCACAGCGACCTCGTCAGCCGACTACAAGTTCAAGGCCTCCACCCCCACGATCATCTCGTTCACCCCCGCCACAGGGACGACCTCGGGCACAACCACGGTGACGATCACCGGCACCAACCTCTACGGCGCCACCGCCGTCAAGTTCGGCACAACAACAGCCAAGAGCTACACCGTGACAAGCCCGACGACCGTCAAGGCCGTCACCAAGCCCCACGTGGCCGGGACAGTCAAGGTGAAGGTCACCACGGCCGGGGGAACCGCCACCTCGACGGGGAACTTCAAGTTCGTGGCCTCCACCCCCACGATCACCTCGTTCACCCCCGCCACAGGGACCACCTCGGGCACAACGACGGTGACCATCACCGGCACCAGCCTCTATGGCGCCACCGCGGTGAAATTCGGCACAACAACAGCCAAGAGCTACACCGTGACATCGCCCACCACCATCAAGGCCGTCACCAAGACCCACGTGCCGGGCACAGCTACCCTCAAGGTGACCACGGCCGGTGGGACCGCCACCGCCGGGTCGGACTACAAGTTCAAGGCACCCACGCCCACGATCACCTCGTTCACGCCGGCCACAGGGACGACCTCGGGCACAACGACGGTCACGATCACCGGCACCGGCTTCAGCGGGACCGGCTTCTCCGCCACCGCCGTCACATTCGGCACAGTGGCTGCCAAGAGCTACACGGTCACAAGCTCGACCACGATCAGGGCAGTGACGCCGCCCCACGTGGCCGGGACAGTCAAGATCACAGTCACCACGGTCGGGGGCACAGCGATCTCGTCGACCGACTACAAGTACAAGGCACCCACGCCCTCGATCACCTCGTTCATCCCCGTCACAGGGACGACCTCGGGCACAACGACGGTGACCATCACGGGGATCGGCCTCTATGGGGCCACCTCCGTGAAGTTCGGCACAACAACAGCCAAGAGCTACACCGTCACAAACCCAACGACCGTCAAGGCCGTCACCAAGACTCACGCTCCGGGCACAGTCACGGTAAAGGTGACCACCGCCGGTGGGACCGCCACTGCCGGCTCGGACTACAAGTTCAAGGCCCCAGTCCCAACGATCACCTCGTTCACCCCGACGACAGGCACGACCTCGGGCACAACCACCATGACCATCACCGGGACCGGGTTCAGTGGGTCTGGCTTTTCGGCCACCGCCGTCAAAGTCGGTACAGCGGCCGCGAAGAGCTACACCGTCACAAGCTCCACCACCATCAAAGCGGTGACGCAGGCCCACGTGGCTGGCACAGTCAAGATCACGGTCACCACCGTCGGGGGCACAGCAACCTCGGCGAGTGACTACACGTACGTGGCCCACACCCCGACCATCGCGTCCTTCAGCCCTGCCACAGGAACGACCTCGGGTACAACGACGGTCACCATCACCGGCACCAACCTCTATGGCGCCACCGCCGTCAAGTTCGGCACAACAACAGCCAAGAGCTACACCGTGACAAGCCCGACGACCATCAAGGCCGTCACCAAGACCCACGCACCGGGCACAGTTACCGTGAAGGTGACTACCGACGGAGGGACGGCCACTTCCGGCTCCAACTTCAAGTTCGTGGCACCCGTCCCCACCATCACCTCGTTCACCCCCACGACAGGGACGACCTCGGGCACAAGCACGGTGACCATCACGGGCACCGGGTTCAACGGGACCGGGTTTTCGGCCACCGCCGTCAAATTCGGCACAACAACAGCGAAGAGCTACACCGTCACAAGCTCCACCATCATCAAGGCCGTCACCAAGCCGCACGTGGCAGCGACAGTAAAGGTAAAGGTCACCACGGCCGGAGGAACGGCCACCTCGGCGGGGAACTACAAGTTCGTTGCCCCTGTCCCCACGATCACCTCGTTCACCCCTGCCACAGGCACCACCTCGGGGACAACCACGGTCACGATCACCGGCACCGGGTTCTATGGCGCCACGGCCGTGAAGTTCGGCACAACAACAGCCAAGAGCTACACCGTGACATCGCCCACGACCATCAAGGCCGTCACCAAGACCCACGCGCCGGGCACAGTCACGGTAAAGGTGATTTCGGTGGGCGGTACGGGCACGGTGGCAAGCGACTTCAAGTTCGTGGCCCCCGCCCCGACCATCACGTCGTTCACCCCCACGACAGGGACCACCTCGGGCACAATCACCGTCACGATCATCGGGACCGGGTTCAGCGGGACCGGGTTCTCGGCTGCCTCCGTAAAGTTTGGGACAACAACAGCCAAGAGCTTCACCGTCACAAGCTCAACCACCATCAGGGCCGTCACCAAGCCCCACGTGGCCGACACAGTGACCTTGAGGGTGACCACGGTGGGCGGAACGGCCACCGCAGGCTCTGACTTCAAGTTCGTGGCTCACACCCCCACGATCACCTCGTTCACGCCCACCACAGGAACGACCTCGGGCACAACCTCGGTGACCATCACCGGCACCAACCTCTACGCCGCCACGTCCGTGAAGTTCGGGACAACAACAGCCAAGAGCTACACCGTGACATCGCCCACGACCATCAAGGCCGTGACCAAGCCTCACGTGGCCGCGACAGTCAAGGTGAAGGTCACAACGGCCGGGGGGTCGGCCACCTCGACCGGCAACTACAAGTTCGTGGCCCACGCCCCCACGGTCACCTCGTTCACCCCCACCACAGGCCCCACCTCGGGTACAACGACGGTGACGATCACCGGCACCAACCTTTACGGCGCCACCTCCGTGAAGTTCGGAACAACAACAGCCAATAGCTTCACCGTGACATCGCCCACGACCATCAAGGCCGTCACCAAGACCCACGCGCCGGGAACAGTGACGGTCAAGGTCACTACGGTCGGTGGGACCGCCACGGCCGGCTCGGACTTCAAGTTCAAGGCCCCCGTCCCCACGATCACCTCGTTCACTCCCGCCACAGGCAGCACCTCGGGCACAACGACGGTGACGATTACCGGGACCGGGTTCAGCGGGACCGGCTTCTCGGCCACCGCCGTCACATTCGGCACAGTGGCCGCAAAGAGTTACACCGTCACAAGTTCCACCACCATCAAGGCGGTCACCAAGCCCCACGTGGCCGGCACAGTCAAGATCACAGTCACCACCGCCGGAGGCACAGCCACCTCGCCGAGTGACTACAAGTACGTGGCCCCCACGCCTATCATCTCCTCGTTCACCCCCGTTACAGGCAGCACCTCGGGAACAACGACGGTGACCATCACGGGCGCCGGACTCTACGGCGCCACCACCGTCAGGTTCGGTACAACAACAGCCAAGAGCTTCACCGTGACATCGCCCACGACCATCAAGGCCGTGACCAAGACCCACCTGGCCGGCACAGTCACCGTGAAGGTGACCACGGCGGGCGGGACGGCAACCGCCGCCTCCGACTTCAGATTCGTGGCCCCGGTCCCCACGATCACCTCGTTCACCCCGGCCACAGGGACCACCTCGGGCACAGCGACGGTGACCATCACCGGCACCGGCTTCATCGGCGCCACCTCCGTGAAATTCGGCACAACAACAGCCAAGAGCTTCGCCGTGACATCGCCCACGACCATCAAGGCCGTCACCAAGCCCCACGTGGCCGGCACAGTGAAGGTGAAGGTCACCACGGCCGGAGGGACGGCCACTTCGGCGGGCAGCTACAAGTTTGTGGCCCCGGTTCCCACCATCACGTCGTTCACCCCTGCCACAGGGACCACCTCGGGCACAACGACGGTGACCATCACCGGCACCGGCTTCATCGGCGCCACCTCCGTGAAATTCGGCACAACAACAGCCAAGAGCTTCACCGTGACATCTCCGACGACCATCAGAGCCGTCACCAAGACCCACGCACCGGGCACAGTGAAGGTGAAGGTCACCACGACCGGAGGGACCGCGACCTCAACGGGTTACTACAAGTTCATCGCACCTGCGCCGACGGTCACCTCATTCACCCCTACGACAGGGACGACGTCGGGAACAACGACGGTGACGATCACCGGCACCAGCTTCTATAACGTCAGCGCGGTCAAATTCGGCACAACAACAGCCAAGAGCTTCACCGTGACATCCCCCACGACCATCAAGGCCGTCACCAAGAGCCACGTGCCAGGCACAGTGACGGTGAAGGTGACCACGGCGACCGGTACGGCCACCGCCGGGTCCGACTTCAAGTTCGTGGCCCCGGTCCCGACCATCACCTCGTTCACCCCGGCCACGGGGACCACCTCGGGCACAACGACGGTGACCATCACCGGCACCGGCTTCATCGGCGCCACCTCCGTGAAGTTCGGCACAACAACAGCCAAGAGCTTCACCGTGACATCGCCCACGACCATCAAGGCCGTCACCAAGACCCATGCACCGGGCACAGTGACGGTGAAGGTGACCACGGCAGGGGGGACGGCCACCGCCGGCTCCGACTTCAAGTTCGT
>JBKQNY010000090.1:0-7256 GCA_052145775.1 Acidimicrobiales bacterium
GGTCCTGGACCATCCGCACGGCCCGTTCCTTCAGCTCAGGCGGATACCTCTTCGATGGTCGCTTCTTGTCCATGACTCCATCCTCGCTTCCAAGGTATGGAGTCTCCGGGGATCCCAGGCCGGTTCAAACTGTCACTTGACCCATTTCCGGAGAGTGACCCCACGGTCCGCAGAATGGAAGGGCCCCTTCCCTCTCCAAGACAGTGCTCGTGTCCGACACGATGACTGACGGGGTCGCGGCGAACTCAGGGGGTGGTTCGTGGCCCGTCCGACCCTAGGATCGGGCCTATGTGCCGAAACATCACCATCTTGAGGGGTTTGGAGCCGCCCGCCACGCCCGAGGAGATCGAAGCCGCCGCCCGCCAGTATGTCCGCAAGGTGGGGGGACTGCAGGCTTCCTCGGAGCGTACGTCGGGAGCGATGGAGCGGGCCGTGACCGCGGTTGCCGCCGCAACCGCCGAGCTGCTCGCAGACCTGCCGGAGCGGCGCCAACCCCCTATGACCCAGCCGCCGCTCCGGCGTCGAACTGCCATCGGCTGAGCGTCGGAGCCGGCTGGCGCTTCGCCTCGGCTGACGTCGGTCGGCACTGCACTGCGAAGTAGCTCCGCCCCGCCTGCGCCTCAGCGCAGCCTCGGCACCGCTCAGGCAGGGGCGAAGCGAGGAGGCCCGGCCGGCGGACCGAGTTCGGTGCGTCGACCAACCGGGTTCCCGGACGAGGGCGCGGCTCGCCGCCTGCCGATCAGCCCCTCACGCGAGCAGCTCAGTGGTGTCCGACGTGGTCTGCGAGTGCGGACTGCTCGATCACCTCGATGATCTCACGACCAACGAGCTCGTCGCGTGCGATCAGGGCGTCTCTGAGGGCCTCGATGATGCGCGGGTTCTCCGACAGGATGCGCTTGGCCTCCGCCTTGGCCTCGTCGAGGAGCTGGCTGACCTCGGACCGTGCTTCGTCCGAGGACAGCACCTTGGCCACCACGTTGGTGGCACCCGGATAGTCCGCCGACTCGTAGGAGATGAGAGAGCTGCCCATACCCATCGCCCCGACCATCTTGGCCGCCAGCTCGGTGGCCGAGGCCAGGTCGCCAGCGGGTCCGGTGGTCACGTCGCCGAAGTAGATCTCCTCGGCGGCCAGCCCGCCCATGGCGATCTGGAGGAGGGCGACGCACTCGGACTTCGTCTTCAAGAACCGCTCTTCCACCTCGGAGTGCTGCAAGAGCCCGAGGGCGCTCTTGCGCTTCAGGGTGGACAGCACGTCGAGCTGGCGGCCCTTGCCCACCAGGTAGGCGACCGTGGCGTGGCCGGCCTCGTGGGTGGCGATCGTGCGCCGCTCACCCTCGGTGTACGAGGCGAAGGTCGACAGGCCGAGCTCGGTGACGAGCTTGGCATCGGCCACGTCCTGCCAGCCCATGGTCACGCTGCCGCGTCGAAGGGCGATCACCAGGGCCTCGTCCAGGAGGTGCTCGAGCATGACCGGGGTGTAGGCGGTGGTCATGGCGGCCAACTGGGCGATGGCGTCCGGTCCGTCCAGTTCGGGAAGGTGGGCCTTCTTCTCGAGGTAGTAGGAGAGGATGTCCGCCCGGCCTTCTCGGTTGGGGGGGTCGAAGGTGATCGAGCGATCGAAGCGACCGGGGCGCAGCAGCGCCGGATCGAGGTCGCTGGCCCGGTTGGTCGCCCCGATGACAAGGATGTTGGCCTTCTGGGGTGCGGGCTTGGAGATCTGGCGGGCTTCGGGCAGCCAGCGGTTGACCGAGTCGATGAACCATCCCACGAAGCGCTCGGACTTGGAGGGCTCGTCGAAGGACTGAAGCTGAATGAGCAGCTCGTTGACCACGCCGCTGATCCCTTCGGTGCGGGTCATGCCCATCCCGTGGCGCGAGCCGCCGATGGCGTCGATCTCCTCGATGAAGCCGATGGCCCCGCCCTCCCGGCGAGCCGCCTTGCGCAACTGCTTGAAGAAGGTGCGGATCTTCCGGCCGGTCTGGCCGTAGTACTGGGACTGGAACTGGCTGGCCGCGGCAAACAGGAAGGGGACGCCGGCCTCCCCGGCCATGGCCTTCGCCATGTAGGTCTTGCCGGTCCCCGGCGGGCCCTCGAAGAGAATGGCCCGACGAGGCGTCCCGCCCATCTGCGACGAGAACGTCTTGAAGCCGAGGAACAGGTTGACGGTGTTCACCACCTCGGTGGTCACCGAGCCGGCACCGCGCACGTCCTTCAGCCTCGTGTCGATGTCGCTCGCCCGATACATGATGTGGGGCGAGCGGCCCATCCCGAAGTGCTGACCGAGGATCATGACGCCGAAGAAGCCGATGAGCAGGAAGGCCACCCAGTACCGGCCCAGTCCGGACGGGATGTGGGGCAAGCCGGGATGGACGGGATCTCCGGTGGCCAGGCGGACGAGGAGGAAGATGGCGATGATCGCCAGAAGGAAGGCCAGCTTCCGGTAGCGACGGACACGGGTGCGTTCGCGTGCGCGCGAGACGTCGGCCTTGCCGGCCAGGACCTCCCTGTTCGCCAGGGCGAGGAGGTCTGTGTCAGCCAGACTGTTCTCGGCAGCTCTCATTGGGTCTCCCGGGTCTCTCGAAGGGTCCGCCCGGGAGGGCCCGAGCGGCGTTGCACGTCTTCGGTGCGCAGGCAGAGGCGCTGCACGCGGCCGCGGCGAGCGGTCCGAGAGGCGGCTGGCGGCCGGGACGTACTGGCCGATACCGGACGAGCCGGTCTGGGTCGTCCATCAACGGCGATCACCGTGAGGAGAGTGAACCTCGTCCTGCCCGAGGGCTTCTTCCACTCGACTGACATCTTGTTGTCCTGCACGTCGGCCCCCCCGACTAGGACGTTGCTCCGCCACTTACGCATTTTTGACGCTACCGGTCGACTGACGTCGCGGCAACCGACTCCGCGTGACCACACGAGGCTTATACCCAGGTTCACGTCCCTCCACGCTGTCGGCGGAGATCCGAGCGACGGCCGGAGCCGACGATCCTCCGCCACGACTTGCCGACCCCGGTGGACCCGCGTGCAGCCGCGACCCGCAATCGCCGGACACCCCCACCACTGCCAAAAAAGGCCAGCGAACTGGTGATATTGCCGACGATCCGCCAACCGGTACGACGGGCGGCTCCCACACCCGATCCGACGACTCGGTTGGGTGACGTTGGATCTGGCGGTCCTGAACCGGCAAGATCGGACCCCGGGGATCTTGGTATCGGTGTAAATCCCCCTCGAAGAATTGTCCAAATGTTGAAGGGAATTTGTCCAATCGAAGGGCCTTTTACGGCTCGATATGCGGCAGCTCACGTGCGCTCTCGCGAACATGTAAACAGGCGGCCCGTGGTGGTAGTCACCCGGACCGCCAAGGCGTCCGTGGGCCGCCGACAGCGGCGATGATGGCGGCCGTTCCGCCTGCTGCCGGCAACCCCGCGGGCACGCCGGCTGCGAAGGCTCGGCGACTCTTCATGGGCGCGATGAAGTGATCGCCGGGCACCATTGCGCAACGCGCTCGGCTCTCTGATCGCTCATTTGGCGCAGAGAGATGTGGTGAACTTCGGACCATGACCAAGAGGATCGAGATCTCCCGGGACATCGCCACCTCGCCCGAGCTGGCGTACGCCGCCGTCTCTGAGGTAACCCGCATGGGGGAGTGGTCGGAGGAGTGCCACAGCTGCGCGTGGCACGAGGGCTTCGTCGGCCCCGTCGTCGGTGCCACCTTCGACGGGCACAACCGAAACGGTGAGTACGAGTGGACCACCCAGGGCAAGGTCATCGAGGCCGATCCGGGGAAGGCCTTCAGCTTCGAGTGCTCGATGATGGACTTCCACTTCTCCACCTGGGGGTACCGCTTCGAGCCGACCGCTTCGGGATGCCGGGTCACCGAGTGGAGCGAGGACCTCCGACCCGAGTCCACCTTGGACCTCAGCCGACAGCTCTCGGGCATCGACGACCGCACGGAGCGAAACCGCAGGACCATGATCCGCACGTTGGAGCGGCTCGCCGCCGCCCTCGAGGGCTGACTCCTTCTCGGGGACCTCTCCCCCTTTCCGCCGGGCTGGGGGTGACCCGACCCCGCGGGCGGGCGCCTCGGAAGGTCGAGCCACGACACGGTTCGAGGCCAGCGCCGCTTGCCCGGTCCGGGGAGCGCTGCAGCCGTCTGACGCCGACGGCACCCTCCCGCCAGCGGTCCACCCCGTCGAGCTCGAAGTGCCGCCATACTGCACCCATGGGGTCGAAGGGGCGTCGACGGCGCAAGCCCAAGGTCGTCCTCCCGCCGGTGCCCGACTACGTCACCTACCGCGGCGGCGGGCGCCGGTACTGGCGCCTCGGCGGCCCGCTCACCACTGAACGCGAGGCCGAGGCGTTGGCCGCGCGGGCGGCCCGGCCGCCCAACCGTGTCGGCCTGTGGGTGCTGCGCCGGCTCGGTTGGCGCCCCAAAGAAGGTTCCGGCGGAGGCGACGCGGGCCGCTGACGGCGGGGCCGGGGCTCAGAGCCCGGCCATGCCCACCACCGGGCGATTGAGCGCCTCGGCGCCGGTCGAGCCGGAGAAGCCGGCGGCGCCGTAGTTGAAGATCCCCCCGTCGGCGGCCACGAAGCGATAGCCGTCCCCGTTCTCGGTGGCGGCCATGCCCACGATGGGCTGGGTCAGGGGCTGGCCGCCCATGGAGCCGAAGAAGGGGGCGAAGAAGGAGAAGACCCCGCCGTCGGCGGCCACCTCCCAGTAGCCACCGGTGGCCGCGTCATCGGCCATGCCCACGATGGGGGCGGCCAGGTGCCGGCCGCCCTCGGAGCCGAAGAACTGGGCGTCGCCGAAGGCGAAGATGCCCCCCTCGGAGGCGACCAGCCGGTAGCCGCGGCCGTCGCCGGTGGCGGCCATGCCCACGATGGGCTGGTTGAGGTGCTGGCTGCCCTCGGAGCCGTAGTACTGGGCGTCGCCGAAGGCGAAGATGCCCCCGTCGAGCGCCACCAGCCAGTAACCGCGACCGTCAGGGGTGGCGGCCATGCCCACGATGGGCTGGTTGAGGTGCTGGCCGCCCTCGGAGCCGTAGAACTGGGCGCCGCCGTAGGCGAAGATCCCGCCGTCGGAAGCCACCAGCCAGTACCCGCCGGTCGACGGCGCCTGCGCCATGCCCACGATGGGGGCGTTCAGCGCTGTCCCCCCGGTCGACCCGCAGAACGGCGCGCCGCCGAAGGAGAAGATCCCCCCGTCGGAGGCCACCAGGTTGTAGCCGCCCAGGGAGGCCGCGGGCACCTGGCACGGCGGGGGCCCCGGGCCGTCGGTGCCGGCGTCGCCGGTCAGCTGGGGGTCGTGGTGGAACTCGGGCCACGAGCCGCCCGAGACCGCCTGGGCGCCGTTGGACCCGGGGATCTCGTAGTGCTCGACGTAGCCGCTGCCGCCCCCGGGGCCGCCGTAGCCGGCCAGGGTGATCCCGACAGTCCCGTTGGGGTCGTCGGTGACCAGAGGCGAGTTCTGGAAGCCGAGGACGATCTTTGTCGACGGCCCGTTCAGCACCGCCACCAGCGCGTGGCTCTGGCCGTCGAAGACGTCGACCCCCTGGGTGGTGGGGACGAGCAGGTCCTGGTAGCCGCGGCCGGTGAGGTCGGCCGTGGTGATCGAGCCGATCACGGTTCCCCCGGCCGTCGGGGCGTCCCAGAGCGGGCTGCCGGTGGCCCCTGTGAGCACCCACACGCTGCCGGTGTGTGTCGAGGTCCGGGTTCCCTCGACGACGTCGGTCCTCCCTGTGCCGCCCACGTCGGCCAGGGCCGGGCTCGATGTGGTCGTCCCGTCGAGGACGCTCGACCAGGCCACGTTGCAGTCGGTGTCGAGGGCGATGACCCGGTCCGAGTCCGAGGCGCCGCCGAAGTAAGAGCCGGTCCCCACCACGATGCCGGTCGCCCCGCCGGCCAGGAAGCCGCCCACCGCCGGCGAGGAGTCGACGGTCTGGTCGGTCACGTGGTTGCAGATCAGGTCGCCGCTCGGGGAGAGGATGCGGACGTGGCCCCCCTGTGTGTACTCCTGGCCGTTGCCGAACCCGGCGGTCTGGTCGCCGCCCTCGACGATCTCGGTCTGCCCGGTGCCGTAGAGGTCGGCCAGGGCGGCCGTGGAGAAGACGCTGTCGGAGGTGAAGAACGGCCACCCCGGAAGCGTCGAGCCCGTCGACGCGGCCAGGGCGTACTCCTCCTGGTCGAGCGAGCCCGCCACCACGTCGGGCCCGGGGCCGTCCAGGGGGCCGACGCTGAGGGAGGCCTGCACCCCGTAGGCGGGCTGTGTGTCGGACCCGGGGTCGGTGACCGCGCTGTACCACAGGGTCGCCCCGTTCGGCCCGATGCCGTAGTAGCCGCCCTGTGTGGGCTGGGCCGCATTGCCCGCCCCCACGAAGACCGAGTCGCTCGCGCCGGGGGAGAGGGCCTCGACCGAAGGGGTCGTTGTGACGGGGGACCCGATGACGGCCGGCCACCCGACCACCGACGAGGCGGACTTCCCCGCGCCGGCGAGGGAGAAGGCGTAGACCTCACCGGCCCGGTCGCCCACCACCACCGCCGGGCCGCCGGGGAGCTGGGCCAGGGTGGGGGAGGACTCGGCGATCGGCTGGCCCGTGTCGTGGAGGGGGCCCGAGGACCAGGTAAGCGTGATGGGGAGCGAGGGCGGTGTGGGGGCTGTGGCGGCACCGGCCCGGCCGGAACCGGCGAACGCCACGCCGCCGGTCACGCTGAGCACGGAGAGGGCCAGGGAGCCGGCGGCGAGCAGGGCCGGCCACGGGCGCCGTCGGGACGGCGTGCGATGGCCGGTCCGACTGCGTGCGATCGCGTTGCGCGCCATGGCCTCCTGCCGCCACCTCCGAAGGTGGGAACCTACCAGCGCGCTCCGGGCGGTGGCGAGCGCCCTGCTCAGAAACCGCCCATCGTCACGATGGGCCGGTTGAGGGGCTGGCCGCCCATGGAGCCGAAGAATGTCGCGCCGAAGCTGAAGATGCCGCCGTCGGAGGCCACGAACCAGTAGCCCTTGCCGTCGGGGGTGGCCGCCATGCCCACCACCGGCTTGTTCAGGTGCAAGCTCCCGGTCGAGCCGTAGAAGCCGGCGTCACCGCTGGCGTACACGCCGCCGTCACTTCCGACCATCCAGTAGCCGCCGCCGTCAGGCGTGGCCGCCATGCCGACGATGGGCTTGTTGAGCTGGATCGACCCCGCCGAGCCGTAGAAACCGGCGTCACCGTAGTTGAAGATGCCCCCGTCGGAGGCCACCAGCCAGTAGCCCTTGCCGTCGGGGG
>JBKQNY010000091.1:0-61367 GCA_052145775.1 Acidimicrobiales bacterium
AAGGTCGTCTACCCGCACCACGGCGCGGCAGTGGTCGAACGACGTGAGACCAAAGAGGCGTTCGGGAAGAAGCAGGAGTACCTCGTGCTCAGGCTGGCCTACGGCGACCTGACACTCATGGTCCCGGCCGACAACACCGAAGGGGTGGGCCTCCGCGAGGTCATCAACGACGAAGAGGTGGAAGAGGTGTTCGCCGTGCTGCGCAAGAAGGAGGCGCGGATGCCGACCAACTGGTCCCGGAGGTACAAGAACCACTCCGAGAAGCTGCGGTCCGGCGACATCTATCAGGTGGCCGAGGTGGTGCGGAACCTCTCGATCAGGGACAAGGACAAGGGCCTGTCGGCCGGGGAGAAGCGGATGCTGTCGCGGGCCCGTCAGATCCTCGTCTCCGAGCTCACCTTCGCCCTGGCCGTCGACGAGGAGACGGCGGAGCAGCGCCTGAACGACGCGCTGCCCTGATCCCGGCCGGTGCCGTCACGCCCCGACGAGCCGAGCGGTGACGACGTGCCCGCGGTCTGGGCGGTGGTCGTGGCCGCCGGATCGGGCGCCCGGTTCGGCCGGCCCAAGCAGTTCGACCTCCTGGCCGGACGCCCCGTGGTGGAGCGCTCGGTGTCGGCCTGCCGCTCGGTGGCGGCCGGCGTCGTCCTGGTCCTGCCGCCCGACCGCCTCGACGACGCCCACGGGGCCGACGTGGTGGCGGCCGGAGGAACCACCCGCTCGGCCTCGGTCCGGGTGGGTCTGGCCGCGGTGCCCGACGAGGCGGAGATCGTGGTGGTCCACGACGCCGCCCGGCCGCTGGCCAGCCCCGAGCTGTTCCGCTCGGTGGTGGACGCGGTGGCCGGCGGCGCCGACGCCGCGGTCTGCGCCCTCCCCGTCTCCGACACCCTCAAGCGGGTTGGTGGGGGGACACGCGTGATCGAGACCGTGGCGCGCCAGGGGCTGGTGGCCGTGCAGACCCCCCAGGCGTTCGCGGCGTCGGTGCTGCGCCGGGCGCACCTCGACGGGGACGAGGCCACCGACGACGCCGGCCTGGTGGAGGCGCTCGGCGCTACGGTCGTGGTGGTGCCGGGGGACCCGAGGAACGTGAAGCTCACCACGCCGGCCGACCTCGACTACGCCGAGCACCTGCTCGGGGGCTGACCGTGCGCATCGGCCAGGGCGTCGACGTCCACGCCTTCTCCGACGACCCCGACCGGCCGCTGGTGCTGGGTGGGGTCGAGGTGCCCCAGGGCCGTGGCCTGGCGGGGCACAGCGACGCCGACGTCGTGACCCACGCCCTGGCCGACGCGATGCTGGGGGCGGCCGGCCTGGGCGACCTCGGCCGCCACTTCCCCGACACCGACTCGGCGTGGGCCGGAGCCGACAGCATGGCCCTGCTCGCCGAGGTGGCGGCGATGGTCGGGCGGGTCGGTCTGGAGGTGGCGAACGCCGACTGCACCGTGTTGGCCGAGACGCCGAGGCTCGCCCCCCACACCGACGAGATGGCGGCGCGCCTGACCGAGGTGGTGGGGGGGCCGGTGTCCGTCAAGGCCACCCGGGCCGAGGGGCTGGGACCGATCGGGCGGGGGGAGGGGGTGGCCTGCCTGGCGGTGGCGCTGCTCGTGCCCCGCGGCAGCGAGGGGGCTCGGCCGTGAGCCCGCGGCCTGCCGGTGGGGGCCGCTCGGCCGGCCGCGGCCGCCCGGCCGCCCCGGGCCGGGCACCCTCGCGCCCCCGGCCGTCGGGGCGGGGAGGCGGCGCCCCGGACCGGCGAGCAGCACCCTCGCGCGGTCGCCGCCCCGGCGCCGGCGAGCTCGGCGGGGACCAGGTGGAGGGCCGCCGCGCCGTGCTCGAGCTGCTGGCCGCCGGGCGCCGGCCGGTGCGCCGGCTGTGGCTGGCCGAGGGGCTCGACCCCTCCCCCCAGCTGGACGAGATCGAGTCCCTGGCGGCGCGGCGCAGGGTCCGGGTGGAGACGGTGGGGCGGTCCCGCCTCGAGGCGGAGGCCCGCACCGACGCCCCCCAGGGCGTCCTCGCCCTGGCCCGACCGATCGAGCCGGTCACCCTCGACGACCTGTGCGCGGCCGGGACGGCCGAGCCGTTCCTCCTGGTCGTGGCGGGCGTGACCGATCCCCGCAACCTCGGCGCGCTCCTGCGCAGCGCCGAGTGCGCGGGGGTGACCGGGGTGGTCCTGGCCCGCCACCGGGCGGCCCACCTCTCCCCGACGGTGGCCAAGGTGGCGGCCGGTGCCATCGAGCACCTCGGCTTTTCCGTGGTGGGCGGGATCCCGGCGGCCCTCGGCCGGCTGGAGGACCTCGGGGTGTGGACCGTGGGCCTGGCCGGCGAGGTCGGGCGCTCCCTCTACGACCTGCCGCTGGGCACGGGCCCCGTGGCCCTGGTCGTGGGGGGCGAGGAGAAGGGGCTGGCCCCGCTCGTGCGCCGGCGGTGCGCCGAGGTGGCGGCCGTCCCCCAACACGGGTCGATCCCCTCGCTCAACGTGGGGGTGGCCGGCGCCGTGGCCTGCTTCGAGGTGGCCCGCCAGCGGGCGGCCGCGACCGGGTGAGCCGATCCCCGGCGAGCCGATTCGGGGCCTCACGTGGGCCCGCTTGCTTGCACGGCCACCCCGCGGCGGGCATTCTGAGCCGGTGACACAACCGTTTCCTCCGCCCCCCGGCCGGCCGCAGGGTCGCCGCGGGGGGGACCACGTCACACTCTCCCGGGCGCTCATCCTGCTGGTGGTGGCGGTCGTCGTCGGCGCCATCTGCCTGGCGCTGGGGGCGAGGCCGGTCACCAACACCGGGGCCGGTGCCGCCGCCACCTCGACCACGACCACGACCGCGCCGTCCCATTCGACCACGACCACCACCACGCTGCGGGCGACCACGGCGGTGAAGGTGCTCGTGGCCAACGGCAGCTCCACGATCGGGGCCGCCGGCTACTACACGACAAAGCTGAAGACCGACGGGTGGGGCACGCTGACCCCGACCACAGCCACCTCGTCGGCCGGCGCCTCGACCGTCTACTACGCGGCGGGCAACGAGCCCCAGGCCCAGGCGATCGCCACCTCGCTCGGTCTCGGCGCCTCCGCCGTCCAGCCGCTCAGCTCGGCGACGCCGGTCTCCTCCACCGCCGGGGCCGACGTGGTGCTGGTGGTCGGCCCGGACCTCGGCGGCAAGGTCACCACCACCACCTCGACCACCGCCGGCACATCGGCCACCTCGACAACGAGCTCCGCCACAACCACGACCACCACCACATCGACGGCGACAGCCACCGGGTAGGGGCGGCATGGCCGACCTCCCGCCGGTGCTCCGCCCGCTGTGCGAGCATGCCGCCAACGCCGCCCTCTTCGTCGACTTCGACGGCACCCTGGCCCCCATCGTCGACGACCCCGCCGCCGCCCGTTCCCTCGACGGCGCCACCGAGGTGCTGGCCGCCCTGGCCCGGCGCTTCGGCCTGGTGGCCGTGGTCTCCGGCCGACCGGTCGCCTTCCTGCTCAAGGCGCTGGACCACCCGCACGGGGTGGCCATGGCCGGCCTCTACGGCATGGAGGCCGCCTCGCCCGGCGGAGCGGTCGAGACCCGGCCCGACGCCGCGGCCTGGCGACCGGTGGTGGACGAGGTGACCCGCCTGGCCCAGGCCGAGGCGGCGCCCGGGGCCGAGGTGGAGCCCAAGGGGCTGACGGTCACCCTCCACTGGCGCCGCCATCCCGCCGCCGAGGAGTGGGCCCGGACGTTCTGCGGGCGGGCGACGGCCCGGACCGGCCTGGTGGTCCAGCCGGGGAGGATGGCCCTCGAGCTCCGCCCGCCGGTCGCCGACGACAAGGGCACGGTGGTGCGGGCCATGGCCCGTGGCCACGCCGCCGTCGCCTGCTTCGGCGACGACCTCGGCGACCTCCCTGCCTTCGGGGCCCTGGCCGAGCTGGCCGGCACCGGGGTGGCCGTGGCCCGGGTGGCGGTGGTCGACCCCGAGAGCCCGCCCGAGGTGGCGCTCGCCGCCGACCTGGTCGTGGACGGGCCCGAGGGTGCGCTCGACCTCCTGGCCCGCCTGGCCGCGGGCTGTTGAGGTCTCAGGCGGGGGGGCCGGCCGCGGCAAGCACGTCGGCCAGCCAGGTTTCGGCGGTGCGGGCCGCCACCGTCTGGCGCAGCCGGGTGGCACGCTCGGACCGTTCCCGGTCGCCCATGCGCAGGGCCCGGTCGAGCGCCCCCGCCGTCTCGGCGACGTCGAAGGGGTTGACCTCGATGACGGAGCCCCGCAGCTCCTCGTAGGCGCCGGCCTCGCGCGAGAGCACCACCACCCCGTCGGCGGCGTTCACCAGCGGCCCCTCCTTGGCCACCAGGTTCATGCCGTCGCGGACCGGGTTCACCAGCAGCACGTCGTAGCGGGTGAGGGCGGCCACCGAGCGGGCCCGGTCGTCGGCCACGTCGAGCACCACCGGGGTCCACCCCTCGGTGGCGAAGCGGTCGTTGATCCGGGCCGCGGCGTGCTCCACCTCGGTGCGGTAGGCGAGGTAGTCGGCCAGCCCCTGGCGGGAGGGGTAGGCGAGGGCCACCATCACCACCTCGCCGAGCCACTCGGGCCGGGTCTCGAGCAGCTCCTCGAACGCCCAGAACCCGCGCAGGAGGTTCTTGGAGAGCTCCACCCGGTCCACCCGCAGCACCAGGCGCCGGCCGCCGACCACCTCGTCGAGCCGGCGGGCGGCTTCGGCCACCGCTGGCGAGGAGGCCTCTGCAGCCAGGGCCCCCGGATCGGGGCCGAGCGGCGCCACGAAGGTCCGCGGGGCCGACGGCCCGCCGGCGGCCCCGGCCAGCTCGGGATCGTCGAAGGCGGCCCGGAAGGCGGCCTCCCAGCGTGCGGTGTGGAAGCCGCAGGCGCCGAAGCCGGCGAGCCCGGCCAGCAGCTCGCCGGCCGCCTGCCGGGGCAGGCTGCGCAGCCCGCTCGGGTCGGCGAAGGGGGTGTGGCTGAAGTGGACCGTGCGCAGGTCGGGGCGGGTGGCGGCCAGCATTGCCCCGCACAGGGACAGGTGGTAGTCCTGGACGAGCACCCGCGCCCCCCGGTCGGCCTCGGCGGCCACGGCCTCGGCGAACTGCGCGTTGAGGCGGCGGTAGGCGTCCCACGCCTCGGCCCACTGGCGGCCGAAGCGCGGCCGCCGGGGCAGGTCGAAGAGGTGGTGGTGGCAGAACCACAGCGTGGCGTTGGAGACCACGTCGTAGGCCATGCGGTAGGTGTCGGCGTCGACATCGAGCGCCACGATGCGCAGGCCGGCCTCGGCCATGAGACCGGCGGAGGTGGCCAGCCGGTCGGCCTCGCTCATGGAGGAGGAGACCCAGACCGCCCCGGAGCCGGCTAGCAGCGGGTGGAGGGTGGCGGCCAGGCCCCCACCGGGGGCGGCCACCACCGGGAGATCGTCGTCGTCCAGTTGGAACGAGAGCGGGCCACGGTTGGAGGCGACGACCAGGTCGGCCACGGCGGGAGGCTATCGGGCCCCGCCGGGCCCCGCCCCGCCCCCGCCGCCGAGCGGGGCCCGCGCCAGGCCGGCCCGCAGCACCTCGACCGCCTGGCCCCGGAGCTCGGAGAGCGGGCGGTTGCGGTGGATCCGGACCCCGAGGTCGACCTGGGCCACCGAGGCCGTGCCGAAGCGGCTGGCCACGTCGACGAGGAGGCCCAGCTCCACGCCGTAGCCGGGGGCGAGCTCCAACTTCTCGAGGACCAAGCGGGGCGCCGCCGTCTCCCCGGCCAGGGGCTGGCGGACGCCGAGCAGGTGGGGGAAGAGGACCTCGAGCAGGGGTCGGGCCATGAGCTCGGTGACCCGCCCCCCGCCCTCGGGGCTCCCGTGGAGCGGGCGGTCGTAGAAGCCCTTCACCAGGGCCACGTCCTCGGCCAGGAGGAGGGGGCCCAGGAGCCCCGAGACGAACCACTCCGAGGTGTTCTCCACGTCGGCGTCGAGGAAGGCGACCAGCTCCCCCATCGACCCCTCCACCCCGGCGGCCATCGCCCGTCCCTTCCCGCCCTGGCCGTCGAGGGCCAGCACCCGCGCCCCGGCCCGGCGGGCCGCCTCGGCGGTGTCGTCGGCGGACCCGTCGTCGACCACGACGACCTCGTCGACCAGACCCGAACCGCCGGCCGCGCCCACGTGGGCCCCGACGACGGCGGAGACCACTGCGCCCACGGTCCGCTCCTCGTCGCGCGCCGGGATGCACACGGTGACGGTCCGCCCCGCCTTGGCGGCGAGCACCCGGGCGGTGTCGAACTCGGACCGATGGAAGGTCCGCGGGCCGTCGGTCATCTCCCGATCATCCCCCATCGCCGCCGTGCCCGTGGACGGGTCGCCGCGCACGGGCCCGGGCGCTGTTGACGCCGGGCCCGGGATCGACCACCATGGAGGGATCATCCAGAGCGGCTGAGGGACGGGCCCTGCGACGCCGCGGCAACCAGTGGGACACCGGGTCGAGACGCGTGAGCGTCGGCCGGGGTCCATCGGGTGCCAATGCCCGACCGATGAGGAGGACACCGATGGACCATGTCACTGGCCTGCGCTGTCGAGAGTGCGGGCGCGAGTTCCCGGCCGAGGCCCTGCACGTCTGCGACTACTGCTTCGGGCCGCTGGAGGTCGCCTACGACTACGAGCGGATCGCGGCCCGGGTCAGCCGGGAGCGCATCGCCGCCGGCCCCCGGACCATCTGGCGCTACCGCGACCTGCTGCCGGTCGACGACGACGCCCCGGTCGACCTGGGCGCCGGGTTCACCCCGCTGGTGCGGGCCGACCGGCTGGCGGCCGAGCTCGGACTGGGCGAGCTGTGGATCAAGGACGACACGGCCAACCCCACCGGCTCGTTCAAGGACCGGGTGGTCTCGGTGGCCCTCACCAAGGCGCGCCGCCTGGGGTTCAAGGTGGCGGCCTGCGCCTCCACCGGCAACCTGGCCAACTCCGTGGCGGCCCACGCCGCCCGGGCGGGCATGGACTCGGTGGTGCTGATCCCCCACGACCTCGAGGAGGCCAAGGTCACCATGACCGCCGTCTACGGGGGGACGGTGGTGTCGGTGGAGGGCTCCTACGACGACGTGAACCGGCTGTGCGCCGAGTTGACCAGCGAGCACCCCAGCTGGGCCTTCGTCAACGTCAACGTGCGCACCTACTACGCCGAGGGGTCCAAGACCCTGGCCTTCGAGGTGGCCGAGCAACTGGGCTGGGAGGCTCCCGACCACGTCGTGGTGCCCATCGCCTCGGGCAGCCAGCTGGTCAAGGTGGCCAAGGGCTTCGACGAGCTGGGCCGGGTCGGCCTGCTCGACGAGACGCCCACGGTGCGGGTGTCGGGGGCCCAGGCGGCCGGCTGCTCGCCGGTGGCCACCGCCTTCGCCGAGGGGACCGACACCATCAGGCCGGTGAAAGCCTCGACCATCGCCAAGTCGCTGTCGATCGGCAACCCGGCCGACGGGTGGTACGCGCTGCGGGCCGTGCGCGACTCGGGCGGGGCCTGCGCGGCGGTGACCGACGACGAGATCATCGAGGGGATCCGGCTGCTGGCCCGCACCGAGGGGATCTTCGCCGAGACGGCGGGGGGCGTGACCATCGCCACCCTGGCCAAGCTGGCCGCCGAGGGGGTGGTGCGGGGCGACGAGCGGGTGGTGGCCCTGGTCACCGGCCACGGGCTGAAGACCGTCGAGGCCCTCTCGGGGACCGTGGGCCCGACCGTCACCATCCCCCCCACCCTGGAGGCGTTCGACGGCGCCGTGGACCTCGACCGGCGGCAGGCGTGACCGCCGCGATCCCCGTCCCGCCGCAAGCCCGACAGCCGATCTCCGGGGAGGAGACCCGATGACCGTGTCCGTGCGGATCCCCACCCAGCTGCGCACCCTCACCGGCGGGGCCGGGGAAGTCCAGGTAGAGGGATCGACCGTGGGGCAGGCCCTCGAGGCGCTCGACGCAGCCCACGCCGGCTTCTCCGATCGGCTGTTCGACGAGGACGGTGCGCTGCGGCGGTTCGTGAACGTCTTCCTGGCCGACGAGGACGTGCGGTTTCTCGAGGGGTTGGCCACCCCGGTGGCCGACGGGCAGACGCTGTCGATCGTGCCGGCGGTGGCCGGGGGCTGACCTCGGGGCCACGGCGGCGCGGTTGCGCGCGGCGGGCCGGCATGGTTTGCTGTTAGCACTCGATGAACGAGAGTGCTAACGGACCCGCTATGGTGTCCGTTAGGGAGCGCGCCGGCCGTGGGGGCCGGCAAACCAACGGAGGACAGTCCAGATGCCCAAGCAGATCGCCTTCGATGAGGAGGCCCGTCGGTCCCTCGAGACCGGCATGAACAAGCTGGCCGACGCCGTCAGGGTCACCCTCGGCCCCAAGGGACGCAACGTCGTGCTCGACAAGAAGTGGGGCGCCCCCACCATCACCAACGACGGCGTCTCCATCGCCAAGGACATCGACCTCGAGGACCCCTTCGAGAGGATCGGTGCGGAGCTGGTGAAGGAGGTGGCCAAGAAGACCGACGACGTGGCCGGTGACGGCACCACCACGGCCACCGTGCTGGCCTGGGCCATGGTGCACGAGGGCCTGCGCAACGTGGCTGCCGGGGCCAACCCGATGTCGCTCAAGAAGGGGATCGAGGCCGGCGTCGAGGAGGCCGTGACCTCCATTCACGGCATCGCCCGCGAGACCGACTCCAAGGAGCAGATCGCCCAGGTGGCGTCGATCTCGGCCGCCGACAACGAGATCGGCGGGATGATCGCCGAGGCCATCGACAAGGTGGGCAAGGACGGCGTGATCACCGTCGAGGAGTCCCAGACCTTCGGGATGGACATGGACCTCGTCGAGGGGATGCGGTTCGACAAGGGCTACATCTCGCCCTACTTCGTCACCGACCCCGAGCGCATGGAGGCCGTCCTCGAGGACGCCTACGTGCTGCTGGTCGGCTCCAAGATCACCGCCGTGCGGGACCTGCTCCCCATCCTCGAGAAGGTCATGCAGTCGGCGAAGCCCCTGGTGATCGTGGCCGAGGACGTCGAGGGCGAGGCCCTGGCCACCCTGGTGGTCAACAAGATCCGCGGCACCTTCAAGAGCGTGTCGGTCAAGGCCCCCGGCTTCGGCGAGCGGCGCAAGGCGATGCTGCAGGACATGGCCATCCTGACCGGCGGCCAGGTCGTCACCGAGGAGGTCGGACTGAAGCTCGAGAACGTCGGCCTCGACCTGCTCGGCCGGGCCCGCAAGGTGGTCGTCACCAAGGACGAGACCACCATCGTCGAGGGCGCCGGCGAGGAGTCTGACATCAAGGGCCGTATCAACCAGATCAAGGCCGAGATCGAGAACACCGACTCCGACTACGACCGGGAGAAGCTCCAGGAGCGGCTGGCCAAGCTGTCCGGTGGCGTGGCCGTCATCAAGGTCGGCGCGGCTACCGAGGTGGAGCTGAAGGAGAAGAAGCACCGCATCGAGGACGCGGTCTCCACCACCAAGGCGGCCATCGAGGAGGGCGTGGTCCCCGGCGGCGGCGTCGCCCTGCTGCGGGCCCAGACGGCCATCCTCGGCCGGGCCGAGAAGCTCGAGGGCGACGAGGCCACCGGAGCCCGCATCGTGGCCCGGGCGGTCGAGGAGCCGCTGAAGCAGATCGCCGTCAACGCCGGCCTCGAGGGCGGTGTGATCGTGGAGAAAGTCCGGGGCCTCAAGGGCGCCCATGGGCTCAACGCGGCCACCGGTGAGTACGGCGACCTGTTCAAGGACGGGGTCATCGACGCCGCCAAGGTGACGCGCTCGGCCCTGCAGAACGCCGCCTCCATCGCCGCCCTGTTCCTCACCACCGAGGCGGTCATCGTGGACAAGCCCGAGGAGCACGCGCCGGCGATGCCGGGCGGAGGCATGGAGGACTTCTAGGCCGTCCCTGACGGTCCCCACCCGGCCCGTCAGAGTGGGGAGGGGCCGCCGAGGCGGTTCCCGATGTTGGATGTGGACCGAGGGGCGCCTGCGGGCGCCCCTCGGGCGCGCCCGGGCGGGGCTTTCCCCCGCGGTCCGGGGGGTCCCTAAGCTGTCGGCGTGGCGCACCCAGGCGAAGACCCCGTGCTCGAGCCGTCGGAGGGCTGGGGCGTCCTCCATCTGTTCTGCCGGCCGGGCGGGACCGTGGACCGGGCGCAGGTGCTCGCCGCGGAGGAGACTGCCCGCAAGCACGGCAACCAGGTGGTGGCGGCGGCCATGCTCGGCCACAAGGCGGATGTCGGCCTCATGGTGCTCGGACCGGACCTGTGGAGTCTGCGGGCGTTCCAGACCGGGATCCGGGCGGCCGGCCTCGAGCCGGTCGCCTCCTACGTCTCGCTCACCGAGCTCTCGGAGTACGCGGCGGGGATCCCCGAAGAGCTGCGGCAGGCCCGCCTCTTTCCCCAGCTGCCCCCCGAGGGCTTGCGCGCCTTCTGCTTCTACCCCATGTCCAAGCGCCGGTCGGCCGACCGCAACTGGTACGCGCTCGACTTCGAGGAGCGCAAGGCCCTGATGCGCGCCCACGGGGAGGTTGGCCGCACGTTCCGCGGCAGGGTCCTCCAGCTGGTGACCGGTTCGACCGGCCTCGATGACTGGGAGTGGGGGGTCACGCTCTTCGGCGTCCACCCCGACGACCTGAAGGAGTGCGTCTACCGCATGCGCTTCGACGAGGCCTCGACCCACTACGCCGAGTTCGGCCCCTTCTACACCGGGATGGTGGCCGAGCTGGAAGAGGTGCTGGCGGCGGCCACCGGGACCGCCCGGTGAGCACCGTCGCCCCTGAGGCCGATCTCGAGCACCTGCGCGACGGGCTGGCCCGGCTCGGCCGGGTGGTGGTCGCCTTCAGCGGCGGGGCCGACTCGGCCTTCCTGGCCAGGGTGGCCCACGACACCCTGGGGCCCCAGCGGGTGCTCTGCGCCACCGCCGTCTCGCCGTCGCTCGCCCCCGCCGAGGAGGAGGAGTGCCGGGCGCTCGCCGCCGAGTGGGGGCTGCGCTGGGTGGCGGTGGCGACCTCGGAGATGGAGGACCCCCGCTACCTGGCCAACGGCCCCGACCGGTGCGCCCGCTGCAAGACGGCGCTGATGGACGTCCTCGGGCCTCTTGCCGGCCGCGAGCAGTCCACCGTGGTCCTCGGGGTGAACGTCGACGACCTGGGCGACCACCGGCCGGGCCAGCGCGCTGCGGCGGAGGCCGGCGCCGCCTTCCCCCTGGTCGACGCCGGCTTCACCAAGGCACGCATCAGGGAGTGCTCCCGCGAGCTCGGCCTCCGCACGTGGGACAAGCCGGCGGCGGCCTGCCTCTCCTCGCGCATCCCCTACGGCACCCCGGTCTCGCTCGGTACCCTGCGGTCGGTGGCGGCGGCCGAGGCGGCCCTCCACGGCTTGGGCTTCGCCGAGCTGCGCGTCCGTCACCACGGCGACCTGGCCAGGGTGGAGGTGCCCGTGACACGGCTGGCCGAGGTGGTGGAGGTGCGCGAGGGCGTGGTGGCCGCGGTCAGGTCAGCCGGCTATGCCTTCGTCGCCCTCGACCTGGAGGGTTTTCGCTCGGGCAGCCTCAACCGGGTGCTGGGCTCCATGGTGGGTGTGGGGGAGGGGCGGTGATACAGGTTCGCGTGAAGTTGACCTTCCCCGAGGCGCTCGTGCGCGTGCCGATCCTGGCCCGCATGGTGCGCCAATTCGACGTCGAGCCCAACATCCGACGGGCCAACGTGGAGGACCACCAGGGGTGGATCGTCTGCGAGCTCGACGGCGAGCCGGCGGCGGTGGAGGAGGCGCTGGACTGGCTCCGCGGCGAGGGCATCCAGGTCGACCTCTTGGGCGACGTGCTCGAGGGGTGAGGTCGCCTCAGCGGCCGTCCGAGGGCAGGAACGAGTAGACGGACATGTCCCGCCGCACGGCGCCGACCGCCTGCCAGCTGCGCAGCAGCCCCTCGCAGCTGTAGCCGGCGGACTCGGCCGTCCGCGACGAGGCGATGTTCCAGGGTTCGACGTAGAGCTCGAGGCGGGCGACGCCCACCTCGTCGATGGCCCAGGTGCTCAGGGCCCGGAGGGCCTGGCTCGCCGCCCCGCGGCGCCGGGTCCCCGGCACCACCCAGTACCCGACCGAGGCACGACCAAGGTCGAGGTCGCGGGTCCACAGCCCGATCGACCCCACCCCGCCGCCGCTGGCTGCGTCGGCGATGACGAACGAGAAGCCGAAGCCGTCGGCCAGGCGGCGCCGCTGGCGCTCGACGTAGGCCAGGGCCGCCTCCGGATCGCCGCCGGCGGGCACCGTCGAGATGAGGGGGATCAGGGGGTCGGCCGAGGCCTCGACGACCATGGGCACGTCACGGCGCTCGAAGCTCCGCAGGAGGAACGGCCCGGCGCTGATCTCCGGCAGGGTGTCGGGCGCCACGTCCCCGCTTAGCGGCTGTCGGCGGGAGGGTCGGCGTCCTTGGGGACCTGCCAACCGGCCGAGGAGACGGTGCGGGGCTCGTAGAACACGCAGCCGTCGGGGCAGGCGAAGGGGAGCGGCTCGTTAGCCCCGACCTTGCAGCGCTCGAGTTTCTCCCCGCTCGAGATGGTCTGCATGACGTAGTGGCGGCAGTCCTCGTTCACGGGCACGCCACATTCTGGTCCACCACGCCGCGGTGTGGGTGCAGGGGTAGCCGGCGGGCGAGGTAGCGTCAGGCGGTGGACCAGAACGTCCCCGCCCGGACCCTGCTCAGGTGGAGCGAGAGCCTCGCCGCCATCGCCCGCACCGGCCTCGGGTTCACCGAGAGCCTCTACGAGCGGGAGCGCTTCGAGGAGATCCTCCGGGTGGCGGCCGACATCCGCGCCGTGGCCGACGAGGGGGTCGACGGCATGGAGGACGCCAGCGGGCTGGTCGAGGAGTGGCTGGGGCAGGTGGGCCGGGGCGTCCCCGGCTACGTCACCCCCAAGGTGGCGGTCGGGGCGGCCGTCGGCAACGACCGGGGAGAGCTCCTCCTGATCCAGCGGGCCGACTCGGGGGTCTGGCTCTACCCCACCGGCTGGTGCGACGTGGGCTACTCGGCGGCCGAGGTCGTGGTGAAGGAGGTGCAGGAGGAGACCGGCATCGAGGCCGAACCGGAGCGGTTGATCGCCGTCCTCGACGGGCTCCGCCTCGGCTTCACCCGGGTACCCCTCTACTCCCTCGTCTTCTACTGCCGGGCTGTCGGCGGCAAGCTCGAGCCCCATCCCCTCGAGTGCCGGGACGTGGGTTGGTTCACCGCCGATACCCTCCCCTCGCCGCTGGTCGGGGTGGAGCGGTGGGGCGACCACGTCTTCGCCGCCCTGCGGGGGGAGCACCGCGACGTGCTTTACGACCGGGTGCGCCAGCCGATGTGGCGCGGCCCAGTCGACCCCGACTGATGGGCGCCGTCACGGTCGAGGAGGCTCGGGCGGCCGACGACGAGCTCCATGAGGCGCTGGTGCGCCTCGTCCCCCAGCTCTCCTCCTCGGCACCCCCGCCGACCATGGAGGAGCTCGGCAGGATCGTGGGCTCCCCGGCCACGACCCTCTTCGTCGCTCGGGACGAGGCCGGCACCGTCGTGGGGACGCTCACCCTGGCCCTCTTCTCGGTGCCCACCGGGGTTCGGGCCTGGGTGGAGGACGTGGTGGTCGACACCGAGGCCCGGGGTGCCGGTGCCGGTGCGGCCCTGGTGCGGGCGGCCCTGGCGGCGGCGGCCCAGGCCGGAGCCCGCACGGTCGATCTCACGTCGCGGCCCGGCCGCGAGGAGGCCAACCGCCTCTATCGGAACCTCGGCTTCGAGCAGCGACACACCAACGTGTATCGCTACGAACTCTGACGGCACTCCGCGAGACGGCGAAGTGCGGTGCGCGCGGGGAGGCGCCTTCACGACGCTGGACGGAGAATGCTCGGCGCGCAGAAGTGATCGGGCTGGCACCGGGATAGAGTGACGCCGCGACCCCAGCGAGGGGGGAGGCATGCCGTATCACTCCGGGCGAGTCGTCCACGACGCCGACGCCCATATCATGGAAACCCCGACATGGCTCCGTGAGCACGCCGACCCGTCGATCCGTGATCGCATCCAGCCGCTTCGCTACCCCGGCGGCAACGAGCTTCGCCAGAGCGGTGACCCCGAGAAGCAGCTTGAGGATCTCTCACGGGCATTTGCCGACCTGGCCGAGAGGCACGTGTCGGCCGAGTACCGGGCCGATGAGGGGACCGAGATCATGGCGCGCAAGAACTTCGCCGCCACCGGGTCCTTCATTGCCGCCGACCGGCCTCGAGCCCTCGACCTGCTGGGATTCTCCAGCCAACTGGTCTTCAACACCTTCCACAACCGGCGGCTGCACGACTGGGAGCACTCGGGCGACCTCGACCTCGCCTACGGCGCGGCGCTGGCCCACAACCGTGGGATGGTCGAGTTCTGTTCGGTCGATTCCCGTCTCCTTCCCACCTGCTACGTGCCGCTGGCCGACTTCGGCCGGGCGGCAGCCACGGCGGGCCAGGCCGTCGACATGGGGGCCGCCGCCCTGCTGGTCGCCTCGGGTTGCCCGGCCGGCCACTCGCCGAGCCACGTAGGGCTCGACGGCGTATGGAGCCGGGCGCAGGAGTCGGGGATACCCGTCGTGTTCCACGTGGGGGGCACCGGGGACCTGATCGACCGCAACTACTTCGCCAACGGGTTGCCGGTGCCGCCCGACTTCCACGGAGGTGAGGAGAACTTCCGGTCCGTCGACTACATGGGTATCCCGCGTCCGCCAGAGCAGACGCTGGCCACGATGATCTTCGACGGCGTGCTCGACCGGTTCCCAGACCTCCGACTCGGCGTCATCGAGCAGGGCGCGGTGTGGGTTCCGAGCTGGGTCCGTCAGATGGAGTCCGCGGTCGACGCCTTCGGCCGCCACGAGGAGCGGATCCAGAAGTTGGAGCTGCGTCCGGCCGATTACGTCCGGCGTCAGATCCGGTTCACGCCGTACCCGACCGAGGACGTTGGGTGGATCATCGCCCAGGCCGGCCCCGAGGTGGCCATGTTCTCCTCCGACTACCCCCACGTGGAGGGCGGGCGGAAGCCCCTCGAGCACTTCGCCGCGTCGATGGCCGCCGCAGGGACGGACCACGACGCGCAGGAGCATTTCTACAGCGCCAACTTCCTCGACCTCATGGGCACGGCTGGCCTGGCCCTGGCAGCTTGAGACAGCTGTCCGGCAGGGTGGCGGGAACGGCATGACCCGGCACGCCAAACAGCTGCAGAGATCGAGTCACGCCCCGTGGCGCGACCCAGAGGACCTGACCGCTCGCCACGGGTAACCGACCCCGCTCGCATCCGAGGTGCCGGGTTGACGGTCTTGCCGACGCGCTCGCCTCGGCACCCGACGGGACCTGGGACACCTCATCGCCGTGTGACAACCGGCGGGTTCGGCAGGTGATCGCCCACGTGACGATGCCGGCGCGGATCACGACCGAGGAGTTTGTCACCGAGATGGCGACGCACACTGCCGGCAGGACGAATGGCCGCTCTGGCGCAACTCACGGCAGCACCCGGTTGCCGCCGCCGTCGGCCTCCCACTAGCCCAGCACCTCGGTGCCGGCGCGGCGATCGCGCTGGGCGCGGTGCCAACGTCCCGAAAATGACGAACGTCTACTGGAGCCTCTGGGGCCCACCGTCCTGCACGTCCCTCACAAGGGTCAGGTCGAGTAGACCACGGGCAGCGAGTCGATGGCGTGGACGAGGGCATGTTCGACGTGGGTCGGCGACGACCCCGGGGCCACGGTCATGTCGCCGAACCGCCGGACAAGCTCCTCGAAGAGGACTCGTATCTCGAGGCGTGCCAGGTTGATGCCCATGCAGACGTGCGGCCCGACCCCGAAGGCCAGGTGCGGGTTGGGCGTGCGGTCGACGTCGAGGGCGTCGGGATCCTCGAACACCTCGGCGTCGCGGTTGGCCGACTGGTAGAGCAGGAGGACCTTCTCCCCCTCGGCGATGTGCTCGCCCCGGATGACGGTGTCCTCGGTCGCCGTTCGGCAGAAGCTGATGACGGGGGAGACGTAACGGCAGATCTCATCGGCCATGGTGGCGAAGGAATCCGGGTTTGCCCGCAACCTCTCCCACTGCGAGGGGAACTCGCTGAGTGCCCACATCCCACCCGAGATGGCGTTGCGGGTGGTCTCGTTGCCGGCCACCAGGAGCACGGTCAGGAACATGGTGAGCTCGTCCCGGGTGAGCTCGTCGTTCGACGCCAAGACGCCGTCTTCGTCCGCACCGACCAGCGTGGAGATGATGTCGTCCGGCCCGGCGCGGCCGCGCCGGTGGGCGTCCCGGCGCTCCTCCACCATCGACGACACATACCCGATGTACTCACCGAAGGCCGTTGCCGCGTCGATCAGCATCGGGTCGTCCGGCTCGGAACGGCCCTCGCCACCCATCATGCGGTCCGACCAGTGCCCGAGCCGCACACGGTCCTCGACGGGCAGCCCCATCAGCTCGGCGATGACCACCAGGGGCACGGGGATGGCGATGTCGGTAACGAAGTCGCAGCGGCCCCTTCCGGCGATGCCGTCGAGCACCTCGGTGACGACCTGGCGGACCCGGGGCTCCATGGCCCGGATCATCCGCGGAGAGAACCCCTTGTTCAGCAAGCGCCGCTGGTGTGCGTGCCGCTCGCCGTCGAGGCCGACGATGGACAGGTCCACCGACTGGGTCGGCCGGATGCCCCGCCCGGAGCAGAAGAGCTCGGGGTGGATCGAGACGTAGGAGATGTCGGCGTGCTTTGCCAGGACCCAGAGCTGGTGGGTGTCGTCCCAGTAGATGGGCCGGTTCTCCCGCAGCCAGGCGTAAGACGGGTGGGGGTCGAGGTAGAAGGCGCGGTCGAGAACGTCGATGTCGCACGTCGGCCGACCTGCGGCGAGGGTCATCTCCGGACTCCCTTCCCATCACGCGGCGCAGCACGCCCGCAGCATGATGGTAGAACGTGTTCCACCCGTGAGGCAGGGCCCAAAGTCCCATTCCCCGCCGATCCGCCCGCCGGGAACCTGTCGGCGGCGATCCCCGCCTCCCCGTGGTGTCGGCCCGGTCCCCCCAGGGCGCCGACGCCGGCCGCGGACCAGAATGGGCCGGTGCGAGAGAACATGTTCGGTCCGCACGCGACCTTCCTGGGCGTGCCGGCGGCCGATCTCGCCGACCCGGCCTCGATCGCCGGTGCGCGGGCCGTGATCGTGGGTGCCCCCTTCGACGGCGGGACCTCACACCGTGCCGGCTGTCGGTTCGGGCCCCACGCCATCCGAACGACCGACTACCTCAGCCACGACGGCCGTCGTCCGCACCTCGCCCTGGGCGTCGACCCCCTCCTCGAGCTGGGTGTGGTCGACGTGGGCGACGTCGAGATGCCGCCGGGGGACACCGAGCTCGCCCTCTCCCGGCTGGAGGAGGCGGTGACGGCGGTGACGGCGTCGGGGGCGGTGCCGGTGGTGCTCGGCGGAGACCACACCATCGCCCTCCCTGACGCCACCGGCGTGGCACGCCACGTGGGCTGGGGCCGGGTGTCGATGATCCACTTCGATGCCCACGCCGACACGGGCGACACCCAGTTCGGCTCCCTCTACGGCCACGGCACCCCGATGCGCAGGCTCATCGAGTCCGGTGCGGTGCGGGGCGACCGCTTCCTCCAGATCGGTCTGCGCGGCTACTGGCCCGAGCCCGAGACGCTCGCCTGGATGGCCGAGCAGGGGATGCGGAGCTACGAGATGGGCGAGGTCGTCGAACGGGGGCTCGGCACCTGCCTGAACGAGGCCTCCACCATCGCCACCGACGACTGTGACGGGGTGTTCCTCTCGATCGACGTCGACGTGGTCGACCCGGGTTCGGCCCCCGGCACGGGCACCCCCGAGCCGGGCGGCCTCAGCGCCCGGGAGCTGCTCGACGCGGTGCGCCGCATCGCCTTGGAGCTCCCGGTGGTCGGGGTGGACGTGGTCGAGGTGTCCCCGCCGTACGACCAGGCGGAGGTGACCGCCTACCTGGCCAACCGGGTGGTCCTCGAGGCGCTGTCGGGCATCGCCTGGCGCCGGCGCTCCCTCGAGGGGACGCCTGTCCGCCGTCCGGGGGATCCCCTGCTCGGCTGAGCACGACGTCCCGGCGCGGCTAGGCCGTCGAGGCCAGGATCTCGCCCACCATCTCGAGCGACGTGTCGGGGTGGAGGAAGGCGAAGCGGGCCACCGGCTCGCCCTCCCAGGAGGTGGGCGTGACGAACCCGATCTGGTCGGCCAGCAGCCGATTCGACCACTGCTCGTAGTCGCCGCGGTCCCAACCCTCCCGACGGAAGAGCACCACCGAGAGCACCGGCTCGCGCACGAGGGAGAGGTGCGGCGTCTCCTCGATGAGCTCGGCGCAGCGGCGGGTCGTCTCGAGCACCGTCTCGACGGCGTCGCGGTAGGCGTCGAGACCATGGACGGCCAGTGAGAACCACAGGGGCAGGCCCCGCGCCCGCCGAGTGAGGTGGATGGCGTAGTCGCTCGGGTTCCACGGGCCGCTATCGGTGTCGCGGGCCACCGCGCCCGGGTCGTGGAGGATCTCGAGGTAGGCCGCGTCCTGGCTGTGGACGGCCTTGGCCAGGCGCGGCTCGCGGTAGAGGAGGGCGGCGCAGTCGAAGGGGGCGAAGAGCCACTTGTGGGGGTCGACGATCATCGAGTCGGCCCGTTCGATGCCATGGAAGAGGGGGCGGACGGAGGGGGCGAGGAGGCCCGCGCCGCCGTAGGCGGCGTCGACGTGGAACCAGAGCCGACGTTCGGCCGCCACGTCGGCCACTCCGGCCAGATCGTCGATTATTCCGGCATTAGTGGTGCCTGCCGTGGCGACGACGCCGATCACGTCCTCCGCCGCCGCTGGATCGGCAGCGAGAGCGGCTCGGAGCTGGGTGGCGGTCAGGCGGTGGTCGTCGGTGGGCACGGTGAGCGCCTCGACCCCGATGACGTGCAGGGCCGAGCCGACCGAGGAGTGCGCGTCGGCACCCACGGCGATGCGCGGACGCGCCGTGCGGCGACCCTGGCGGAGGGGAGCGGTGTCGCGGGCCACCACCAGGGCCGAGAGGTTCCCGCTGGTGCCGCCGGCGACGAAGCAACCGCCGGCCTCCCGGGGGAGGCCGGCCACCTCGGCCAGGACGGCCAGCGCCTGGTTCTCGGCTGCCACGGCACCGGCTGCTTCCAGCCAGGACGTCCCCTGCAGGGAGGAGCAGGAGACCACCATGTCGAAGAGGAGCGCGGCCTTGGTGGGCGCGGCCGGTATGAACGACAAGAAACGGGGGCTGTCGCACGACACGACCGCTTCGGCCAGCCGACCGAACACCTCGAGCACATGCGCGGGGTCTTTCCCCTCGGCGCCCATCAGCCCGTCGAGGACCGTGTCGAGCGACTCCCTGGCTCCTCCGAAGTCCAGTGGCACCGGGTCGAGGGCGAGGCGCCGCCGGCAGTAGTCGAAGATCAGGTCGGCGAGGCGCTCGTCGTAGACGAACATCGGGTTGCGCATGCGTGCTCCTTGGGCCGGCGGGAAACGGGCTTGGTCCGTGTCACCAGGTTGGCACCGCCGGGGTCGCGGGGGCGGGTGCCCGGGTCCCGGGGTGGGCGGCGTCAGCGTGGTGGGAACCAATTCGCCATGGCGTCGAGCAGCGGGCCGGGCCGGTCGTCGGCGAGGAGGAGTGCCCGGTGGCGGGGTTGGACGAAGCCCTGGTCGACCGCATGGTCCAAGAAGTCCAAAAGGTGGTCGAAGAAGGCGCGGCTGTCGAGGATGCCCACCGGCTTGTCGTGGAGTCCGAGCTGTGACCAGGTGAGGATCTCGGCCAGCTCCTCGAGGGTCCCCAGGCCGCCGGGCAGGGCCACGAAGCCGTCCGCCAGCTCGGCCATCAGGGCCTTGCGCTCGTGCATGGTCTCCACCACGTGCAGTTCGGTGAGACGGTCGTGGGCCACCTCGGGGCGGACCATGTGGCGGGGGATCACCCCGACGACCTCCCCGCCCGACGCCAGGGCGGCATCGGCCAGGGCCCCCATCACGCCCACGTGGGCACCGCCGTAGACGACGCGCACGCCCCGCTCGACGAGAGCCCGGGCCAGCGACTCGGCATCGTCGGCGTAGCCCGGATCGCCCCCCCGGTGGGCGCCGCAGAAGACGCAGACGGCCCGCAGGCGCGCCTCACCCACAACTCGTCCCAGAGGGCGGCGGCCGGTCTGTCACGAGGTAGGCGTCGACCACCCGGTCCATGCACTCGTCGGACGAGCCGTTCAGCAGCCACGTGTGCCCCCAGCCCCGCCAGGTCACGAGGTGCGCGCCGCCGAGCGCGTGGACAAGCTGGACGGCGGACGAGTGTGGGGTGTTGGGGTCGCCGGTGTTGCCGATCACCATGATGCCGTGCGCTGCCGCGGAGACCATGCTGTGTACCGCCACCGTGGATCGGGGCCAGTCGGTACAGCCTGCGAGGTCGTAGGTGACGGCATATGCGGCCAGCTGCCCGTGGCGGTCGTCCAATGTCTGTGCCAGACGCCCTGCCGCGGCCGGGGACATTCGATCGGCTGTGTCGTTGCAGCCGTAGGCCCATTGGGGCCCGACCAGTGAGGCGCCGTCGAGGTCGATCTGGATCTCGAGGGCCATAGCCCGGAGCGGGGCACCGTCGCCGGCCGTCGCCGCCAGCAGGGCTGTGGTGAAGGCATTGCCGAACGAGGGCACGCTCAGGTAGAAGAGGGTGGCCGAATCAAGGTCGCCCAGAGTCACCGGCAGATCGTCCCCCTTGCCCGGGGCGGGGAGGGGATGATGCGCGAGCTCGGTCGCCAGGTCCTCGTAGTAGCTCCGGGGGTCGGAGCCGAGCGGGCAGTTTGGTTCGGCGGCACAGGCAGCGAAGAAGTGGTCGAGCGAGGCGGTGAGCGCCGACGCTTCGGCCCTCACTCCTGTGGCCAGGGGGGAGGACTCGACGACCGCGCCGTCGAGGACCATGGCCCTGATCCGCTGAGGGAAGAGGTGGGCGTAGACCGAGCCCAGGACCGTGCCGTACGACAGGCCCCAGTAGCTGATCTTTGACACGCCGAGGGCCTGGCGGATGCGGTCCATGTCCCGGGCGGCGTCGGTCGAGTCGATGTGGGGGAGCAGGGCCGGCGCGGCGGCGGCGCAGTCGGCATGCAGGCCGCGGTAGAGGCCGGAGGCCGGCAGGGGACCGCTCGGGGTCGCGGGCAGCGGCTCGACGCTGGCCGCCGCCGCCGGTGATGGCCCGCACACCAGGCCGTCACTGGCCCCGGTGCCCCGCTCGTCGAAGCTCACCAGGTCGAAGTCGTCGCTGACCTCCGTGGGCAACAGCGCGGCCAGGACCGGGAGGATCTGCACTCCGCTCTCACCGGGTCCGCCCGGATTGAACAGGAGGACCCCGCGGCTGGTGGCGGGGACCGCGGCCGGCTTCTCGATCACCGGCACCGAAATGGTCGGGCCCTTGGGCTCCGCGTAGTCGACCGGAACGGCGACCGTGCCGCAGAGGTACCCGGACTGTGAGGGACAGGCCGACCAGGTGATCGGTGGTGGGGGTGCGAGCGCGGGGAGGGGCGCCGCCGCGCTGCTTCCACCGGCCACCGGTACCAGTAGCGACACGATGGTGGCCAAGAGCGCCCCGGACCACCTGTGGAATCCCCGCCCAACCATGGGCGGCACCATAGCGAGGGCTGGCCAGCGAGGTCCGTCGGGCTCAGGCGGGTTCGGGTCGGTTCGGTCCGCCGGGGTCGGGCGCGTCGCCTCCCTCGTCGACCCCCGCGACCTCGGGCACTACTTCTTGGCCCGCGCTCTCGGCCTTCGAGGCGACGACATGGAGCGGGAGACCCGTGCGGTCGGCCGCCCGGGCCACGTCGTCGAACTGGGCCTTCACCCGGCCGGGACTGACCTTCACTCGCACGGGCTCGCCGTCGACTTCGACCTCACCATCCAGGCGGGCGGACGGCCACCGTTCCCCTGACAGCGCCCGGACGCCGAAGGTGCCGGTGATGTCCCGGAAGACCTGGCGCAGGTGTCCGGCGAGCGCCGGGTCGCACAGGGCGTGGAGCGTGTGTCCGGGGCGGCCCTTCTTCATCACCACCGGCGTGATCCAGGCGTCGTGGGCACCCGCATCGAGAAGGGCGACCACCGCTCGGCCGAGCTGTTCGCCCGTCGTGTCGTCGAGGTTCGTCTCGAGGACGATGACGGGCTGGCCCGGGCCGATATCGGGAACCCCCGGGCCGGTCCGCTCGATCGCCTGTCCCACGACGACCTGGGTGCAGTTCGGCAGGTCCGCCATCTCGTTCGAGCCGGCGCCGAAGCCGCTGGACGCCACCACCATCGGCGGCATCGGGCCGAAGGAGTCGGCGAGTGCGGAGAGGATGGCGGCGCCGGTGGGCGTGGTCAGCTCGATCTGGGTGTCCCGGCCGTAGGTGGGGACATCGGCCAGCAACCGCACCACGGCCGGAGAGGGGTTCGGCAGGATCCCGTGGGCCGAGCGGATGGTGCCGGTGCCGGTAGCCACCGTCGACGCGGTCACCGTGTCGACCCCCAGCACTTCGAGAGCCGCCGCCGTCCCGACCACGTCGACCACCGCGTCGTGGCCGCCGACCTCGTGGAAGTGCACCTGTTCGACCGAGCGGCGGTGGATCCGTCCCTCGACCTCGGCGAGGGCGGCGAACACGGCCAACGAACGCAGTGCCACGCGCTCGGGGAGGCGAGCCTCGGAGACCAGTCCCACGATGTGGGCGTAGGTGCGCACCACGACGTCGTCCCGGCTGGAGACGACGACCCTGGTGCAGCCGATCCCACCTCGTAGCACGGGCTCACGACGGAGCTGCCAACCCGGGAGCGGGAGTCGTCCGAGGATGGAGAGGACCTCGTCAAAGTCGGCGCCGGCATCGAGCAGGCTGGCGAAGGCCATGTCGCCGGCGATGCCGGCGAAGCAATGGAACCATGCGATGGTCCCGGCGGTGCCTGGGGCCTCGGGAGCCCGACGGTTCACGGGAGCAGCCGACCGACAGCGCAGGCTGCGCCGAAGCCGTTGTCAATGCCCACCACCGTAATTCCGGCGGCACATGAGGACAGCATGGCCAGCAGTGCGGTCACACCCTCGAGTGCAGCTCCGTAGCCGGCGCTGGTGGGGACGGCCACTACCGGTGCGGGGGTGATGCCACCGACCAGACTCGCCAGAGCCCCTTCCATCCCCGCCACCACCACGACGACGTCTGCCTGGACAAGCTCGTCCACCGATGCCAGTAGGCGGTGGACTCCGGCCACGCCGCAGTCGTGTAGCAGCATCGGCGCGAACCCGAAGGCCGAGAGGATCGCCGTGCACTCGTCGGCCACGGGCTGGTCGGCGGTGCCGGCCGTGAGGACCAGTACTCGACCGGGTCGGTCCGCGGCCGGACGCCAAACCACGGTGGTGAGACCGCCGCTGCTGGTGGCCGTCCCCGGCTCGTGGCCTGCGGCGGCGACGGCCACCTCAGCCGCAGCGGCCTGTTCGGGATCGGCACGAGTAAGGAGGACCGGGCCCCCAGGCTCGGCGAGAAGTTCGACCACGATCCCCGCGCACTGCTCGGGAGTCTTCCCCGGTCCGTACACGGCCTCGGGCAGCCCCTGGCGCAGGTGGCGATGGTGGTCGATCCTCGCATAGCCGAGATCGGCGAACGGGAGGCGCCGGAGCCGGCGGACGGCATCGTCGGGTGGACATGCGCCCGAAGCCACGTCGTCGAGAAGCTGTCGAAGCGCGGGCTGGTCCATCAGGCTCACTATCCTGCCTCGGTGTGACCCGACCTGCGACCTCGATCGCCTTCTTCGGCCCCCAGGGCACCTTCACCGAGGAAGCGCTGCTCAGCGAGCCCGATTTCGCAGCCTCGGCTCTCGAGCCGAGGACGACCATCGCCGAGGTTCTCGAGGCGGTGGCCGGCGGTCGGGTGGACCTCGGCTTCGTGCCGATGGAGAATGCCATCGACGGGACGGTGCGCGACACCCTCGACGCCCTCATCCTCGACTTCGACCTGCTGATCCAGCGCGAGGTCGTCCTTGACGTGCACCTGCATCTCATGGCCGCCCCGGGCACGAAGTTGTCCGACGTGCGCCGGGTGGTGTCGTTCCCCGTGGCGACGGCCCAATGCCGGAAATACCTGGCCGAGAAGCTGCCCGGCGCCGAAGTGCTGGCCAGCAATTCCACCGCAGATGCGGCCCGGCAGCTGGGAGAGCACCCCGAGCCCGGCAGCGCGGCCATCGCCCCGCGGCTGGCCGCCGACATCTATGGATTGGCGGTGCTGGCCGAGGACGTCGAGGACTTCCCCGGCAACCAGACCAGGTTCGTGGCCGTGGCCCGTACCGGAGTCCCACGACCCACCGGTCACGACCGCACCAGCATCGTGTGCTTCCAGCGTGATGATCGCCCCGGAAGCCTCCACGGGATCCTCGGTCAGTTCGCTGCCCGCAACATCAACCTGACCAAGCTCGAGTCACGTCCGACCAAGCGCGGGTTGGGCGACTACTGCTTCGTCATCGACCTCGACGGCCACCTGGACGACGAGGTGGTGGCTGACTGCCTCCGGGACCTCCACGCTGAACTGGCCGGGGTCAAGTTCCTCGGCTCGTATGCCGCGGCCGGCGCCCACGCGCCGGCCCGACGGCGTGAAGCGGATGACGCGTGGCGCCAGGCCGACGCGTGGCTGTCGTCTCTGCGGGACCAGATCGGCTGACACCGGCCGTTCCGCGGCCGCCCATGCCACGACGGTTGAGCCTGAGGCCGAAGAGCGGCCGGGTCGCACGACTGGCGAGGGTCGTCGAGTCCGGAAGGGGGGGTGGTGCCCGACGGTCACGTGGTCGATGGTGCAGGGATCTCGGGTGCGACGTCGAGGTTCGGGGGGGACGTGTGCACCAGGAGCACGATCCCGACCACCATGGCGGCAAATGAGGCACACGCGACGGCGATCCTGAATGGGCTTCCCTCGTAGTGCTCGCCGAACAGCCAGATGCCCAGGATGATGCTCACAAATGGGTCGACTGACACCATGAGGGGTTGTGAGATCCGCAGCGGACCGACGTGGAGCGCCGTCTGCACCAGCAGGGTCCCGATGATGCCCCCCACAGCAACGGCGTAGATGGGCCAGTGGGAGAACATCCCGGCGAAACCAACGGTGGTGAATGTGTCGGTGGCCGCCTTGATGAAGGTGGCCTCGAGGGCCCAAACCACGGCTGCCGCGGTCGCGGCCAACGCCGCCCGCCGGCTGGCTGAGCCTCGGAGACTCAGTGCGCCCAGTACCGCCGTGAGGATCCCGAAGGTCAGCAGCACAGAAAGCCACGCCGACGAGGTGGGCGCCATCTGGTTGCCCTGTGGCTCGGCTAAGGCCACGAAGAGCGCGAGGCTGATGCAGGTCAAGCCGGCGGACGCCCACGCGGCCCGGGTGATCCTCTGGCCGATCCACAGCTTTCGCAGTGCGAGCGTGAACACGAGTTCAGAGACCAACAGCGCCTGCACTTGCGAGAGCGTGCCGAGGTGGAGCGCCGTGGCCTGGAAGACGAAGCCTCCGAGGAGCGCGACCCAGCCGAACAACCAGAGGGGGTTCCTGGCGAGATACAGGGCCAGGCGCAGTACTGGAAGCTTGGCGGCCCTCGACGTGCTGGCCCGATGCTGGGCAACCACGTTGAGGGCGTTGCAGAACCCCGCGCACAGGGCGAAGAGGGTGGTCACGGCACCGCATCGTTGGCGAGGTTCGCAGAGCAGCCCAACTCCACTCCCCTATGTCAGGCCGAGGGGCGACGGGGAACCCGCGCCTTCCCGCTTCGGGGAATGGCGGTCCGTCGAGGGGTCAGCTCCCGGGACGGCGGTGTCAGTGGCCGTGGCCGCGCCCGCGGGAGCTGTGGGGGTGCTTCCTTGTCTTGTGGGCGTGCGTGGCGTCCGGGTGGGAATTGCGCCGGGCGTAGTGGCGACCACCGAAGCCCCCGGCCACGATCACTACCAGCACGATCGCCAAGATGAACCAGATGAACACGTTGCCCGTCCCCTCGGTACTCGCGGCAGGTCGCTCACCCTAGGCCGTTCGGCACGGCCCGGTCGAGTGGCGAATTTCGCCGACCGGACCGTACCTCGTGGGGCAGGCGGGCGAGGACGTCCCTGCCCGGAGCGTCACTCGTGTCTATTGTGTGATGGCAGACCGAACCTTAGGAGGAGCCGTGCTGGCCTACTCGTTCCCGTTGTTGAGTCTCTTCTGGGCCATGCTGATGTTCGCCGGCCTGGTGATCGTCGTCTTCTTCATCATCTGGTGCTTTGTCGACAACTTCCGGCGGAAGGACCACCACGGGCTGGCCAAGGCTGGCTGGACCATCCTCATTCTGATGATCCCGGTCATCGGCGCATTGATCTACATCATCGCCCGTCCGGTCGACGCCACCTACGAGCGCACGTAGGAAGACGGGCCCCTGGGCCGCGGCTTGGTGATCCCCACGCTCGGCCACTGGCGAGGCGACAGCGCGCGACGCTGGGACTGAAGTGACTCCGCTGAAGCGCCGGGGCATGCGCTGCTTCGGGTTCCGAGCGGACGGAGTCCGGTGACGGTCGCGCTCGCCCTACTGGCGGCTTTGGGGTTCGCCCTGGGCAACGTCCTGCAGCAGAAGGGCACGCTGGAGACCGAGGCCCCCGAAGACGATCCGCACTTCCTCGCGCAGGCGGTGAGGCGTCCGGTTTGGCTCGCCGGTGGCCTCTGCCAGGTCGGGGGCTGGATCCTTCAGGCGGTGGCGCTCAAGTCGGGGTCACTGGTCGTCGTCCAGTCGCTCACGTCCATGAGCCTCGTCATCGCCCTGCCGCTCGGGGCCAAGATCACCAACCAGCGGATCAGCACGAGGGTGACGGCCGGGGCAGTGGCCATGGTCGTCGGGATCTTCCTTCTCCTCGCCGTCGGATCCCCCAAAGGCGGCACGACAAACCCCTCAGCCGGGGCGTGGGTCTCTGCCGGCTTGGTTTCGGTGTTGATCATCGGCTTCCTGTACAGGATCGGGAATCGGCGCAAGGGGGCGGCAAAGGCACTGTTGTTCGGTTCGGCGGCGGGTATCGCCTTCGGGCTGCAGGCAGCGGTGACGAAGGTGTTCATGGAGCTAGTGGGCAAGGGGCTCGTGACCATTCTCACGAGCTGGACGATCTACGTGCTCATCGCGTCGGCCGTTGTGGGGTTCGTGCTGCAGCAGTCGGCGCTCAAGACCGCCATTCTGGCCCCGGCCATGGCGTCGAGCAACGCGGTGACGCTTGTCTCCAGTGTGCTGCTCGGAGTCTCTGTCTTCGGAGAGAGTATTTCCAGTGGAAACGATCGGTTGTCGCCGGCGGTCATCGGTTTGTTGGTGGCGATGGTCGGGATCGTGCTCCTGGCCGGAGCCAGCCCGCCCCAGAGCGCCCGGCCGATGCCGGATTTCGACGACGTTCCGCCCCGCCTCGACAATCCCGGGCGGCCGCCGGGAGAACGGGGCGGTCCCTAACCGTGCGGTCGACCAGTCTGAGGCACGAGCAAGGGCTCGTGTGGACCACGCCGGCCGCCACCGGAGCACTCGCTCTTCGGGAGTGCTGTCTGCGCTGGCGCAAGCAATTCGCCCGCGGAGTCGGGGGCGGGTGCCAGTGATCCTCGCGGCGACGTCCACCACCACATGGTGGATCTACCCGTTGCTGTTCCTTGGGGTGATGGCGTCATGGGCCGGCGTCCCGTTCGTCGGTACCGTGGCGCTCGGCGCGGCGGGAGTCGCCGCGAGCCAGGGCAGGCTGTCGCTCGCCGCGGTCATCGTGGTGTCGACGGTAGCCGGAGAGGTGGGAGGCCTGATCGGCTACTGGGTGGGCTTGCATTGGGGACGTCAGCTGCTGGGCCGCCCCGGGAAGCGCCTGGCCAGCCGGGAGAAGGCACTCGAACGGGGAGAGCGCATCTACGCGAGGTGGGGGCGGCTCGCCGTCTTCGTCACGCCGGCCATCGTCTCGGGTACCGCAAAGATGAAGCGCGGGCAGTTCGCCCTGTGGAACCTTGTCGCGTCCTTCGCCTTCTCGGTATCAGTGGGAGCCAGCTCGTACGGTCTCGGGAGGGTCGCCACCGGCCACCATTCGAGGTTCGACGTCGGCGTGCTGATCGTCGGCCTGGTCGCCGGCGGGATCTTTCTCCTCCTCGGGCGACACCGTCACCGGAAGGTCGTGTCGACGCCGGACGCCGCTTGACGGCGCACCGCGACATCGTCTCGGTCGCCCCGGACGTGCAGCACGCTCGCCGCAAGCTGATGCGCATCTCGGACGAAGATGCCCGAACCGACATCCGCTCCACGTGAGACCTGCGGGTCGATCACTTCGGGCAGCCCGTGAAGCTGGCCCGAGGGCGGTGGGCGCTTCTTCGAGGCTTCTGCAGTCGGCGCCCTTTGACCCCGTCTTCAGGTGCTCGGGGCTTCGGAATCGGTCGGGGCACCGGTCGTCTCGTCTGCGCCCTCAGAACCCACCCTGCGTTCCACCGACGCCCGATGATCCCTCAGCACTGCTTCGGCTGCGGCCAGGGTGATCGGCTCGGGACGTGGTCCCTCCCAGTCCAGGTACCAATGCCGAGTCATGGTGGCGAGCCACGAATCGTTGGCGGGAATGAGGGCAAAGCGAGACACCGTGCGTTGGTGTCCGACCTGGTCCGAGTAGAGCAGCTCCACGGTCACCGGCTGTTGGGAGGCGACCGCCTCGACGAGCGCCACACGCAGTGGGTCGTCAGGATGTCGCAACGCTCCCTGCCAGAGGCCGACGTCGCCCCCGGGTACGTAGAGATCGCGCGATTGCAGGTGGAACTCCTCCAGCGGGGTGTGGGAGGGGAATGCGCCCGATATCGACATGCCGGGGCGGGCGGACCACCCCTGGCACACCGCCATCCCGGTCCCGACGTTCCTCAGGCTGATGGCCATGTACACGACGTCGTTGACGTGCTCGACGACGGCTCTGCCACCCGCCGCCCTCACCCACTGGCCGTCGAGGAACATGATCTTCTGCTGTGGATCGTCGGGTCGCGAGGGGGCGAGGAGCGGCCTGCGCTGTTCTTGGAGCGCAATTTCGGCGATTCGTGCCGACCGGTTGGACGACCGAACCGCGGCGAAGGTGGCAGCCGCCAGCACGAGGGTTCCGGCAGCGGTGGCCAGCGACGAGATCGTCACCCAGTCCGCGCTTGCAGGTCCAACCATGAGCCTTCGTCATTTCCCCGTTCATGACCGGCGGGTCGGAATCGGGCCGGCTCGCTCGCGGCACCGGCCAAGCCTCCGTGGGCGGTCTGGGTGGTGAACCTACCCGCGCTAGGGGAAAGCCTGCTGGGACGAGACGCCCAAGGATGCGTGCCGCCTTCGCCGCCGGTCGCTTGGTGCAAAACTATACCCTAGGGGGGTAAGGTAAAGAGATGACAACCGCCCAGCAGTCCTCGCCCGGGTACTCCTCCGACAAGGAGGCCATCTTGAAGCGGTTCCGCCGCATCGAAGGCCAGATCCGAGGCCTCCAGCGGATGGTGGAAGAGGACCGCTACTGCATCAGTGTGCTCGAACAGGTTTCGGCGGTCACCAGGGCGCTGCAGTCGGTGTCACTGGAACTCCTCGACGACCACCTCGCACACTGCGTGCTCGACGCGGCGAAGGTCGGTGGTGAGGACGCGACGCGCAGGATCGAAGAGGCCCAGGCCGCGATCGCGAGGTTGGTCAAGTCGTGATCGTGCTGGCCTCCGCGGCCTGGCCGGCAGATCTCGGGCGAAGCCTGCGTGAATCGTTCTTCATGTTCTGGGAGACCCTCTGGCCGCTCGTCTTGGGTTTCGGGATCTCCGGTGCCGTCCAGGCCTTCGTCAGCGATGCATCGATGCAGCGTTCGATGGGCAACCATCGCCCAGCGGCAGTGGGCCGCGCATCCACCTACGGCATGGTCAGCTCGTCGTGCTCCTATGCCGCATCGGCGATGTCGAAGTCCCTGTTCGTAAAGGGCGCCGACTTCGTTTCGGCCAACGTCTTCATGTTGGCGTCCACCAATCTGGTTGTTGAGCTGGGGATTGTCCTGGCAGTTTTGGTCGGCTGGCAGTTCGCCGTCAGCGAGTTCGTCGGCGGCATCATCATGATCGTCCTGTTCGTAGCGTTGGGAAGCCTGTGGTTGCGCGGAAGGCAGGTGGTCGACGCCCGGCGGCACCTGGCGCGAGCGCTGGGTGGGGGCGACCACGTGCGGGGCCCACTCGGGGATCCCGTCCTCCAGCACCAGAGTTGGCGGGTGCGGCTGCGCTACAAAGCCGGCTGGGCCGAATCCGCCACGTACACCATCTCAGACATCTCCATGCTCCGAAACGAGCTGGTCATCGGATATTTGGTCGCGGGGTTCCTCAGTGTGCTGGTGCCGGCGCACATCTGGAACGCCTTGTTCTGGCACGGTCACGGGACCTGGACCGCGGTGGAGAACGTCATTGTCGGTCCCCTCATCGCCATCGTGAGCTTCGTCTGCTCGGTCGGCAACGTGCCGCTGGCCGCGGCACTGTGGAGTGGTGGTATCTCCTTCGGGGGCGTGATTTCGTTCATCTTCGCCGACCTAATCGCCTTGCCGCTGCTGCTCATCTACCGGCGCTACTACGGCAGCAGGCTGATGCTCAGGATGCTGGCCCTGTTCTGGCTGACGATGTCCCTGGCCGGACTGGCCACCGAGGGACTGTTCCGGGCGGCGGGACTGGTGCCCACGATCCGTCCGACCCAGGTTGTGGCGGCCGAATTCCGGTGGAACTACACGACCGTACTCAACATCGTGTTCCTGGGCGTCTTCGCTCTCTTGTATTGGACGTATCGCAACCGGGAACGGCTCGGGGGCGGGCGGGGTCTCGCGCTCGATCCGGTCTGTGGGATGCAGGTGGCAGCGACCGCTGCGCGGGCGTTCTCCCGGCCGACGGGAGACCAGCCGTCGTTCTGCTCCGACCGCTGTCGGGAGGCGTTCGAGAGGGATCCGCAGCGGTTCGGTGGCCCTCGAGTGCCGGCTGCCCCGCCCTCCACGGTCACACCTGATGCGGGTCAAGCCCACCCTGCGGAGGGAGTGGGATTCGAACCCACGGGAGCCGAGGCCCCACGGCTTTTCAAGAGCCGCGCATTTGTCCGCTCTGCCATCCCTCCGGACTCCGGCCGGTCGCCCGGCCACCAGAGGCTACCGACCCGCCCGGTCCCGGGCGCTCCTGCGCCCCGCCTCGGTTCGGTCCGGCGTTCGGCGCGGGGCCGGGCCTACTCGTCGACCCGCGCTTTTCGGACCCTGCTGCGCTGCCGTCCGCGGATGGCTCCGTCGAGAATCACCTTGCGCAGGCGCACCGCGCTGGGCGTCACTTCGACGCACTCGTCGTCACCGATGAACTCGAGCGCCTGCTCGAGCGAGAGGGAGAGCGGTGGGGTGAGGCGTTCCAATTCTTCGGCCGTCGAGGACCGGACGTTGGTCAGTTTCCTCTCCTTGGTGGGGTTCACGTCCATCTCGTCGGCCCGAGCGTTCTCCCCGATCACCATGCCCTCGTAGACATCGATGCCGGGCCCCAGGAGGAGCGTGCCACGGTCCTGCAGGTTCATGAGCGCGTGGGTGGTGGTGACTCCGAGCCGGTCTGCGACCATCGACCCGTTCCGCCGGGTCCGCAGCTCGCCCATCCAGGGCGCCCAACCGTCGAAGACGTGGTGGAGCACCCCGGTGCCCCTGGTCTCGGTCAGGAACTCGGTGCGGAACCCGACCAGGCCCCGGGCCGGCACCCGGTAGTCGAGGCGGACCCAGCCGGTGCCGTGGTTGACCATCTCCACCATGGAGCCCTTTCGCAGGGCGAGGAGCTGGGTGACCACGCCCAGGTAGTCGTCGGGCACGTCGACCGCCACACGTTCCATGGGCTCGTGCAACGCTCCGTCGATGCGGCGGGTCACCACCTGAGGTTTGCCCACCGTCAGTTCGAAACCCTCCCGGCGCATGGTCTCGACCAGCACGGCCAGTTGGAGCTCGCCGCGTCCCTGGACCTCCCAGGCGTCCGGACGCTCGGTGGGGCTCACCCTGAGCGAGACGTTGCCGATGAGCTCGCTGTCGAGCCGGCCCTTCACCTGGCGGGCGGTCAGCTTGGTCCCGTCCTTCCCGGCCAGCGGGGAGGTGTTGATGCCGATGGTCATCGTCAGGCTGGGCTCGTCGACGGTGATCGCAGGCAGCGCCACCGGATTCTCGGCGTCGGCCAGGGTCTCGCCGATGGTCACGTCGGCCATGCCGGCCACCGCGGCGATCTCGCCGGGCCCGGCGTCGTCGGCCGGCACGCGCTCGAGGGCCTCGGTCACGTAGAGCTCGGTCACCTTGGTCCGCTCGACCGTCCCGTCCAGGCGGCACCAGCCGACGGTGTCACCCTTGCGCAGGCTCCCGTGCTGGATCCGGCAGATGGCGAGCCGGCCGACGTAAGGGGAGGCGTCAAGGTTGCAGACGAGGGCCTGGAGCGGCGCCGTTGGGTCGAACTCCGGGGGTGGGACGTGGCGACAGATGGCCTCGAAGAGGGGCCCCAGATCCGTTCCCGTGACGTTGCGCTCGGCGGAGGCCCAGCCGGTGCGGGCGTTGGCGTAGAGGATCGGGAAGTCGATCTGGTGCTCGTCGGCGTCGAGGTCCAAGAAGAGCTCCTCCACCTCGTGCACCACCTCGTCGATGCGGGCGTCGGCCCGATCGACCTTGTTCACCACCAGCACCACGGGCAGACGGGCCTCCAGCGCCTTGCGCAGGACGAACCGGGTCTGGGGAAGCGGGCCCTCCGATGCGTCGACGAGGAGCAGAACGCCGTCGACCATGGTCAGGCCGCGCTCCACCTCACCGCCGAAGTCGGCATGCCCCGGGGTGTCGACGATGTTGATCTTCACCCCCTGATGCCGCACCGCCGTGTTCTTGGCCAGGATGGTGATGCCCTTCTCGCGCTCGAGATCGCCGGAGTCGAGGACCCGATCCGTCAGCTCCTCGTTGGCCCGGAAGGCGCCCGTCTGGCGGAGCATGGCGTCCACGAGGGTGGTCTTCCCGTGATCGACGTGGGCCACGATCGCCACGTTCCTGATGTCGTCGCGGGTCTGCATGGGCCGAAGGTGAACCCTACTGCCACGGTCGCCTCCCCCCCGACGGTCTCCTGCCGTGCCGCCGTCAGGCGGCCCTACGTGTTGCAGCAGCTTCGGTGCCGGGCGAGTGCCGGCGGACGGCGGTCACGACGGTTCGGGCCGTCTCCTCGAGGAGACCGAGGTCCATCGCCAGCACGAGGGCACGGCCGCACTCCGGCCACCACCCGACCACGCGGGCCGGGGGCGGCGCCGAGGGCCTGCCGACCACGTCGACGAGGGCACCCAGGGCGAGCTCGACCCGGCTTGCCTGCCCGGGGTGGCCGGACATCATGGTGAGGAGCGTCTGGCGCCCACCAGGCGTCTCGACCCGCGCGTCGCAGCGGCCCCGCAGCGCAATCCGAGCTCCCGGACAGTCCCACCAACGGTCGGGTGCGCCCACGATCGGCGGCCGTGCCAGTCGATGCCACTCGACCGCGACCAAGAGCCTGGTGGCCCACGAGACGGCTTCGGCCTCCACTGCGGCACGGGCCCCCTCGGCGATCTCCGACAGCCACCGGGCGGGAGAGCCCCGACCCACCACTCCTGCTCGGGCCTCGCCGATCATGGAGGCGACGGTCGCCGTCACCGCCTCGGCCGGGTACCTGGCTCGGCCCTCGAGGCAGCGGCGCACCGCCGCCAGTCCGATCGACCGCCGGGCGTTCACCGGAGTCCAGGCGAAGCGCTCGAGGTGGTCGGGAAGGCGGTCCTCGCGGGCCAAGCTGCGCAAGAGGTAGGCGTCCACCCGGAGGTTGGGACAGCCCGTGGGCGAGGCGTCGACCAACGCCGCCTGCAGGCGATGCCGGAGTGCTTCGAGATCGCGGGCCGTCGGTGGCGCCTCGGGCGGTGCCAGCAGCGCGTCGGTGAGGCAAGCGGCCCTGGGCAGGACGGTCGGGGGCAACGTCGTGGGGATCACGCCGCCACGGCCGGGTGGTCGCGGAGCTGGCGGGCCGCGGCGGCCCCATGGAAGGCCTCGACGGCGCGCCGAGCGGCCGCAGACAGCAAGTCGTCGTCGACATCCTCGACGTCGACCTCACCGGTTGCCGTGTAGTACGTGGCAACCCGAAAGGGGGGAGCGCCGGCGCAGATCGTCTCCAGGAGGCCGAGGAAGTGGCGGTCCTCGGTGTGGTCGGCTCTGCGCTCACCGGTTCGCACGTCCACGAGGCACACTGAGGCCCGATCGAGCGCCGGGGCGCCGAGCACGAGGTCGATGATGCCGGAGAGGACGATCCGGCCGCCGGCGACGGGAACGGTCCTGCGCTCGGCGGTCCTCGGTAGCCACGCGGGGGCGACCGCCGGCCAGGTGGAGACCAACACCTCGGCGTGGTCGACGATCTGTTCCAGGAGTGCCGCACGGTCGGCGGACGGGAGGCGAACGAGGAACTCGGCGACGCGGTCGGTGCGCCCGCCCGCCCCGATGGCCGACAGCGCGTCCGCCACCGGGTTGTCAATGCGACCGGTCGTCACCAGCTGCCGGAACAGGGCGCTCACGAGCACGGCACGGGCCAGCGGGGCCGTCACGCCGGAGTCGGTGGCTTCGCGCTCATTCGGCGACAGCGCCCAGCGGTCGACCATGATCGGTTCTCCCCCGGGTCCCGCGGTGCGCAGGGCATCGACCGCTCCGTCCTCCAACCACTCGCGCAATCCCCCGGCCAGGCCCGGGTCGACCACCGGCCTTCGGTCGGCGTCGCCGCGGAGCCGGTCCAGCAGTTCGACCGGGGCACTCGCCGCCGCCACCAGGCGGGGTCGTCCTCGCCGGAGTCCTTCCGTCGACGGGGGTCGTGAGGATCCGGGCACATCGGGAGTGTGGCACGAGGATGTATCACCGCCAGCGGTGCTTTAGCCTTGCCGACGATGTTGTCCACGCCCCTCGTCGCCGGGACGGCCGCGGTCCAGGTCGGTGCCGACGTTGCCTTCTTCACCGTCTTCGGGCTGTTCGTGGCGGCCTTCTTGGTCCTGTCGGTGATCACCGTGCGCTGGGCACTTCGCCGCGACCGGAGCGGCCGGGACGAGTGGCTGGAGCGCCGGCAGGTGGTGCCCCCGACAAGGAACGGACTCGGGTCGGCGGAGTCGAGGGGTAAGACGCCGGGAGCGCCACGTTGAACGGCACACCGTCGGTCCCGGACCGGGACAACGGATGGCGGGCCCGCCTCAACCACTGGCGGCATCACCGACCCGACGGTTGGACCGCCTTCGTGCTCAGCGGCGGTGGCAGTCGTGGTGCGGCCCAGGTGGGCATGTTGGCGGAGCTGGTCGACCGCGGCATCCGGGCCGACCGCGTCTACGGCGCCTCGGTGGGCGCGATCAACGGCTCCGCGTACTGCGGGGACCCCACGCCCGCGGGGATGAAGAAGCTGGAGGACACCTGGTTGAACCTGACGGGGGAGCTCGTCTTCCCCCGGGGAAGGGCGCACGGCCCGTGGACCTTCGTCCAGCATCGCCCGTCGGTGCACAGCAACAGCGGCCTGCGCCGGATCGTGGCCGACGGGATCGCCTTCGACCGGCTCGAGGAGGCGCATATCCCCCTGGAGGTGGTCGCCGCATCGCTCAACGATGGCCAGGAGAGGTGGCTGGACCGGGGGCCGGCGGTCGAAGCGGTGCTGGCCTCCGCGGCCATCCCGTCCCTCCTCCCGCCGGTCTCCATTGACGGCGAGACACTGATCGACGGGGGCGTGGTGAACAACGTGCCGATCATGCGGCCGATCGCCGCCGGGGCGACCCGCCTGTACGTGCTGCTCTGCGGGCCGGTGCACTACACCCCGCCGGTGCCCGAACGGCCGCTGGAAGCGATGCTGAACGCGCTGTTCCTGGCGGTGCACTCGCGCCTTACCCGGGAGTTGCCGCTGGTCCCACCGGGCGTCGAGGTGGTCATGTTCAGCATCGGTGAACCCCGGATCGCCGACTACCGGGACTTCTCGGGCTCCTCCGAGCTCATCGCCCTGGGCCGGTCCGCCGTGGCTCGGGTGCTCGACCGCGCCGACCTGCCGGTGGGCCCGACCGCGGGGTAGGCGCCGCCCGGCGGCCCCGCCGGCGCGGCTGTCACCGCCGCCTGGTGGAATGGGGGGGTGGCATCCCCGACTGACACACTCGGCCCGCCCCCGGGCCGTCTGGGCGACGCCGCGCTGCTCGACCGGTTCCACCCCGCCGTGCGGGCGTGGTTCTCCGACCGCTTTCCTGGTGGGCCCACGGCGCCCCAGTCCGCAGCCTGGCCGCTGATCGCCTCGGGCGAGGACGTGCTGGTCGCGTCGCCGACGGGAACCGGCAAGACGCTCACCGGTTTCCTGGTGGCCATCGACGCCGCCTACCGCGCCCACCGGGATGGCCGTGCCCATTCGGGCCTCCCCGAGGTGGTCTACGTCTCCCCCCTGCGGGCCCTGGCGGCCGACGTCCACGAGAACCTCCAGCTGCCGCTGGCCGGCATCCGCCAGGCGGCCTCGGACCTCGGGCTCGAGGCGCCCGACCTCACGGTCGCGGTGCGCACCGGCGACACGCCACCCGCCGAGCGGGCGGCCATGCGCCGGCGCCCGCCCGACCTGCTGGTGACCACGCCGGAGTCGCTCTACCTTCTGCTCACTGCGGCGTCCTCGCGGGCGATGCTGCGCGGTGTGCGCACCGTCATCGTCGACGAGGTCCACACCCTGGCCCGTGACAAGCGCGGCGCCCACCTCTCGTTGACCCTCGAGCGGTTGGCGCAGGTGGTGGCCGAGGGCGGCGGCCGGCTCCAGCGGATCGGGCTTTCGGCCACCCAGCGGCCCCTCGAGGTGGTGGCGCGGCTGCTGGCGGGGGCGGGGGACGGGCGCCCCATGCCGGCGATCGTCGATTGCGGACACCGCCGCGACCTCGACGTCGCCATCGAGCTCCCCTCCTCCGAGCTCGAAGCGGTCGCCAGCCACACCCAGTTCTCCGAGGTGCTCGACCGGATTGCCGACCACGTCCGAGACCACCGCACGACGCTCGTGTTCGTGAACACGAGGAAGCTGGCCGAGCGGGTCGCCCACCAGCTGGCCGAGCGCCTCGACCCCGGTGAGGGCGCCGAGGGCGGGCTGCAGGTCGCCGCCCACCACGGCAGCCTCTCGACCGCCCGCCGCCGCCTGGTGGAGGCGCGGCTGCGGGCCGGCGAGCTCCGGGCACTGGTGGCCACCGCCTCGCTCGAGCTCGGCATCGACGTCGGTCCGGTCGAGCTGGTCTGCCAGATCGGCTCGCCGCGGGCCATCGGCACGTTCCTCCAGCGGGTCGGAAGGGCCAACCACCAGTTGGAGGGGAGGCCCGCCGGCCGCCTCTACCCGCTGACCCGCGACGAGCTGGTCGAGTGCACGGCGCTGCTGGCCGGGGTGCGGGCGGGCCACCTCGACGCGGTGGAGCCCCCGGTGGCTCCCCTCGACGTGCTGGCCCAGCAGTTGGTGGCCGAGGTGGCGGCGGCCGGGGAGTGCGGGGAGGACGACCTCTTCGAGATGGCGCGGCACGCGGCGCCCTACGCCGGGCTGGACCGGGCCACCTTCGACGAGGTCGTCGAGCTGGTCTCCTGGGGCATCGTCACCGGGAGGGGGCGGCGAGGGGCGTACGTGCACCGCGACGGCGTCAACGGGCGGCTGCGGCCCCGGCGGGGGGCGCGCCTGGCCGCCCTGACCGGCGGCGGCGGCATCCCCGAGACGGGCGACTACCGGGTCGTCCTCGACCCCGACGGGGTGACCGTGGGCTCGGTGCACGAGGACTTCGCCGTCGAGGCGAACATCGGCGACGTGTTCCTGCTCGGCACCCACTCGTGGCGGGTGCGCCAGGTGGAGGTGGGCACCGTGAGGGTCCACGACGCCGGTGACGCCCCGCCGACGGTCCCCTTCTGGCTGGGTGAGGCGCCTTCGCGCACGGCCGAGCTCTCCGAGGAGGTCGGTGCGCTGCGGGCCGCCGTCGAGCCGTACCTGGCGGGTGCCGACGGAGCGGGGGCCCGGCGGGAGGTGCGCCGTCGGGCCGGCGTGTCCGACGAGGTCTGCGACCAGGTGGTGGCCTACCTGGCGGCGGGGAGGGACGCCCTGGGGGCGCTGCCGACGCGCCAGCGTCTGGTGGTGGAGCGGTTCTTCGACGAGAGCGAGGGCACCCAGCTGGTCGTCCACTCCCCCTACGGGGGGCGGGTGAACCGGGCCCTGGGTCTCGCCCTGCGCAAGCGCTTCTGCGTCTCGTTCGACTTCGAGCTCCAGGCGGCAGCGGACGACGACACGGTGGTCCTCTCGCTCGGCCCCCAGCACAGCTTCCCGCTCTCCCAGGTGGCCAAGATGGTGAACAGCCGAACCGTCGTCGACGTGCTGACCCAGGCCGTGCTGCCCCACCCGATGCTGGCGGCCCGCTGGCGGTGGAACTGCAACCGGGCGCTCGTGGTGCCGCGCTCGCGGGGCGGGCAGCGCCGCCCCATCCACCTCCAGCGCATGGATGCCGACGACCTGCTGGCCGCGGCCTGGCCGGCCTTGGCCGCCTGCCAGGAGAACGCCGACGCCGGCCCGATCCCGGTCCCCGACCACGTGCTGGTGCGCCAGACCGTCGCCGACTGCCTCTTCGAACCGCTGGACGCCGAAGGGCTGGTCGAACTGGCGCGCGGGCTCGAGGCCGGGCGCGTCGAGGTCCACCTGGTCGAGTCGGCGGAGCCCTCGGTGCTGGCCCACGGGATCCTGACCGGCCGGCCGTACACGTTCCTCGACGGCGCACCCCTCGAGGAGCGTCGCTCGCGGGCGGTGCCCCTCCGCCGGGGGTTGGGCGTGATCGGGGCCGACGGGCTCCCGGTGCCGGTGGACCAGCTGGGTCCGCTGGACCCATCGGCCGTGGCCGACGTGCTGGACCAGGTGCGACCGAGCCCGCGGGGGCCCGACGAGCTCCACGACCTGCTGCTGTCGCTCGTCTGCTGTCGGCCGGTGGAGGCCTGGCGGCCCTGGTTCAACGAGCTGGTGGCGGACGGCAGGGCGGGCGAGGTCGGCTCGGACTGGGCGGCCACCGAACGGCGGGTCCTGGCTGAGACCGCGGTCGGCGAGGGCGCCGACGCCGACCAGGCCGTGGCCGAGTGCCTCCGTGGCCACCTCGAGCTGGCCGGACCGGTCACCGTCGACGAGCTGGTGGCGGAGGGCCCGCTGCCCGCGGGCGCCCCGCGCGGTGCACCGCTCCCGTTGCCGCGGGCCCGCACCGGGCTGGCCCGCCTGGAGTCGGAGGGCTCGGCCATCGAGCTGCCTGACGGGCGCTGGTGTGCGAGGCACCTGCTGATCCGCCTCCACGCCGCGGGCCGTTCCCGGCGGCGGCGGCTCGTCGAGCCGGCCAGCATCGCCGAGTACGTCCGGTTCCTCTGCCGCTGGCAGCACCTGGCCCCCGGGACCCGGCTCGAGGGCAGGGCCGGGCTGTTGGCCGCCGTCGAGCAGCTGGCCGGGGTGGAGGTGCCGGCCGGTGACTGGGAGGCTCAGGTGCTCGCACCGAGGGTCGCCGGCTACGACCCCAAGTGGCTCGACGAGCTGTGCCTCTCGGGCGAGGTGGCCTGGGGACGCCTCACCCCGAGGCCCGACGCCGCGCCCGAGCCTGGCACCGCGCCAGGGCGCCGGGGGTCCTCGACCCCGTCGCCGGCCACCCCGCTGGCGCTGGTGCTGCGCGAGGACCAGGGCTGGCAGATGGCGGCGGTGCGGTCGGGCGACGGACCGCTCGAGCCGGCGGCCGGCGCGTCGGCCGACGTGCTGGCCACGCTGCGCGGGCGCGGGGCCTGCTTCCGTTCGGAGCTGGCCGCCGGCTCGGGCCGGTTGCCGGCCGAGATCGACGAGGGGCTGTGGGACCTGGTGGCCCGCGGCCTCGTCACCGCCGACGCCTTCTCCGCCGTGCGCTCGCTGCTCTCGGCGCGCCAGCGCTGGCGGGCCCGGCAGCGGCGCGGGCCGTCGGGCCCCCGCGCCCTGGCCCGCCGCCGGGCGGCCGTCGGCAGCGGGCTCGGCGAAGGTCGGTGGGCGCTCCTGCCCGACCCCCCGGGCCACCCGGCCGCCCTGGCTGACGGCCTGGCGGCGGAGGCCGAGGACGAGCTGGCCGAGGCGGTGGCCTGGCAGCTGCTGGCCCGATGGGGCGTCGTGGCCTTCGAGGTGTGGTCCCGAGAGTCCTACCGGCTCCCCTGGCGGCAGGTGGTGCGGGCTCTTCGGCGATTGGAGGCGCGCGGGCTCGCCCTCGGGGGCCGGTTCGTGGCCGGGCTGTCGGGGGAGCAGTACGCCGCGCCCGAGGCCGCGGCCGCCCTGGCTGCCGTGCGGGGGACGCCCGGCGACGGGACCGCGCTTACGGTGGCTGGGTCCGACCCCCTCAACCTGACCGGCATCGTCCTGCCCGGACGGCGCGTGCCCTCGGCGCGCCACCGCCGGGTCACCCTGCGCGACGGCCTGGTGGTGGACGGGGACGCCGTCGCCGCCCGGGACGCCGTCTGAGTCGGTGACCGCCGGCGCCCGACCGGGGGCGGACGCCCGGCGGATCGACCTGAACGCCGACGTCGGCGAGACACCCGAACCGGGACCGGGCGGTGACCCTGCGGGCTCGGACGCGGCCGCCCGGCTGCTCGCCCTGGTCACCACGGCCCATGTGGCCTGCGGGTTCCACGCCGGCGGCCCGACCGTCATGCGACGGACGGTGGCGGCCGCCGTGGCCAACGGGGTGGCGGTGGGCGCCCATCCCTCCTACGACGACCCCGAGGGGTTCGGCCGCCGGCCGGTGGACCGCTCTGCGGGGCTGGTGGCCGACGACGTCGCCCGGCAGCTGGACGCCCTGGGGACCGTGACCCGGGAGTCGGGGACCGCCATCCGTTCGGTGAAGCCCCACGGCGCCCTCTACCACCGCATCGCCTCCGACGAGGACTGCGCCGTGGCGGTGGCCGACGTCGTGCGGGAGTGGGGGGCCGAGGTCGTGCTGGTCCTCCCGGCCCGCGCCCCGGCCCGCGCCGCGGTCGAGGCGCGCGGTGTGGCCGTCGTCGCCGAGGCGTTTTGCGACCGCGCCTATCTGCCCGACGGCTCGCTGGCGCCGCGATCGGCGCCGGGATCGCTCGTGCTCGACCCCGCGGAGGTGGCGCGCCGGGCGGTGTCGCTGGCGACGGGCGAGGGGGTGAGGGCGGTGGACGGCAGCCGGCTCGCGCTCGACTGCGACACGCTCTGCATCCACGGCGACACCCCGGGCGCGCCGTCGCTCGGCGCCGCGGTGCGCCGTGCCCTGTCGGCGGCGGGGGTGGCCCTCGCCCCGTGCGCCGGCCCGGTGCCCGGTTGAGCGCGGCATCGGCCCGCGGGGCCGTGGCGGTCGGCGACGCCGGCCTGCTGGTGGCCGTGCGCGGGCCAGTCGAGGCCAGAGCGCTGGCCGCGGCGGTGTCGCGAGCCCGCTGGCCGGGGGTTCTCGACGCGGTGGGCGGGCTGCGCTCGGTGCTCGTCGTGGTCACCCCGGGCGAGGCGGACCCAAAAGAACTGGCCGAGCGTGTGGAGCGGCTCGAATCGGCCGCCGGCGCCGGCGCCGGCGCTGGGTCCCGGCCCCGCACCCACCGGCTGCCCGTGGCGCTCGACGGGCCCGACCGCGACGAGGTCTGCCGCCGGGCGGGACTGACCCCCGCCGGGTTGGCCGACCTCCTGGCGGCGTCGGTGCTGGAGGTGGCCATGCTCGGCTTCTCGCCCGGCTTCGCCTACCTCACCGGTCTGCCCAGGGAGCTCTCGGAGCTGCCGCGGCGGCCGGCGCCCCGACCCTCGGTCCCGGCCGGGTCGGTGGCCTTGGCCGGGGGGTTCGCCGCCGTCTACCCGCAGTCCACGCCGGGGGGGTGGCAGGTGGTCGGCCGCACGCCGTCGCGCCTGTTCGACCCGCGCACCCCCCCCTACGCCCTGCTCCGACCCGGGGACTCGGTCCGCCTCGACCCCCTCGCCGATGATCGAGTGGGTCCGGCGTCCGCCCCCGGCGGCTCGGACCGGGCGCTGCGCCGCGCGCTGGCGACGCCGCCGGGCAGCCCGGCGGTGCTGTGCGTGGAGGAGGCGGGACTGCTCACGACCGTCCAGGACGGTGGGCGGCCCGCCCTGGCCCACCTCGGCGTCCCCGGAGCGGGCCCGGCCGACCCGCTGGCCCACGCGCTGGCCAACCGCCTGGTGGGCAACCCATGGGCCGCCCCCGCCCTCGAGGTGACCGCCCGGGGGCCCGTCCTGTGCTGCACCGCGCCGGTCTACGTGGCAGTGGTCGGGGCCGACCCCGAGGTGACCGTCGACGGGCGGGAGGTCGGTGCCGGTCACGTGGTGCCGCTGGCGGCCGGGCAGCGGCTGGCCGTCGGCGCGGTCCGGTCCGGGTTGCGCTGCACGGTGGCGGTGGCCGGGGGCCTGGCCGTCCCCGGGGTGCTCGGGAGCTGCTCGACCGATCTGCTCTGTGGTCTTGGGCCCGGACCCCTCGTCGCCGGTGACGTGCTGGGGTCGGGGGGAGCGCCGGGCCCCATGGGCGACCACCTGGGCCCGTGGGCGCCCGGAGGTCCGGCGCGGCCGCCGGGCACGCGGGTACTGCGCGTCCTTCCCGGGCCGCACGGCCGCTGGTTCGCCGACGGCGCCTTCGAGCGCCTCTCCAGCGCCCGCTTCGTGGTCGAGGCGGCCAGCGACCGCGTCGGCGTCCGCCTGGCCCCCGCCGACGGCGGAGCGGGCATCGTCCGGCGGCCGGGAGAGCTCGACTCCCAGGGGATGGTCACCGGTGCGGTCCAGGTGCCCCCCGGCGGGCGGCCGGTCGTCCTGGGGCCCGATCACGCCACCGTGGGCGGCTACCCGGTGGTGGCGGTGGTGGCCGGCTGCGACCGCTGGCTCCTCGGTCAGTGCCGGCCGGGCGACGAGGTCGAGCTGGCCCCGGTCGGCCCCGAGGAGGCGGCCACGGCCCTTCGCGCCCTGCGCCGGGCGGCGGCGGGCGCGGTGGTCGGTCGCTACCCGTCGGTCCCGGGTTGAGCCGCCGACACCGGCCCGCGACGCCGTGAGAGGTCGCCGCAGTCCTCGCAGACGGACTCCGGCACCAGGCCGGCCCGCATGAGAAAGGCGAAGATGCGGCACCCCAGGCAGAGGCCGAACGCCGCTTCGAGGAACGCCGCCACGGCCAGCAGGCCCACCAGGAACGCCGCCGGCTCCCAGCCGCCGATGGCCCAGGCGACCACGGCCAGGGTGGTGAGCGCCGCCCCGATCCCCTGGGCGAACCGTTTGGGCGGTCCGGGGGTCGGGCGTGACGGGAGGTGGAGGACCGGCACGACGACCCGGGTGGCGAGCTGGCCGAGGGGGCTGAGGGTCGGTCCGGTGAGCACCCGGGCCCAGAAGCCGTAGGTGAGGGGCACCAGCATCCAGGGCAGTCCCAGGGCGAGGGCCAGGACCGCCATGACCACGACGCCGCCGGCCACCGTGCGGGCCGCCGACTCGTTGACCGGGTCGGGGAAGCTGAACAGTGAGGCCGTGCGGACCTTCATGCGCAAAGCTTATCGTCTTGGTCTGGTATTGCCCCCGGCCGACCGTGCCCCGGGGGTCACCCGACGGCGAGCTTGACCGCGGTGGCCACGCCGATGGCCACCACCACCACCCGCAGGGCCGGCGCCGGCAGGCGGCGGGCCATGTGGGCGCCGGCCCAGCCGCCCACCAGGCTCCCCAGGGCCAGCGCCGCCACCGCGCCCCAGGCCAGCTCGGCCCGGGCCACGAAGATTACGGCGGCCACCCCGTTCACCAGGACCGAGAGGACCGTGCGCAGTCCGCTGGTGCGGGCCAGCGTGTCGGGGAGGGCCAGGCCCAGGACCGCCAGAAGCATGATCCCCATGGCGGCCCCGAAGTAGCCGCCGTAGACGGAGGCGAGGAACGTCCCGGCGAACAACAGGATCCGGCGGGTGGGGTGGTCGTGGGTGCCGGTCCCGAACCGCCGCAGAAGCAGCGGCTGGACGGCGAAGAGGGCGGCGGCGAACAGCACCAGCCACGGCGCCAGTCGGGCGAACTCCGCCGAGGGGGTGGTGAGCAGCAGCGCCGCGCCGACGATGGCCCCGGCCCCGGCCGCCGGAGCCAGCACTCTCACCCTCGAGCGCTGGTCGGAGATCTCCCCCCGGAACCCGGCCACACCGCCGAGGTAGCCCGGCCAGATTCCCACCGTGGTGGTGACGTTGGCGGTGAGTGCCGGGTAGCCCATGGCGAGCAGGGTCGGGAAGGCGATGAGGGTCCCCCCGCCGGCCACGCCGTTGAAGACGCCGGCCGCCGCCCCGGCCAGCACCAGCAGGACATCGCGCCCGGCGGTGAGCGGGGGGACGGCCGCACTCAGCGCCGGGCCGGTCATCTGGAGACTGTAGGCACCCTCGGACGGTCCGCACGCGCCGGCGCGTCAGGACGGCGCCAGGCGCCTCTCCATGGCCTCGATGGTCCTGGTGGGGTCCCCGGCGACCGGTTCGGACTCGACCGTCGGTTGCAATCCGCACCGCAGGCAGGTGGCACGGGCGCCGGCGTTGCGGGCGTCGACGCCGAGGCGGAGCCGGCCGCGCCCTCGTCCCGTGCCCATGCGGCGATGCGGTCGAGCAGGGCCCGGGCCGTCCCCTCCCCTCGGCGGGCGGGGCGACCCACATGCCGATGACCTCGCGCACCAGGGCACGGCCGCGCACGGGGTAACCCCCGGCCATCCCCGCCACCTCTTCGTCGTCGGTGGCGACGAACCACTGGCACGCCGAAGTGAACCGCCGCCAGTCGGACTCGTCGTAGGCCGACTGGCGGCCGTGGGTCGAGGTGAAGGCCTCCGGCGCGTCGAGCAGGGCACGCAGGCGGGGCCCCGGACGACCCCCCAGTCCCCGGGCGCGACGGCGCGGATCTCGATCACGGGATTACGCGGCGGGGACCATGCCGTAGGGTACGCGGGTGCGCCGTCGCGGCCCGAAGGCGGGATAGGGACACCGGCGGTGGTCCGCCTCACCTGCCTCCTGCGGCGCAAGCCGGGACTCTCCCCGGCCGAATTCCACGAGCACTGGCGCGAGGTGCACGGACCGCTCGTGGCGGCCACCCGCAGCGGCAGCCACGTCCTGCGCTACGAGCAGCACCCCCGACCGCTCGACGACTACGGCGGCGGCGACGACCCCGGCTACGACGGGGTGACCGTCCAGTGGTTCGCCTCGATGGACGAGTACCGGGCGCACATGTCCGAGCCGGACTTCGCCCTGGTGTGGGACGACATCGGCAACTTCCTCGACACCGACCGGCTCGAGTTCGTGGTCACCGAGGACCCGCGCCTGGTCATGGGCGCCGAGGGGCCGTCACCGTTCGCCTGAGTCCGGGGCGGGGAACCCCCACGCGGGATCCGGCCAGGCCGAGAGCGCCGCAGAGATCGGCGCCGGCGGCGCCAGCTCAGGGACCCGCACCTCGGGGGCGACGGCCGGCACGGCCCACCGCTCGGTGGGTGCCACCCTGGCCGCCGGCACCTCCGGGGGAGCGGGCGCGGCCCGGGTCGCCTGCTCACCTCCGTCGCCGTTCGGCGCTGCGGCCACGGCGGCGGGGGCCACGGCGGCGGGGGCCACGGCGGCGGGGGGCTCGGCGGACGGCGGCGCGTCGACGGGCGCCTCGAGCACCCTGGGCGGGTTCGGCGCGACGGCCAGGGCCGCGGCGCGCCGCTCGGACATGTGGTCGGCCAGGTTGCGCCACTCCCTGCCCTTCAGCAGCTTGAGCCGGCGGCCCATCCCCCCGAGCAGCTGGTGCGATTCGGCGCGGTAGCGCTCGGCCACGGCACCCATGGTGAAGATGGTGCGGGGGGGCAGGCCATCCACCGGGTCACCGGCGGCCGGGGAGGTGGCGAGGGCCAGCAGGCGGCCGGTGGCCACCTCGGCGTCCTGCATGAGGCCGAGCGCGTCCTGCAGGCGGGCCAGCTTCTTGGTGAACTGTTCGGTGCGCCCGCCGTAGACGCCGGCGGTGAACTCGAGCGAGTAGCGCAGCCGCTTGCAGCGGATCCGGAGCCGGTGGTAGTCGGCGGCGATCCCGCTCGCCCCCGCCCGTCGGGCCGCCTTCACCACCGCCCGGTGCCGCGGTGTCACCAGGTCGGGCAGGGCGGCGGCGGCCGGCTGCCGGGCCGCCGGCGGCCGGCCACGCTGGCTGGTCCGCGCCATCGAGGTGAGCCCGGCGGCAAGGCGCTCCCAGCGCGTCGAGTCGAGCGCGTCGAGCAGGACGCGGCGCGCCGCCACCCGGTGCGCTGTGAGCAGGCGCCGGAGGTCGTCCAGCGGTGAGCCGTCGGACCCGTCGGTCACCACCCAGCGCTCCATGTCGTCCAACCGCTCGATCTGGACGTCGAGGTCGCGTACCCCACCGAGCACCCCGGCCAGCCAGCTGAGCTCGGCCCGTAGCGTGCGCGCCCGGACCGGGAGGATGTCGCCGAAGAAGTCGATGGCGGCCCGCAGCCGGCGGGTCGCCACCCGCATGTCGTGGAGCTCCTCGATGTCTTCGCCCAGGCGGGTCCCCGGCTCGCGGGCGAGCAGTACCGCCAGGTTGCGCCGGATGACGGCGTAGGCGAGATCGCCCAGGCTGGACGTCGGCGTCACCTCGGTCGGACCCAGGTCGGGCGGCTCGGGGACGTGGATCCCGAGGGCCAGCAGCCCGGCCTCGAACTTGGAGAGCGTTGCCGGTTGGAGCCCGCACGACCGGCGCAGGTCCTCGACGACGGGTTCGAGGTCCTCGGCCCACTCGGGGCGCACCTCGACCTCCACCCGGCGGAGCCGGACCGGCTGCTGGGCCGGCCCCTCGGTGATGACCGTCTCGTCTAGGGCGACCTCGGCGACCTCCTCGCCCGCCACCCGCAGGGAGAAGGGCCGGCGGCGGGTCCGCACCTCGAGGACCTGGCGGAAGGGGCGGGGACCGGCCACCGCGGCGATGCGCCGGCCGACCGGCCCGTCGGTACCGAGGCCGGGCAGCCCGTCCTCGGGCAGCGGCTCGGTCACCTCGAGCCGTTGGCGTAGCCCCCCCGGCCCGGACGGGGCCGAGTCCTTCAAGGTGACCTCGTCGCGCCGGCCGCGCTGGCGGGTGCGCAGGACGAAGCCGGCGCGCACGATCCGCCAGTCCTCGGTGTCGAGGTAGCGGTCGACCAGCCGCCGGGGCGGCTTGGCCAGGGTGGTGGGCGCCGGCAGCTGGCCGTTGATCCCGTGCTGCATCGGCAGGGCGGCCAGCCACCGCTCGACCGGGCGGAGGTCGAGCGCGTCGAACTGCCACTCGACCTCGATCCCGTCGGCCACGGGTCGGCCGCCGTCCTTATCCGCCATGGCCGAAGGCTACCGCCGGCCAGGGCGAGCCCGGGGTGGGCCGGCCCCCGCACCCCCGGTGCGTGCATCGTTCCCGGTCGGTGTGGATGCCACCGGGCGGGAGGTGCCCCCAGTAGTGTGAAATTTGTGGGAACGACGCCCGCCATGTTGATCGAAGTCCGGCCGCCGGTGGGCGACGTCGTCCGGGCCGCCGGCGGGATCCCCGTGCGACGGTCGGCCGACGGCTGGCGGGAGATCGCCGTCGTGCACCGCCCGGCCCGCGCCGACTGGACCTTCCCCAAGGGCAAGCTCGAGCCCGGCGAGGAATTCGAGGAGTGTGCCCTTCGCGAGGTGTTCGAGGAGACCGGGCTCGTCTGTCGGCTCGGGAGGTTCCTCGGCCACACCGAGTACCGGGACCGGAAAGACCGTCCCAAGGTGGTCGCCTACTGGGAGATGGACCCGCTGGGCGGGGAGTTCCAGGTGAACGAGGAGGTCGACGAGGTGCGCTGGGTCGACCTGGGAACGGCCGGCCGGCTCCTCTCCTACGAGCGCGACCGCGAGCTGCTGGTGGTGCTGTCGGCGGCCGACGAGGTGTCCTCCCCCCTCTTCTGACCTCGCCGCCCGGCGAGGAGGGGGGCGAAGAGGTCGCCGTGCTCGGAAACCCGGTCGAGGACGTCGCCGGGCTCGAAGCGCAGGGTCCCGGGGTCCGCGCCCGACGCCACGCCCTCCACCTCGACCCAGGTGACCGGGGTCGAGACCCACGGCCGTCGTCGCAGCCGCACCGAGTACGGCGCCACCGTGGTCTTCGACGGCTGGTTCTGGCTCCAATCGATGAGGACCCGCGACCGGCGGAGCTCCCGCCGCATGTTGGCCACGACGAGCCCGGGCTGCTCGTCCGCCAGCCGGCGGGCGACACCCTTGGCGTAGCCGAGCGTGTCGGCTCCCGCACCGCGGGTGGGCCGGCGGGCGTAGAGCTGGAGCCCCTTGGAGCCGCTCGTCTTGGCCACCGGGTCGAGCCCGTCTGCCATGAGCAATGCACGCAGGACGAGGGCCACCGAGCAGCACTCGACCACCGTCGCCGGCTCCCCCGGGTCGAGGTCGAACACCACCAGGTCCGGCCGGAGTGGGTGGTCCCGCGAACCGGCCCGCCACTGGGGCACGTGGAACTCGACGGTGGCCAGGTTGACCAGCCACAGCAGGGCCGCCAGGCTCCCGACCTCGGGGTAGGGGACCGGCGTGGCCCCGCGCCCGGCCACGGGGATCGATCCGACCCAGGGCGGGGCGCCGCGGGGCAGGCGCTTCTGGAAGAAGGCGTCGCCCCCGGTCCCGTCGGGGGCGCGCAGGAGGGTCACCGGCCGTCGGGCCAGATGGGGGAGGAGCACCGGCGCCACGGCGGCGTAGTAGCCGACGAGGTCGGCCTTGGTCGTCCCGGCTTCGGCGAAGAGGACCTTGTCCAACCGGGTGAGGACCAGCCGGTGGCCCCCCACCTCGAGGGTCTGTGTCCCGGACCCCTCCACCGCGGCCCTGCGCCCTTCCCCTAGGCCGGGCGTCCCACGGCACGCACCGGGTCGGGCACGAACCCGGGGACGGCGTCGTCCCCCTCCTCGTCGGCCCTCTCGATCTCCTGGCGGGAGATCCCGAGGAGGAACAGGATGGCGTCGAGGTAGGGCACGTTGAGCGCCGTGTCGGCCGCGCCGCGCACGACGGGCTTGGCGTTGAAGGCGATGCCCAGACCGGCGACGGCCAGCATGTCGAGGTCGTTCGCCCCGTCGCCGACGGCGATGGTTCGCGAGAGTGGCACCCCGGCAACCTCGGCGAAGTGCGCCAGGGCGGCCGCCTTCCCGGCCCGGTCCACCACGGGCCCCACGAGGCGCCCGGTGAGGCGCCCCTCGGCCACCTCGAGGGTGTTGGCGGCCACCAGGTCGATCCCGAGCCCGGCGGCGATCGGCTTGATCACCTGGACGAAACCGCCGCTCACCACCGCCGTCACGTAGCCGAGGCGATGCAGCGTCCGGACCAGCGTGCGGGCACCGGGAGCCAGCTCGAGACTCGTGGCCAGTGCCTCGAGGACGGACTCCTCGGTGCCGGCCAGCAAGCGCAGCCGCTGCGTCAGGGACTCGGTGAAGTCGATGTCGCCGGCCATGGCCGCCGCCGTGACCGCGGCCACCCGGTCGGCACACCCGGCCCGCTCGGCCAGCAGGTCGATGACCTCGCCCTGGAGCAGCGTCGAGTCCGCGTCGAGGACGATCAGGTGCTTGGCCCGGCGGTGGAGCCCGGCCCGCTGGACGGCGACGTCGACCCTCAGCCTGGACGCCTCGGCCCCGAGTTCCTGGCGGAGCCGGGCCGGGTCGCCGCCCGAGACCACGAGCTCGTAGCTGGTCACCGGGTAGGTGGACAGGCGCACGATGCGATCGATGTTGCCGCCGCACGCCGCGATCCGCCCGCAGACGGCGCCCATGGCCGACGGACCGAGGTCCGGCGCCAGGACCGTGACGAGCTGGCGGGCGGTGTCCGGTCGCGCTCCTTCGCTCGACCGCCCCCCGAGCGGGACCACGGTGACGGTGAGGTCGTCACCGGCGTCCTCCAGGGTGCCGGCCAGGGAACGACGCAGCTCGTCCCCGGTCGCGAGCGGGCCTTCGACCTCCATGCACAAGAGCAGCCGACCGTGGACCTGGACCTGCTCGGCGTCGACGAGGTGGAGACCGGCGTCCCCGAGGCGCGCGAAAACGCGGGCGGCCACCCCGGGACGGTCGCGACCCGAGACGGTGACGAGAGCGGAGGGGGCGCCGTCCATGCGCCGACCACCGTATTGGAACCCCGGCACCGGGTCACCCCGGCACCTCGCTCAGGTGTATGTGCGCTTGGCCATCGAGGCCAGCGATCCGAGTACGGCGACAAGGGCGACGCCGATGGCCGCCCAGGCCACCCAGGTCACCGCGGCCGCCGGGGCACCGGCCGGCGTCGTGGGGGTCCGCTCGACGGCGGCCACGATCCATACGGCGAGCTGAGCCACGACCGCCAGCCGGAGCGCCACGAACACCGTGACCGCCCCGGCGGCGGCCACAGGCAGGAGGGAATTGACGACGCCGATCACGACGCAGAGCCCGGCCAGGTACAAGATGACGACGCGCCACGAGCCGAAGGCCTGGGCGACGACGGTGAATGTGGCGTGCACCCCGACCCCCGAGCGAGTGGCGCCCTGCAGGGAGTAGTAGGTGAGGAAGCAGGCCGGCAGGAGCAGGACGCTGACTCCGGCGACGAAGATCCCGCGGAAGTCGACCCGGGTCGCCAGGCGTTCACGGGAACCATCTCCCGGCCGTCGGCGGCCGCTGACGGACATGGCGTCCTGGTCGCGAAAGGCGTCTGTGCCCCACAGGTCGGTCCGGTAGGAGGCGGTCCGCACCGGCGAGGCCGAGGTCGAACCGGGCCGGCCTCGGCTCGAACCCCCCGAGTCCTGCCAGTTGGCGACCGGAGGCCGGGACACCGGAGGCGGCTGGCCCGGCGCGCCGTGCCCGCCGTCCGGCAGCTCCCCACCTTCTGGGCTTCCAACCGTTCCGTCGATGCGACCCACCTCCCCCTCATTCGAGTCCCCGGGTCGTCGCGGACCGCCGATTGGGGCGGCTGGGGGAATTCTACCCCTGGGGTGGCCGGCCGGCGACGGCGCGGGCCAATTGCACCGCACGTTCCACGGCCGAGACAGGGTCGGTGGCGACCGTCACGGCCCAGTCGCTGTTCCCGTCGGGCCGCACGAGGCCCCAGGTGCCCAGACCGACCACCGGCCGCCCGAGCTTGAGGGCCAGGGCCACCTCGGACAGGGTGCCGTACCCGCCGCCCACGGCCACCAGGACGTCCGAGCCCCGCACCACCAGGCCGTTGCGGAGCTCGCCCATGCCGGTGGCGACCGGGACCGCCACCCACGGGTTGGCCGAGCGTCGGTCGTCGCCGGGAAGGATGCCTACGGTGAGGCCCCCGCCGGCCGCCGCCCCCCGGCAGGCGGCCGCCATGACCCCGCCGAGGCCCCCGCAGACGAGCACCGCCCCGGCCTCCGCCACCAGCCGGCCCACCTCCTCGGCGGTGCGCTCGAGCGACGCTGTCGCATCGGCGGGGCCCACGACCCCGACGAACGCCGGGTCCATCAGCGGTCGGGCACGCCGTTCCCGCCCGGTGGGCCGGCCACGGTCTCGGGCCGCACGTCGACCCACCCTCGATCGGGCAGCCACCGCCGAACGACGCGGGCCGGCACCCCCGCCACCACCGAGTGGCTCGGGATCTCGCCGCGCACGACCGCCCCGGCCGCCACCACCACGTGGTCGCCGACGGTCGTGCCGGGCAGCACGACCACGTTCGCCCCCAGCCAGCTGCCCGAGCCGATGCGCACCGCCGATTCCACGGGCCATTGGCGCCCGATCGGCTGGTCGAGGTCGGCGTAGGAGTGGTTCTGGTCCGTGATGTAGACGTAGGGCCCGGTCTGGATGTCGTCGCCGATCTCGATGCTCCAGTGGCCGACGATGTGGCTGCCCCGCCCGATGACGCACCGGTCCCCGATGCGCACCACCGGGTCCGACGCCATCTCCTGCCCGGGGGCCATGCCCGCGGTGAGGCAGGCGTAGGGGCCGATCATCGTCCCCTCGCCGATCCGGATGTAGTGCTCGTTGTAGAGCGCCCCCTGGGGGAAGGCCAGCAGGCTTCCCTCCCCGAAGGCGCCGAACCGTCGCCCCCGTGCGTCGTCGGGGCCGACGGCCCCGACCTCGGCCGCCCAGCTCCACGCCGCGTGGACCACCCCCGCGGCCATCCGGCGCAGTGACGGGGGGAGCGAGCGGGCCGGGTGCACGGGCCGACCATACCCGTGGGGCCGGAGACCCGAAATGGGGGGCAACCGAACCGACGGTAACCTGGGGGCATGCCCGATCGTGATCCGGCGGGCGGCGCCGAGGTGGGGGGCGCGGAGGGCGGTTCGACGCGCTTCGGCCGCCGGCAGCTGCTGAGAGGCGCCGCGGCCGGCATCGCCGGGGCGGCGGCCCTGTCGGCGGCGTCTGCCGCCGGTGCCGCCGGTGCCGCCGAAGCGGGCCGTCGCAGGTCCCGGGCGAGCCGGCCCGCCGGCTACGGCCGGACCCCCCCTGCGGCGGTGTCGAAGGTCACGCTGGGCAGCGGGGTGGTCATCCCGGTGGCCCGCTGGGTGGTGCTCGAGAACGAGAAGCCGGGGACGATCGACTGGGTGGTGACCGGGGTCCAGGTCCCCCACGCCATCGAGGGCTACGCCAGCCAGGTGAGCGCGAAGGCCGGTGACGAGGTCACGGTGTTCGTCAACACGACGGCGCGCTCGGTGTCCCTCCAGGCCTTCCGGATGGGCTACTACCAGGGGCTGGGAGGCCGCCTCGTCTACCAGAGTGACAGCGTGGCCGGCCAGCAGCAGCCCGCCTCGTCGCTGGTCTCGGGGGTGAACACCGTCAGCTGCAGCTGGGAGCCGACGCTCAGCTTCCGGGTCGACGGCACCTGGCCCCCCGGCTGCTACCTGCTCAAGATCGCCGGGGACAGCGGGGAGCAGCAGTACGTGCCGCTCACCATCCGAGACGACGAGAGCACCAGTGCCTTCGTCATCCAGAACTCGGTGACCACCTGGCAGGCGTACAACCTCTGGGACGGCTACAGCCTCTACTACGGGAAGACCGCCAGCGGACAGAACTTCACAAACCGGTCGCGGATCGTCTCCTTCGACCGCCCCTACCCCCAGACATGGGCCCAGGGGTCGGCCGACTTCCTGGGCAACGAATTCCCTTTGCTCTACCACCTCGAGAGCCTCGGGGCCGATCTCACCTACTGGACGGACGTCGACCTCCACGCCCGGCCGCAGCTGCTGGTGAAGCACCAATGCCTGTTCAGCCTGGGACACGACGAGTACTGGTCGCTGTCGATGCGCAACGCCGCGCTGTCGGCGCTGGCCAAGGGGACGAACCTCGCCTTCTTGGGGGCCAACGCCTGCTACCGCCAGATCCGCCTGCAACAGTCTCCGGTCGGCCCCGACCGCCAGCAGGTCTGCTACAAGGACGCCACAGAGGACCCGATGCTGGGGGTGAACGACGCGGTGGTCACCGGTCCCAGTTGGGAGTCGGCCCCCACCACATGGCCCGAGAGCAACCTCATCGGCAGCATGTACCAGTCGGTGCGGGCCAACGACGACCTGGTCATCACCGATGCCTCGTCGTGGGTGTTCGACGGCTGCGGCCTCTCCGACGGCCAGCAACTCCCGAACGTGGTCCAGGGCGAGTACGACCGCTACGTGCCGACCATCCCCGGTCCGCGCAACGTCGACGTCCTCGGGCACTCGCCGGTGTCCGGCCAGGGCAACTGGTCGGACATGACCTACTACACCGTCCCCAACGGCGGTGGCGTGCTGGCCACCGGGATGGCGTCGTTCGTGAACAAGCTGGCCAACACGACCGCCTTCCCCTCCAACGTCGTCCCCGCGGCCATCCCGGGGGTGACCGACGTCTTGCTACGGGCGATGGAGAACGTCTACGGCGCCTTCGGTGCCGGCCCGGCATCGGCAACCCAGCCCTCGAGCGGCAATTGGACCGCGATCTACGAGGGCTCGGCGGCCTCCGCACCGTCGGCCAAGCCGACACACGCCGCCTGACCAGCCGATCCGCAGCATCCCCCACCGGCGCCCCCCTGAAGCCAAGAATTGCCCTCCATGCACCACCCTCGCCCGACGACCGCCGGCCACCGGACCCCGAACTCCAGGCGCCTTCGGCGCTGCCTCCTCGCCGGAGCGGCCGCCGGCCTGCTGTTGGCCGGGTGCTCATCGACGCCCGTCGCGTTGAAGCGGCCGGTGCCGCGGACGACCACGACCACCACCACCGCCACGGTGGCGGCCGCACCGACCGCCCTCTGCCCGCTGACGGGCTCACCGGTCCCCGGCGGGGGTGCGGTGCCCCAGCGCCCGGCGCTGGCCGTCAAGGTCACAAATTACGTCGGCGGGCGTCCCCAAACCGGGCTCAACAAGGCCGACATCGTCTTCGAGGAACCCGTCGAGGGGGGGATCACCCGCTTCGCCGCGGTCTTCCAATGCCAGAGCACGAGCGTTGTCGGGCCCATCCGCTCGGCCCGCAACATCGACATCGGCATCCTCGGCCAGTTCGGCACGCCCCTCCTGGCCCATGTCGGCGGCATCCAGCCGGTGATCGACGACATCGACGACTCGCCGGTCGTCAACGCCGACGTCGGGGCGCACGGCACAGTGGAGCAGCACCTGCCCGGACGGGTCGCCCCCTACGACACCTATGCCTCGACCACAGCCCTGTGGGGCATCGACCCCTCGGACAACACCGCTCCGACCCCGATCTTCTCCTACTCGAACACAACGCCGAGCGGTCCGGGGGTGTCCCCCGCGGGCACGGTGGCCATCCCCTTCTCCAGCAACTCGACAGTCGTGTGGCGCTACGTGCCCAAGCTCCATGCCTTCCAGCGCTACTACGCGACAAAGCCCGATGACCTGAGCACAGGGGCCCAGGAGACGGCGGCCAACGTGGTCGTCCAGTTCGTCCCGATCACCTACGGCCCGTGGGCCGAGAACGAGGAAGGCGGCCTGGAGGTTCAGGCCAACCTGTACGACGACGCCAGTGGGCCGGCGCTCATCTTCCGCAGCGGCGAGGAGATCTCGGGGACCTGGTCGCGCTCATCGCTCGGCCAGGCCACGCAGTTCACCAACGCCGCCGGCCAGCCGATCTCCCTGCAGCCCGGCCAGACCTGGGTCGAACTCGTGCCCAACACCATCACGGTCACCGGGACCCCGCCGTCCTGACCGATCGGTCTGGTTGTTCGGCCAGGCCGCCGAGCCGGGTTGCCCGGCCAGATTGCCCAGCCAGATTGCACAGTCGGTCGGCCGCGGCTGATCAGTCGAGCGAGATGGGGAGGTCGTCGGGATCCGTGCCGGCGGCCGGCTCGTCGGCCGGCTCGTCGGTGGGCGCCAGGTGCAGCCGCACTCGCTCGTCGATCTCGGCCATCAGCTGGGGGTTCTCCCGGAGGAACGTCTTCACGTTCTCCCGGCCCTGCCCGAGCTGCTCTCCCTCGTAGGTGAACCAGGCCCCAGACTTCTTGATGAAGCCGAGATCGACGGCCACGTCGAGCAGCGACCCCTCGCGGCTGATGCCGGTGCCGGACATGATGTCGAACTCAGCTTGCTGGAAGGGCCGTGCACACTTGTTCTTCACCACCTTGACCCGCGTGCGGCTGCCGATCATCTCGGCACCGTCCTTGATCGTCTCGATGCGCCGGATGTCGAGCCGGACCGACGAGTAGAACTTGAGGGCCCGGCCGCCGGGGGTGGTCTCGGGTGATCCGTAGAGGACGCCGATCTTCTCCCGCAGCTGGTTGATGAAGATGGCGATGGTGTCCGACTTGTTGAGGGTGCCGGTCAGCTTGCGCAGGGCCTGGGACATGAGCCGGGCCTGCAGGCCGACGTGTGAGTCACCCATCTCCCCTTCGATCTCGGCCCGGGGGGTGAGGGCGGCGACCGAGTCGATGACCACCACGTCGATCGCGCCCGAGCGGATCAGCATGTCGGCGATCTCCAGGGCCTGCTCGCCGGTGTCGGGCTGGGAGATCAACAGGGCGTCGACATTCACCCCGATGGCCTTGGCGTAGACGGGGTCCATGGCGTGCTCGGCGTCGATGTAGGCGCAGATCCCGCCGTTGCGCTGCGCCTCGGCCACACAGTGCATGGCCAGGGTCGACTTCCCCGACGACTCGGGGCCGAAGATCTCCACCACCCGGCCCCTGGGCAGCCCGCCGATGCCGAGTGCCAGGTCGAGCGAGAGCGCCCCGGTGGGGATGGCTTCGATGCCCATGGAGACGTGGTCGCCCATGCGCATCACCGAACCCTTGCCGAACTGCTTCTCGATCTGGCTGAGTGCCACGTCGAGTGCCTTCTCACGCTCCTCTGCCATCTGCCTTCGTCTCCTCGTTTCCTGGTCCGTGGTCGGTGGGCTTGATGATCGGCGACCCTACGTTCGGGGTGTATCACCGGTCCCGGCATCGGGGTGGTTCAGGCGGCGTGGTGCCGCCGTTCGACACTCTAGTGGCGAACGCTTGTTCGATGTTGGATGGCCGAGCGGGCGGGCCGCCGTGCCCGCACCGGTCCCGGCCTCCGGGCGGGCAGCGTCATCGGCCCGGTGGGGCGCCGGAATGCCCGCCCGCCGCGCCGGCCCCGTGGACGGCCGACGCTGAGACGGTGACGTAGCGGGGGGGCTGGCCACGCGCCCCGGTCACCGACTCCACCAGGCACAGCTCGGCGACCGTCCAATCGGCGTGGATCGGCTCGCCGGCGAGGGCACTGGGGAGGCGGCCGCGACCCCGGGCCCGGGCGAGGGTGAGATGGCCGCGGAAGGGCCTCGGGTCGAGAGGGAGGCCGGCGGCCAGTGCGGCCGAGCCGAGCGCCTCGGCGGCCGGGTCGAGGCCGGCCACCGGCACGCTGAGCACGGCGGGCCCCAGGAGCTCGGTGGCCGGCCCCAGGTTCGCCTCCGGCCGTCGCTGGAGGGAGGAGGCCGCGGCGGAAAGCGTTGAGGCCCACGCGTCCGCCTCGTCCCCGGTCACCTGGCCCAAGAAAGCCACGGTGACGTGCCAGCGATGGCGCGGGGTCCAGCGCGCGCCGGGGGTGTCCGGACGGGGCATCGACGCCAGGACGTCGCAGACCTCGGGCGTCGGCCACACCCCCACGAACAGTCGCACCGCGCCAGTGTGGCCCGGCACGGGTGGCGCGGGTAGGTTCCCCGGCGTGGCCGGCCCCGACGGCGCGAGCGGCGCCACGCAGGTGGAGACGGTCCTCGGCGACATCACCGCCGAGGAGGTCGACGCCGTGGTCAACGCGGCCAACGCCGCGCTGGCGCCCGGAGCGGGCGTGTGCGGGGCGATCTTCCAAGCGGCGGGCGCCGCCCGCCTCGAGGCGGCCTGCCGGGACCTCGGCGTATGCCCGCCGGGGGACGCCAAGGCCACCGACGGCTTCGGCCTGGCCGCCCGATGGATCATTCACACCGTCGGTCCCGTTTGGCGAGGGGGTGGGGAGGGCGAGGACGAGCTCCTCGCCTCCTGCTACCGCCGGTCGCTCGAGGTGGCCGACGAGCTGGGTGCCCGGTCGGTCGCCTTCCCGGCCATCTCCACCGGCATCTACGGGTTCCCCCCGGACCGGGCCGCCGGGATCGCCGTGACCACCGTCCGCGGCGCCGACTGCGAGGTGCGGCTGGTGCGCCTTGTCGCCTTCGACCCGGACACCCTCACCCGCTACCGGCGCCTGCTCAGTGGCGACACGCCGGCCGGGTCAGCCGGCCGGTGACAGCAGCTCGCGGCGGAGCATGTCGAGGGCGGAGATGGCCGAGTACTGGCGGATCCTGGGTCGGTCGCCGGGCAGCCGGAAGCCGCGGGTGAGCGCCGGGCCGTCCCCGAGCGCCAGCCCGACGAAGACCGTCCCCACCGCAACCCCCTCTTGCTCCTCGGGACCGGCCACCCCCGTGATGCCCAGGCCGACGTCGGCACCGAGCACCCGGCGGGCACCCTCGGCCATCGCCGCGGCCGCCTCCTCGCGCACCACGGGCCCGGCCGGCACGCCCAGGACCGAGTGCTTGACGGCCGCGTCGTAGGCGACGACGCCGCCCTTGAACCACCCGCTGGCCCCCGGGACGTCGACGAGCCTCGAGGCGATGAGCCCCCCGGTCAACGACTCGGCGACCCCCAGCGTGAGACCCCGCCGGTGCAGGGCGGCGGCCACCGCCTCCTCCATCGACTGGTCGTCGGTCCCGAACACGATGTCGCCGAGCCGCTCGGCCAGGACGTCGCGGACCGCCGCCTCCTCGTCGTCGAGCAGGGCCCGCACGGCTTCCTCGGTCGCTGCCCGGGCGGTCACCCGGACCTTGATCCCCTCGATCCCGCTGGCCAGGAAGGCGATGGTGACCGGACCGCCGTCCAGGACGTCGATGCGACCCTGGAGCGCCTCGGCCAGCGCCGATTCGCTCGACCCCCAGGTGCGAAGGACGCGGCTCACGATCACGGACTCGCCGCTCCCCGCGGCGGCCATCCGGCGGCGCAGGTCCGGCAGGATCCCCCGTCCGAACATCTCGGCCATCTCGTGGGGCACGCCCGGAACGGCGTAGAGCACCTTGTCGCCGAGCGGGCACACCAGTCCCGGGGCGGTGCCCTGGACCTGGTCGATGACCGATGCCCCCTCGGGCACGTCGGCCTGCCGGGCGTTGTTGGCCGACATCTCTCGCCCGCGGGACCCGAAGAAGCCGGCGATGCGTGCCACGATCTCCTCGTCGCGCACCAGCGGGACGTTCATCACCTCGGCGATGGCCTCGCGGGTGATGTCGTCCTGGGTCGGACCGAGCCCCCCGCAGACGATGACCCCGTCGGCGCGGGCGAGGGCCGTGCGCAGGGCCAGCACGATGCGGGCGTGGTTGTCGCCGACCGCCTGGTGGAAGTGGGAGTCCACCCCCGATGCCGCCAGCTGCTCGCCGAGCCAGGCGGAGTTGGTGTCGGCGATCTGTCCGAGCAGGAGCTCGGTGCCCACGGCCACGATCTCGACCCTCACGCCGCCTCCCCCGCGCTCATCGTTGGGCCAGGCCCATGGCCCTGCGCCCGTCGAGCAGGTACTGGATCCCGGTGGCTACCGTGAGGGCGGCGGCGAACCAGACGAAGGCCAGCTGCAGGGTATGGGCGGCGGCCAGCGGCGGGAGCAGGCAGGTGGCGATGGACAGGTCCTGCACCAGCGTCTTCACCTTGGCCGAGGTGCGGGCCGGGATCGACACGCCCCGCCGGCCGGCCCAGACGCGGTAGACGCTCATGCCGACCTCCCGGACGGCGATGAGCACCACCGGGAGCCAGGGCAGGTGGCCCTCGGCGGCCAGGGCGAAGAAGGCGCTCAGCACCACCACCTTGTCGGCCAGCGGGTCGAGGAAGGCCCCCGAGCGGGTGGCCCCCTGGCGGCGCGCCACCCAGCCGTCGATCCCGTCGCTGAAGGCCACGGCCGCGCCGACGACCACCGTGAGCCACGAGGCGCCCTTCACCACGATGAGCACCACGAAGACGGGGGTGGCCACCAGGCGGGCCACGGTGAGGGCGTTCGCCGGGGTGGCCAGGGCGGAGGGGCCGAAGGTGCTGTCCCCGGTGGCCCCGGTCACCCGGCCACCTTCTCACCGGCCGCGTCCGGTGTGCGGGACGCCCGGCCGAGCGGCTCGCCCACCACGTCGGTGCCGAGCGAGGCGGTCACCACGACGTCGAGGAGGCTGCCGACCGCCAGGTCCGAGGGCACGTGGACCACCCCGTCGATCTCGGGGGCCTCGTGGACGGAGCGGGCGATCCCGGGCGCGTCGACCAGCACTCGGCGGGTCTCGCCCACCAGCAGGTCCCGGCGACGGGCGGTGATCCCGTCCTGGAGCTCCGCGCATTCGCCCAGTCGCTCCAGGGCCAGCCCGGCCGGGACCTGGTCGGGGAGGCCGACGGCGTGGGTGCCCTCCTCGGGGGAGAAGGGGAAGAACCCGGCCCAGTCGAGCTGCGCCTCGGCCAGGAACGCCAGCAGCTGGTCGTGGTCCTCCTCGGTCTCGCCGGGGTAGCCCAGGATGAACGAGGACCGGAAGGTGGCGGTCGGCTCGGCCTGGCGGATCTCGGCGATCCGTCGCAGGAACCGCTCGCCGTCACCCCAGCGTCGCATCCTGGCGAGCAACGGCCGCGAGACGTGCTGGAGCGAGAGGTCGAAGTAGGGCACGCCGGTGTCGAGCACGGCCGACACCAGGTCGTCGGTGAGGCCCGACGGGTAGAGGTAGAGCAGGCGGGTGCGCTCGACCAGGACCGCGACCGACCGGGTGAGGTCGACGATCGGCATGCCGCCGCCGGTGCGCCCCCGCCCCGAGGAACGGTCGCGACCGTAGGAGGCGAGGTCCTGGGCGACCAGGACGACCTCGCGGACCCCGGCCGCCCCACCGTCGCCCCCGGCCAGGGCGGCGACCTCGGCCAGGATCGAGTCGGCGGTCCGCGACCGCTGGCGGCCGCGGAACGACGGGATGGCGCAGAAGCCGCAGAGACGGTCGCACCCCTCGGCCACCTTCACGTACGCCCAGGGGGCGCCGGTGGCCGGCCGGGGCAGCTCGAGGAGATCGAAGGATCCGCCGTCGACGGCCGGGGAGGGTGGACCGGCGGCGCGCGACGGACCGAGGGTGACCGGCACCGGCCCGCCACCGGGCGGGGGCGCCAGCGACGTCCCGAACCCGGCCACCAGGTCCACCTCGGGCAGGGCCGCGGCCAGCTCGTCGCCGTAGCGCTCGGCCATGCAGCCGGTGACCACGAGCCGCGCCCCCTGGCGTCGGGCGTCGGCCAGGGCGAGCACGGTGTCGACCGACTCCTGCCGGGCCGCCTCGATGAAGGCGCAGGTGTTGACCACGACGAGGTCGGCCTCTGTGGGCCCTGACGCCGGCACCAGGCCGTCGTGGGCCAGTCGCCCGGCCAGCTTGTCCGAGTCCACCTGGTTCTTCGGGCACCCGAGGGTGTGCAGCCAGTAGCTGCGTTCGGCCATGCGACGTTCCACTCCCTTGCCGGCGTGCGGGGTCCCGTCCACGGGGGCCGACGCCGGGCGATGGGGCCGGCGGCCACCGGCAGGTGCCGGCGGCCGTCACACCGGCCGTTACGCGGAGAGGGAGGGATTTGAACCCTCGGACCGGGTTCCCCCAGTCAACTCATTAGCAGTGAGTCAGATTCGGCCGCTCTCGCACCTCTACTACCTGTTCTGGGGTACTTTCTCAGGGTACCACCCGACCAGAATCGCGGTCATGTCCTAATTCTGTCCTAATCCTGCTAGGCTGGTCGTCGGCAGACAGACCAAGAGCTGGGAAGGGCAGGAAGACCATGGCCACCAGGGAATCATACGGGGCGGGGAGCATGTCAGAGAGAGCGCCAGGCGTCTGGCGTCTGCGCGTCATGGTCAACGGCAAGCAGGTGCAGCGAACGTTCAGGGGAACGAGGGCTGCGGCACGCAAGGCACTAAAGGGGCTGGACGTGCGGCCCACCCCGCCAGCGGCGGACGTTCGGACGTTCGGTGACCTGCTGGACGAGTGGGTCAAACAGTGGGGTAACAAGTGGGCACCGAAGACGACGGCCGAGAACGTGCGCCAGATCGACCAGCGGATTCGTCCTCGGCTCGGCGATAT
>JBKQNY010000092.1:0-2756 GCA_052145775.1 Acidimicrobiales bacterium
TCGTCGTATGGCGCCGTCGGCCGGCGCCGGGCTTCTCGGCGGCGACGCCCTGCCGCTACCGTGGGCGCCGTGCCCGACCAACCCCGCGATGACCCCACGCGTAGCACCGTGACCTTCCGGCCGGCCAGCCGGGCGACCTACGACGGGACCGCCCCGCAGATCCAGGTCGCCCTCACCCCCGACGATCGGGCGCTGTTGGCCGCCGCCGAGTCGGCCCTCTTGGACGAGCGCCGTCAGCTCAGCGGCGAAGAGCTCACGGCCTTGGCCGCCCTCGGCGACGGTGCGGTGGTGGCCCTGGCCGCCCTGGCCCACCAGGTGCGCCTGGCCTGGTGCGGGCCCGCGGTGGAGGTGGAGGGGATCATCTCGGCTAAGACCGGCGGCTGCCCTGAGGACTGCCACTTCTGCTCGCAGTCGTCTCGCTTCGACACGACCGTGAAGGCCACCCCGTTCCTCGACACCACAGACGTCCTCGGCGCGGCCCGTGAGACGGCGGCCCTGGGGGCGAGCGAGTTCTGCATCGTGCTGGCCGTGCGCGGCCCCGACGAGAGGACGCTCGCCCGGATCCTCGAGCTCGTCCCCCTGGTCCGCGAGGAGACCGGCCTCAACGTGGCGGTCTCGGCCGGCATCCTCACCGACGACCAGGCCCGGCGCCTGGCCGAGGGGGGCGTCCACCGCTACAACCACAACCTCGAGACGGCCCGCTCGTACTTCGGCGAGGTGGTGACCACTCACTCATGGGAGGAGCGGGCGCAGACCTGCCGGCTGGTGCGGCGACACGGCATGGAGCTGTGCTGCGGGGCGCTCATCGGCATGGGCGAGACCGACGCCCAGCGGGTGGAGCTCCTCCTCGAGCTGCGGGACCTCGACCCGACGGAGGTGCCGGTCAACTTCTTGAACCCGAGGCCCGGGACCCCGCTCGGAGCCCGTCCGGTGGTGGGGGCCTGGGAGGCCGTGCGCTGGATCGCCCTCTTCCGGCTGGCGCTGCCCGGGGTCATCCTCCGCTACGCCGGGGGACGCGAGGTGACGCTTCGAGACCTGCAGGCCATGGGCATGACGGCAGGCATCAACGCCCTGATCGTCGGCAATTACCTCACCACCCTCGGCCGTTCGGCCGCCGACGACCTCGGCATGCTCGAGGACCTGCGCATGCCGGTGGGTGCCCTGACCGCCGCCTTCTGAGGTGGTCGAGGCGGCATACTGCCCCGGCTGCGGTCGGCCGTCGGCCGAGTGCGCCGGCTGTTCGAGGGAGCTCGACCCCCCCCGCTACTGCCCGACCTGCGGGCGGTGGCTGACGGTCACCGTCACGCCCGGCGGGTGGAGGGGTCGATGCCGGGACCACGGGACGCTCGGCCCCGACCTCGGGGGCCGCTGAGCCCGGGAACTGGGTGAGGCAACGGTGGGGTCGGCCGCCTCGGGACGACAGGGGCAGGTGGGGTCTGCCATCGCGTGCCCGAGGCAACGGGCGGATGGCCGCGTGTCCCGCGATTCTGGCAACGCTCGCCGGGCGCGATCCCTGTCGTCTCCCACGGAGCCCCCGACGCGCCGCACCGCCGACCACGTCCCTGTGGGTGGCCGGCGGTGCGGGTGGTCAGGTGGCCGGGGACCGGCCTGTGCGTGGTGCGCTTAGTTGGGCACCGCCGCCACGATGTTGGTGACGTGGACCCCCACGCCCGGCAGCGAGCCGTAGAAGAGTGTGAGCCCCGGTGGGCTGAAGCTGAAGATCCCTCCGTCGGATCCGAGCAGCCAGTAGGCGGTTGTGTTGGCCGTGGGCACGATGCCGATCACCGGGTGGGCCGGGGTCACCTTGATCGCCGGCAGTGTGCCCGGTGTGAGCTTCTTGGCGTTCCCGAAGGCGTAGACCGCCCCGTTCTGGGTGGTGATCCAGTAGCCGCCCCCTGTGGCCGTGCCGGCGATGGCCGAGACCGGCGACGGGGTGCCCTTGGCTGTGCCCAGGTTCTGCTGGGCGGCCCCGAAGGCGTAGACCGTGCCTGTGGCCGAGACCAGCCAGTAGCCGTTCCCCGACGGGGTGGCCGCCATGCCGATGATGTTGTTCACGTGGATCCCTCGACCCGGCAAAGAGCCCAGGAATGTGACGGTGCCCTGTGGCCCGAAGGTGAAGACCCCGCCGTCCTGGCCGACCAGGAAGTAGCCCCGGTCTGTGGCCACGGCCACGATCCCCACGATGGGGGCGGCCGGGGTGACGTGAATGCCCGGGAGCGAGCCCAAGAAGGGCGCTGTGAAGGCGAAGACCCCGCCGTCCTGGGCGACCAGGAAGTAGCCGCTGTCGGTGACCGTGGCCACCATGCCCACCACGGGCTTGTTGGGGACCACGTGGATGCCTGGGAGCGAGCCGTAGAAGCCATGGGGCATGCCGACGGGGAAGACGAAGACCCCGCCGTCGGAACCCACCAGGTCATAGCCGGTGCCCACGTAGGTGAACTGGTCTGCCGGGCTCGTGGCGCTCGTCCCGGAGAAGGTGCTCACGGTCACTGTGACGGTCTTCAACCCCGCCGGGGCCACGGCGGTGAGCGTGAACGGGCTCGTGACCTTGACCGAGGTGGCCGCCGTCGAGCCGAAGGAGACCGTGGTGGCCGAGGTGAACCCGGTCCCGTGCACGGTCACCGTGGTGCCACCCCGCTCGGGCCCTGTGGCCGGGGAGAGCGAGGTCACCGTCGGGGGCTGCAGGGTCGGGCCGTAGCTGCACATGTAGTACGCGAGGCCGATGCCACCACCGGGGCTGGTGAGCTCCGGCGAGC
>JBKQNY010000093.1:0-11615 GCA_052145775.1 Acidimicrobiales bacterium
CGGCTTCACTCAGAGCTCGGTGACCAGACGCCAGCCGAAATCGAAGCCGACTACCGTCTCCAATCTCAGGCCAATGTGGCGTGAGGAATCCAAACTGGCGAGTCTCCGTCAAACCCAGGCCGGTTCAGTTCTTCCTGATCTGATCGCCGCTCGCAGAACGGCGGCGTCCGGGAACCACATGGAGCGTGGGTGTCGTCTGGCACCGATCACCACTGCACCGGTGTGGCGAGCACCTGACGGGACAAGGCCCTGACAGAGGATCGTCGACGTCCGGGGGGCGCCGCATGCTCGGACTCAAAAACCGCGGGTGTTGTTGAACTCAGCTCCTGAAGCCCGCTCCTGGTCCAGGCAGTCGTCAACCCTACCGAAGGGTGCCGATAATGCAGCCGCCCACTCCGGCCACCAGGATGCCCGACATCGCGATTCTGGCTGTGCGAGAGCCCGGCTTCGGCACCTTGAAGTACCAAATGCCGATGCTCGCATTGACCAGGAGGCTGAGCTGGGCGATGGTGAAGCCAACTCCGGTTCCGACTCTCGCGACCAGGCCGAGCAGGGCGAGATTCCCCACGCCGAACAGGACTCCGGCGGCGAGCTGCACCGCAGAGACACGAAACTTCAGCCTGAGGGGATCACGCCTCGGTAGGGCCAGGGCCAAGGCCGCGCCGATGATGCCCAGGGCGAGCGGAACGTTGCCCACCTGCGGTGGCACCTTTGCCCATTGCGCCGGCACAAAGTAGGTGCCCCACAGGAGTCCCGCGGCACCCGCCCAAACCAGACCGCGTCCAAATGTGCCCAAACCACCCGAAACCGGGGAGTTCGCAGGGTCCAATGCCGTTTCGGATGGTGGGGCGGCGCCTCCTCCGCCGGCACCCCCACGTGGGGTCACGGCACCACGGGCGCTTTGCGACATCACGATCAGGAACATTCCAAGGAGGACCAAGAGCAACGCCACGGCAAGGACGGCGAAGGTGGCACCACTGAAGTTCCGCAACTCGCCGAACAGCACGACCCCCCACACGAATGCCACAACGATGTTGAGCGGCGTCCACGTCCCGGCCGCTCGGGCCAACCCGATGGCCTGGGTGGCTCGAAAGGCGCAAAACGTACCCGCAGTCCACGCGACGCCGCCGGCCAGCGGCAGCCAGAACGGTCGCCAGCCGAAGGCGAGGTGACCACCACCGGCGAGGAGCGCAAGTCCTGCAAAGGCGACATTGCCAACCGATGCATAGAGAGTTCGCGAGCGCTGCGGTATCCCCGGCAGCAACTGGGATACCGGAATCCACATGCCCCACGAGACCACCGTGACGAGGGAAAGGAGGGCGATCATGTTCGTGCTTCCAGCCCTGCCCCTTCACATGGCTCGCGCCACCGCGTGTGTGCCGGATGACACGTACAGGATGACAGGGCGAACGAGTGACTGCTCTCGATACTCGGGCGGGATCACGCCAACCCCCTATCTTCGAAGTGGGGCCCTCGGCGACTTCCGCCGTCGGCCGTCCGGTGTCCGGGGCACCCTCTGCGACTGAGGCGCGAGCACGAGGGCGTGGAGTTCTCGTCCGGTAGCAGGCAGGGCAAGCGGGTCCCGGTGGAGATCGCCGAGATCCCCGGGGAGCACTGGCCACCGTTGAGCAATACCAGGACACCGGCCAAGCGCAGAGCGTCGGGACCGAGCTCGGGGACCAGGGGCTGATCGCCCCCGCACCCGGGTGACGCTCGTAATATGACGCTCTTGCCGGACCATTACGAAATGTTCTTCGTAGCGAGCGCGGGCGCATCTGCTGCCATCCTCGGCCTGCTGGTCGTTGCCGTGTCGGTCGTCAACGCCGACGATTCGGACGCGCAGACTCGGGAGAGGCGGACCGTGCTGGCCGGAAGCGCCTTCCTGGCCCTGGTCGACGTCTTCTTCGTCTCGATTGTCGCGTTGACCGGGGGTGCCGCGGTCCTCGGGGCATCCAGCCTGGTGATGGCCATGGTCGGCCTGCTGGCAACCAGCCGCTTGATACCGCGGGCAAAGCGGGCCGGGAACTTCTCCAGAGGCTTTCCAACCCGCAGGCTGAACATCATCTTTGCCGTCATCTCGGCCGGGGGCTATTTACTCCAACTCGGCCTTTCGATTGCGCTCCTGGCCGCCACTCACAACTCTGCCCTGCAACGCGCGATGGTGCTGGTCATCGTGGGGCTGTTTGCCAGTGCACTGGGTCGGGCATGGGAGGTCACCGGGATCCGACAGCGCCTCGGAGCTGAATCCTCCTTGAGGTAGCGGTGGTCATCGCGCGAGACGAGCTGCGTGAGCGTCGGTGGGGGTTGGTGCCCGAGTGCCGATCACGCCGTCCGGTCCGTTTGACCTCTCCACGGAGCCATTTGGACGACGTTCGTGCGTCCTACTCAACACTCAGCCACTGCCATTCGGTCGTCGTAACCGCAAGCACCTCGACACCAGACGGGTAGGCACTAGGGAACAGCCCGCCCTTGCGTGTCCGGCCTGGTTCACACACGGTCGTCGCCCGGTAGCCCGCATCGACTCCGCGGTCCCGGCACGGCTTCCTAACTGGCGGACGTGGTCAGGGCTTCCGTGATGTCGTTGATCGCCGTTTGCTCGAACTCGCTCACGTCTTGCCCGTGTTCCCGATGAGCAGCCGCGACTTTGTGGGACAGAGTGACGATGAACCGGCGATACTCATCGACCTCTTCGGGCGTAGCCTTGCTCTCAAGCAGCGTGACCGAATCACGCAGGTGTTGCAGTCCGTGCCGCTTGAGCTCCTCGGGAGAGTGATAGTGCGTGTGATCCCGCTCAGGCTTCGCCGCGACGATGTCATCGAGAAGCTCGCTCTTGCCGTGCTGCTGACGCGCCTCCACATAGGCCTTGGCCATGGCGATCGTCTCGCGAAACGAGCCCCCTCGTTGGGCGGTCACCACGATCATCCCAGCACTCGGGGGCGCTTCTAGGATCAGCTGCCATTCCTCTGAAGTGAAATCAGCCTTGGAGGTCATCGCCAGTCTCCGATCGCTAGTTGCCATCTCCATGTTCGCACGCACCGGCCGAGTCGCCCCGGGCACACCCCGTTGCCGCTCGATCGATCCTACGCAAGGCTCGCCGTCACCAGCGCCGGCTGGCGGCGTCGAGCCCCCAGCCGAAAGCGACGTAGAACGCCTTGGAGCGGTCAGCGTCAGCCACGGGGACGACGAACACCTCGAGCTTCCGGTCGGCAGGCTCGCTCCTTGTCGTCCCACCGGTCTCGCTCCAGGCCAACCGCCTTGCAACCGGGACGGCCCCTCATCGCAGCGTCCGAGGCCATCCCAGCGTGCGAGGCCTCGAAGAGCGACTCACGAGTTCACGGCTCGACCCGTTCCGCCTCGTCCGCGAACCACCCAAGCCTCCACGTCGTCGTGTGCCCGAGCGGCGGAAAGCCACCCGCGATCCTGTGGCGGTCAGCGATTGCCGCCGATGCGCTTGCCTTCGGTGTGCCGGATCGGCTCCATCAGCGCGTCGACGAGGAACTGCTCGCGGTCTCCTAGTTCCCGGACATCCTTCAATCCCGAAGACGGTGCGGCCCGAGCCGGAGGCAAATCGTCAGTTCTCGCAGCTCTTGCTCTCAACGTTCCCGCCGGCGGGCCACCCCCTCCAAGAAGGCTCCGTACCGGGCGGTGATGACCGGCCAGCTGTAGTTGTCCTCGGCGTAGCGCCGCCCCCTGCGCCCGAGAGCGGCAGCCAGCGACCGGTCCGCCAGCAGGCGGTCGACCACGGCCTCGAACTGGCCGTAGCCAGAGAACCACAGCCCCGCGCCCGAACGCTCGCAGTGCTCCTTGGTGGGACCGCACATCGCGTTCGCCACCACCGGCACCCCGGCCGTCATCGCCTCGATGACCACGATCGAGAACGCCTCCCACGGCGAGGGTGACACCAGGGCCCTGGCCCCCCGGAGCAGTCCCCACTTGAGCCCGTCGTCCACGGGCCCGGTGACCACCACGTCGGGGGCGGGCTCGGGCCGGTCCACCACCTGGCCCACGAGCACCAGGTGTAGGGGCCCGGGGTGGCGCTGCTTGTAGGCGCGGAAATACCGCCAGAGCATCCCGGTCCCCTTCTTGTCGTCCACCCTCCCCACGCAGACGAGATACGGCGCGTCGCCCAGTCCGACTGCGGCACGGGCGTCGTCGGGACTGCCCGGGGCCTCCTCCACCCCCAGGCCGACCACCACCTGCTGGGTGGTCGCCACCCCGAAGAGCGTCTCGACCAGCCGCTGCTCGCTCTTGGTCTGGAAGACCAGGCCGCGCACCGACCGGAAGACGTCCCTGAAGACCGGGAGGTGCAGCGGTGGCTCGTCGTGGGCGGCCGGGTGCAGGACGGCCCGGTCGGCGACCCTGGGCACCCCCCGCACCGTCGGGAAGTAGAGGTAGGGGTAGAAGGCGACGACGTCGGCGTCGGTGGCGGCGACCGCCTCCACCAGGTCGGGGCAGACGGGGCCCTGCAGGTCGATCCACCGCTCGGCCTCGGCGGCCGTGGCCGCCTCCGGAGCGGCCCGGAGCGCCCCCGAGTAGGGGTGGAACGAGGGGTCCCGGCCGGCGGCCGAGGCCAGGCGGTGGACCTTCACGCCGTTCAACCTCTCGGTCCCCGGGGCCAGCTCGTCCACCCAGGTGAGGGCATCGGTGGCGCAGGTGGTGAAGACCTCGACCTCGTCGCCGCGCCCGGCCACCAGGTGCTCGGCGAGCATGCGGGCCCCGGTCTCGGCGCCGCCGAGGATCTCGGGACCGTAGCGGGGGACGACGTAGGCGACCTTCATGGCTCGGGCGCTCAGAGGACGCCGCCGGGCCCCTTGCCCCGGGCCACCACCTCGTCGAGGAACCGCGCGTAGCGGTCGATCAACACCGGCCACTGGTAGTGCCGGTCCACGTAGGCGCGCCCGCGCTCGCCCAGCCTCCGTCGCAGGTCCGGATCGCCCAGGAGGCGGTCGAGCACCGCCTCGAACTCGCGGAAGGAGCCGAACCACAGTCCCCCGCCCGAGCGCTCGCAGTGCTCGCGGGTGGGGTCGCAGGTGGCGTTCACCACCACCGGCACCCGCTCGACCCAAGCCTCGAGCACCACCAGCGAGAAGGACTCCAAGGCCGAGGGCGACACCGAGACCGTGGCGTCGCGCACGATGTCCCACTTGTCGGCCTCGTCCACCACCCCCGTCAGCACGATGTCGGGGTGGGGCGGGATCTTGGCCGAGACCGGTCCCACCAGGGCCAGGGCCAGGGGCCCGGGGTGGCGCTCCTTGTAGGCGGCGAAGAAGGCCGCCAGCATCGACGACCCCTTGTGCTCGTCGACCCGTCCCACGCTCACCACGTAGGGGCGGTCCCCCACCCCGAGCACCTCCCCGCCGGGACGGCCGGACCCGGCCGGCTCGGACACCCCCAGCCCGAGGACGATCTGCGGGCGGTCGGCCATGGCGTGGACCCGCTGCACCAGCTTGCGCTCGGCCGTGGTGTGGTAGCAGAGGCCGTCGGCCGCGCCGAACGTGCCGCGGAAGACCGGCAGGTAGAGCGCGGGCTCGTCGTGGGCCGCCGGGTGCAGGACCGACGGCCTCGGGCAGCGGGCGATGCCCCGGACGACCGGGTAGTGGAGGTAGGGGTAGAAGGCGACCACGTCGGCGTCGGTGGCGGCCACCGCGTCGACCAGATCCGGGGAGAGCGGGCCGTTGAGGTCGACCCAGCGGGCGGCCTCGCGCCGAGTGGCCTCGGTGGGTGCCACCCGGAGCCGCCCGTCGAGGCCGTAGAAGTCGTCGTCCCGACCGGCCGCCGATTCGAAGCGGTGGACCGCGACGCCGTTCAACTCGCCGTCGCCGGCCGGCAGCACGTCGTCCCACGTCAGGTGGTCGAGGGCGCAGGTGGTGTAGACCTCGGCCTCCCAACCGCACAACGACACCAGGTGCTCGGCCAGCTGGCGGGCCGCGGTCTCGGCCCCGCCCATCACCTCGAGGCCGTAGCGGGGGGTGGTGAAGGCGACCTTCACGCCGGCCTCACCCGGCCGTCCGGGCGGCCGGGGCCGCCACCCCGGGGGGAGGTCCGGCCACGGTGGCGATGGCCCCGACGGCCAGCGCCCCCGCCGAGGCCAAGGAGAGCGCATCGACCCGGTCGTGGCCCGCCGCCACCAACGTCGCCCGCAGCTCGCCGTCGGAGAGCACGCGCTGGACCGCCGCGGCCACGTAGGCCGGCTCGGTCCGCTCCAGCACGAGGCCGGCCCCGCCGAGGGTCCCCTCGACCGCCCCCGCGGCGAGGGCCACCACCGGCACCGAGGCGCGCATCGCCTCGAGCAGGGGGACGCCGAACCCCTCGTGGACCGAGAGTGAGACGTAGACGTCGGCCGCGCCGAAGTGGGCGGCCAGGGCGGCGTCGGACACCTCGCCCCAGATGCGCACTGCCCCGGCCAACCCGAGATCGGTCACGAAGCCGCGCAGCGAGGCCAGGTACCGACCCGACGGGGTGGGGCCGACCAGGTGCAGCCGGGCGAGAGGGTCGTAGAGGCGGCGGTAGGCCCAGACCGCCTTCACCAGGTCGTGCTGGGCCTTCGAGGGCACCAGCCGCCCCACGAACAGCCAGTCCGAGCCGCCCTCCGCCTTGCCGGCGGCCAGGCGCGCCGCCACCCGGGGGTCGGGCGCCGCCACCAGCCGGTCGAGGTCGACGAGGACCGGCACCACCGCCGTGCGGGGGCAGCCCGCCTCGAGCAGGTCGGCCACGTTGTAGGCGCTGTCGGCCAGACCGAGAGCGGCGTGCGGGGCGAGTTGGCCCAGCTGCTCGAGGGCCGCGGCCGAGCGGGCCGCCGAGACCGGGTCCCAGCCGCCGTAGAGGGCGGGTCGGGTCACGTTGTGGTAGTCGAGGACGAGGGGCTCGGGCCGAGTGGCCAGGAAGTCGGCCACCGCCGAGGAGGTTGAGAACTGGTAGACGAGGACGTCGCCGGGGGCGGCCAGGCCGGGATAGGCGTCGATCGGGAGGGTCTCCCCCAGGAGCTCGTCGTGCGTGGCCTCGGCGAAGATCTCCGAGCGCCAGCCGGCGTCGCGCAGCGCCTGGCGCAGGAGCAGGGTGTGGCTGCCGGTGGCGTCGCGGGCGATCAGGGCGGGCACGAACTGGTGCACGGCACCCCCAGGCGGCGGCCGGTCGACGGCCGCCTCGGGCGTGGGGCTCACCGTCGGGGCGGCGCCCCGGGCAGGACGGCCGTCACCAGGTAGTCGGTCGCCGACGGCCCCTCGGTGACGGTGGCCTCGAAGCCGAGCGGGGCGAGCAGGTGCGGCCAGGTGGCGGCGCGCAGCGGCCTCCCCGGGGAGAGGTCGGCCTCGGCCGGCGCGGCGTCCGACCACCAACCCGACGGGGAGAGGGAGTGCACGACGAGGGTCCCGTCGGGGGCCAGCCGGTCGCAGACGACCTCGAGCAGTTGGGTCCGCTCGCCGGGGGTCATCCCGTCCACCACGCCGGAGAGGACGATCCCGCCCAGGGCGGCCGGCTCGACCGCCCGCAGGTGCTCCAGCGCGCCCTCCTCGCGCAGGTCCGAGCCGCCCAGCTCCCCCCGGGCGGCCAGCCCCGGGCGGGGGTCGACGCCGTCGGCCTCGACCCCCTGGCCCACGAGCTGGCGCACCAGCCACCCGTCGCCCGCCGCGGTGTGCAGCACCCGTGATCGCACCCCGGCCAGCGCCCCCAGCGCCCCGGGGACCCACCAGGCGTCGGCGCCCACCGCCCACGGCGCCTCGACCACGACCGCCGCCGGCACCCGCTGGGCCTCGACCTCGGTGCGCAGCTCGGCCAGACGGTCGTCGAGGAGGTGGAGCGACCGGCTCACCGCCGCGGCGAATTGGCTCACCTGGTGGGTGACGTACCCGATGTACCAGAGGTTGAGGGTGCGCAGCCCCTTCTTGACCAGGGCGCCCCCCGACTTGTTGGAGGAGATCGGGACGACCGGGTCGATGAAGGCGGCGGCATCGACCATCCGCAGCGCCTGGTCGAGGCCACCGCCGCGCCCGGCCACCGGCGAGTGCTCCAAGAAGAGCTCGTCGAGCTCGCGTTCGAGCCGGGGCGGGAGGTCGCCCGAGGCGCGTCGGCGGCGGACCTCCTCGTCGATCTCGGCCATCACCTGGGCCAGGTAGGCGCCGTCGGCCGCCTGGTCGGCCCCGGTCCCCTCGCCGGCCGTCACGCCTGGACCCCGATCTCCGGCGAGGCGTCAACCTGGTCGGGCGGGACGATCGCCAGTCGGACCGGCAGGGCCACCAGGCCGGTGGCGCGTCCGGGGTTCATCATCTCAAAATGGCACGCCGGCTCCTGCCAGTCGTAGAGGATGCCTCCGGGACCGTAGACGCCGACGTTGATGTCGTAGGTGCCATCGAACAGGGGCATCGATTCGAGGTGGAAGTCGATGGCGCCCGCACCCGCCGCAGCGGGCACGGGCAGACCCATGATCTCGGTGTCGGTGCGGAAGAGCATGGAGCCGTCGTCCATGCGCACTTCGAGGGCGAACACCACGTTGTCGACGGCCACCGAGGCCTGGTAGTGGATCCGCACGATCAGGGTCTCGCCGATGGTGAGGTAGCGCCGCTCATCAGCGTCGGGGTAGCAGGCTTCCACGCCGCGCAGCCGGACCGGCCGCGACACGTCGCCGTCGTCGGCGGGCGCGGCCTCGAGCCACGGCTGGGGAGCGTGGACGGGGGGCTCGTGGGAGTTTCCCTCGGGCGACGGCTCCGAGCCGAGTGACAGCTCGTCGCCCGCCTCCATGAGCCGCTCGCGGAAGAGGCGCACCGCCTCGCCGGGCTGGCCCATGCCGATCATGTTCCCGTCGGAGAGCACAACGGCCCGGTCGCAGATCGCCCGCACCTGGTCCGGGGAGTGCGAGACGAAGAGAATGGTGCGGCCCTCGCTCTGGAATCGCTTGATCCGGTCCATGCACTTGCGCTGGAACCGCTCGTCACCCACCGCCAGCACCTCGTCGACCACCAGCACGTCGGGGTTGACGTTGACGGCCACGGCGAAGCCGAGCCGGACGTACATGCCCGACGAGTAGAACTTGACCTGGTTGTCGATGAACTGCCCCAGCTCGGCGAAGTCGACGATGTCGTCGAACAGGCGGTCGACCTCCCGCTTGGACAGTCCGAGCATGGACCCGTTCAGGTAGATGTTCTCCCGTCCCGAGAGGTCCTGCTGGAACCCCGCTCCCAGCTCCAGCAGTCCGGCCAGCTTCCCCCGGACGACCACACGGCCGCCGGTGGGCTGCAGGACTCCGCAGATGCACTTGAGCAGCGTCGACTTGCCCGACCCGTTGCGCCCGAGGATGCCGACGGTCTCGCCTTCTTGGACGTCGAAGGAGACGTCGCGCAGCGCCCAGAGGTCCTCGTGGGGCACGCGGCCCGCGTGGATGAGCTTCTCCTTGAGCGACGTGTACTTCTCAAGGTACAGGCGGAACCGCTTGGAGACGTCCTGGACGTCGACGGCCACGGTGCCCACCCGATCAGAGCTCCTCGGCGAAGTTTCCGGCCAGGCGGCCGAACACGATCAACGCCAGGTACCCCAGTACCAGCGAGACACCCAGGATGATGCAGTCAGCGATGACGTAGGTCGTCCACGGCCACGAGGGGAGAAGCTGAGCCTTCGCGTGGTTCACTGTGGTGAGGGTGACTGTCCCCATCTTGTTGTAGAGCACGCGCTGGAAGGTCATCACCACCGGCGTGATCGGGTTGAGGAAGTAGATGTACGTCAGCGGGATCCCGAAGATGTGGTGGCTGGCCAGCTTCGACGCCACCGTGTGCTGGTAGGAGTACACGATCGGACAGGCCCAGAACCACGCCGCGCCCACCAGGACCTCGACCAGGTGCTGGGTGTCGCGCAGGTAGACGTTGACCGAGGCGAGGAAGATCCCGAGGGCGGCGGCGAAGACGACCGTGGGCACCAGGGCCACCAGCAGCAGCCACAGGAGGCTCCATGCGGGCACCACGTGGAGCACCAGCATGAACAGCACCATGACGCAGGACTGAAAGAAGAGGAACACCCCGGCCGAGCCGATGGCCGCCAGGGCCAGGATCTCCCGGGGGAACGACACCTTCTTGACCAGGCCGGCGTTGTTGACCACCACCCCGGTGGCGGTGATGACCCCGGTCTGGAAGAAGTTCCAAAGCAGGAGGCCCGCGAACAGGAAGATGACGAAGTTGGGGATCCCGTTCTTCAAGAAGAAGCCGAAGACGATGGTGTAGACGGCCAGCGTCATGGCCGGGGCGATCATCGACCAGATCAGGCCGAGGAAGGAGTTCTTGTACTTGACCTTGATCTCGGTGCGAACGAGGTAGACCAATAGCTCGCGCGACCGCCAGATCTCGCCGATGCGGTGCCAGACGCTGACGTTGGCCGACACCACCCGGGTGACCTTGCGGTCCGGCGCATTCCCGTCGGCCGAGGCCTCGGCCATCGGCGAAGCGTCGGCGACGGGGATCGGCGACCGGTCTTCGGGACGGGGTCGCGCACCCGGGGGCGGGACCGGGGCTTCGAGAGCCACGCTCAGGAGCCGCCCACCTGGGCCGCCGACCGGTCGATCACCTGGTCGATGATCCCGTACTCAAGGGCCTCGGCGGAGGTGAACCAGCGGTCGCGGTCCGAGTCGGCCTCGATGCGGTCGACCGGCTGGCCGGTGTGGAAGGCGATGCGCTCGGCCATCATCTGCTTCAGGTAGACGATCTGCTCCGCCTGGATGGCGATGTCGGCCGCCTGGCCCTGCATGGCCGCCGAGGGCTGGTGCATCAGGATCCGGGAGTGGGGCAGGGCAAACCGCTTGCCCGGCGTCCCCGAGCACAGGAGGAACTGGCCCATCGAGGCGGCCAGGCCGACGCAGATCGTGCTCACGTCGGGGCGCACGTACTGCATCGTGTCGTAGATGGCCAGGCCGTCGGTGACCGACCCCCCGGGCGAGTTGATGTAGAGGGAGATGTCGCGCTCGTGGTCCTCGGCCTCCAGCAGGATGAGCTGGGCGCAGACCACATTGGCGGTGTTCTGGTCGATGGCGCTCCCGATGAAGACGATGCGCTCCTTCAAGAGCCGCTGGTAGATGTCGGCCGTGGGTTCGGGGCCGGAGGCGGCCGAAACGACGGAGGGCGCGGAAGGGTCAAAAGGCATGGCCAGAGGCTACCTGGCCGACGGCTCCGCCGGTGACACCTGCAGGAGGGGCCCCGGGCCCCCGAGACCGGCGTCGTAGACTCGGCCAGCGCCCGGATCGGGCGCCGCTGCGGGCGTGGCGGAACTGGTAGACGCGCCGGGTTTAGGTCCCGGTCCCTTCGGGGGTAGAGGTTCGAATCCTCTCGTCCGCACCCTGCGGCGGCCGGACCGTGGGCAGGCCCGGCCGGCCCGCCGGTACCCACCCCCGTGCCGGGCCATGCTGGGGGCGTGGGCCACCTCGTCGCCGCACCAGACAAGTTCCGGGGCACCGCCACCGCCTCCGTGGTGGCGGCCGCCGCGGCCGGCGCGGCGCGGGCCGCCGGCTGGACCGCCGACGAGGTGCCGATGGCCGACGGCGGCGAGGGGATCCTCGAGGCGGTGCACGGCGAGGTCCACCGCACCACCGTGGCCGGGCCGCTCGGAGAGCCCGTCGACGCCGAGTGGCGCATGGTGGGACCGTC
>JBKQNY010000094.1:0-53499 GCA_052145775.1 Acidimicrobiales bacterium
GTTCACCTTGAACGTGCCCTCCTTGTTGGGTTTGCTGATTGCTCGGCAGCATCAGTTTTCCCTGCGAGGAGGGCCGCTTCGCGGATACGCGCCGGTCAGCGCACGGGGCTTACTGCAAGATCAGGGCTAATTGGGCAACCCTCGCAACTCTGTGCAGCATGACGCGCCGGCCCGGTCGGCCTTCCGGCCGGATCCGGCCCATTGTGGCCCGCCGTGGTTACGCTGCAGTGATGCCGATGATCGGTTTGTTGAGGGTCGTTCCGACCATCGAGCCATCGAACTTTGCGGTGCCGAAGGCGAAGACTCCGCCGTCGGCACCGGCCAGCCAGTAGCCGGTGCCGGCGCCTGTGGCCGCGATCCCGACGACCGGTGCGTTGAGGCTCTTGCCGACCATGCCGCCCTGGTATTTGGCAGTGCCGAAGGCGAAGACCCCGCCGTCGGCACCCGCCAGCCAGTAGCCGGTTCCTGCGCCTGTGACGGCGATCCCGACGATCGGAGCGCTGAGGCTCTTGCCGGCCATGCCGCCGTGGTACTTGGCGCTGCCGTAGGCGAAGACTCCGCCGTCGGCGCCTACCAGCCAATAGCCCTTCCCGTCAGGGGTGGCGGCTATGCCCACGATCGGCGCGGCCAGTTTTGTCTTGGCCGCCGAACCGTAATACTGGGCGGTGCCGTAAGCGAAGACTCCGCCGTCGGCACCGGCCAGCCAGTAACCGGTGCCAGCAGGTGTGGCCGCCATACCCACAATCGGCGAGGTCAGAGTGAGGGTTGTGGCCGAGCCGTAGGGCTTGGCATCGCCGTACGTGCCCACCCTGCCATTGGAGGAAACTTGCCAGTACCCGAGGGCGTCAGGCGTGGGGGTCATGCCGACCACGGGCTCGGGAAGCTTCCGCCCGCAATTGGTGCCGAATGTCACCGCCCCGCAGTTCGAGCCGATGAAGTTGGCACTGCCGAAGTCAAAGACCCCCCCGTCGGAGCCGTTGAGGCGATAACCCTTTGTCGCGGGACTGGTCCAGGTAACTGTGGCTTGGTTGGAGTACAGGGTCTCCTTTGTTGTATTGACGAAGCTGACCTGAACGGTATCGGTCCCAGTGACGGAGCTTGTCAGTGTGAACGTGGCCACACCTGTCGCGTTGGTAGTGCCGGTGAGCTTTTCGCCGGCATTGGGTCCGGAGAGCACCGTGAATGTGAGTGGAAGCGATCCGTACGGTTTGCCGTTGGAATTCTGGGCCGTCGCGGTGAACTGATAGGGACTACCCACCGCGCTCGTTCCTGTCAGGGGGGAGAGCACAGCGCCCTCACCTATGACCGCGGCCACCCCGTCCAGCTGGAACGCCGAGAAGAAGATGTCGTCGTTGTCCGACGGGTTGACCGTGTGGACCGTGATGGTTCTTGTCCCTGTCTTCACGAACGGCAGCAGTGTGTAGAGCTCGTCTGTGCAGCGAGGGGGCCCAGGAGGTGTGGCGCAGGTTGTCGGCGTGGCTGTCGGGTTCTTCGGGTCTGTGGTGCTGTCGCCGATCCCGCCGACCGTGATCAACTCGCCGTTGCCGCATGTGGACCAATTGTGCGGTGTCTCGTTCTTGCAGACGGAGTCGTCATTGCCGCCGGCGGCCGAGGTCATGCGCTGTGTATTGACTGTGATTTCGCTGTACTGGGCGTCCGGCTCTCCCGGCTCCCCCTGGAAGCTGTAGGAGTCACCGATGCTCATATTGAGGGCGAGTGTGGGGGTGCTCAGCTTGAGCGGGCTGGAGAGCCCGATGTGGAATGTGTCGCCAGCGGTTGTGAGCGCGCCGAACAGGAAGCTCACGGTGTTGCCAGTCTTCTGTGTCGGGTCGTTCATGACGACCGCGAGGATTTCGCCTGTGATTTCGTCGGTGTTGGAGGGCTCGGCCGCAGTGAACTGCACGAGTCCTGGCGGTGCGGCGTCGACCACTGGAGCCACGATTGTCGTGACGTTGGTCCAGAAAGCCTCGGTGCCGAAATTGACCAAAGAGGTATGGGCTGGTGTGAAGGAGAGTGACGTCCCATCCAGGGTGACTGTGCCGTTCTGGAACGTGAAGCCGGGCACCGCTGCGGCGAGCAGATAGGCGGCCTGAACGGTCGACTTGCTGGTCTTCTTTGTGACGTTAATTGGACCGCCGGCCGGTGTGTTCGTGCCGATGCTTGTGAGCGACATGTACACCTTGCCGGTCACTGAGGTGAAGGGGGTGAGCCCGCTTGTCGAATGGGATTTGGCCTGCGCGTGGTTGCCGGACCCGGACACGGTGCCCGGTGCGGCGGCCGTTGCGCCGGAGAGCGCGGCACCTCCGAACAACGGCACGGCGGTCATTGCCAGCATCACGATCAAGCCGAGGCCTAGATGCAGCAACGAGAACGATCCGCTCCGGTGCCCTCTTTGGAGCTGCGACATAGTTGCCTCCTCAGGACCAACCCATCGAGGCGGGTCCTTTTCGGGGCACGCTGGCAAACACTCGCCGGCTGTGAAAGCCGATGGTCGCCGGCAGCGCGCAATGATCGAAAATAGTGGTGCGCGCTGGAACTTACTCCTAGGCGCGCCTTTCGTCCAGAGAGTGGGACTGCAGGCACCACAGGTCTTCGCCATGTGGCACTCCATGGCCAGTGCCGAGCTCGACAGCACCATCGGCCCCAGCAGGTTCGGGCCGACCTGCCGGGCCAGATCGGTGCGGTGGCATCGACCAGCGGCGGCGCGGTGCACGTGTTGGTCTACAACTTTGACCCCACAGGGCCTGCAGGCGGCGCGGGCCACTCGGTGCCAACGTCGCTTTCCCGCCAGGTCACCGTCTCGGTGTCGGGCCTGCCCCCCGGCCCGTACTACCGCGTGAGCCGGACCGCAGTGGACCCGGGCGACGACCCATCGACCCCCCAGTCGCTCGGCACGCTGGGGGCCGTCGGTGCGTTCGGGTTCACCTTCGCCCAGACTGGCCAGTAGGTCTCGCGGCTGACCCTTACCCCAAGGAGCCGACCCCGAAGCCCCTAGGCGAACTGGCAGAGCCGCGGAGCCGAACGGTTCAGTGTCGTTCGGGACGGCGTCGCTCGGTTGGCGCCGCCAGTCGGCGACAGGTTGCCTCTGCCCCCGACACCAGGGAGGATGTACTTTCGCCGGTGACCTGCAAGTTCTTCTGGGGCCTAGACAGAATCGGCTGATGCGATTAGACCAACGAACGGAAAGTTGACCACAGGAGGGGATTCCTTTCAGGCAGGGTCCCCAGGGGGAGGTTGAGTTATGTCCCGTCCGACCATCGCGCGCCTTGCTGCCGCTGTGGCTGTCACGTCGTGTCTTGCCGGGTCCGCGAGTGTTCTCGCGTTCGTCGGCCCCGCGGGTGCCGCCCCGCTTCCCAGCATCACCTCCCTCTCCCGGACAAGCGGTCCGGTGACCGGGGGCACCCAGGTGACCGTCAATGGGACCGGGTTCACAACAGTGGAGCACGTCAAGTTCGGTACAACGACAGCGACGTTCACGGCGAGGTCGTCCACCCAGCTCGTGGCCACCGCTCCCGCCCACGCAGCCGGCACAGTCAAGGTCTCGGTGACGACCCCCGGTGGGACGACGCCGACAACCAGCGCCGACAACTACAAGTACACCGTGCCGACGCCGTCGGTCTTGGCCGTCTCCCCGGCGAGCGGCCCGGCGACCGGCAACACCGCGGTTACCGTGAGCGGTAGTGCGCTCGGCGGGGCCTCGAAGGTGTACTTCGGCACAACCGCGGTGACGACCACAATCGTCGTCAACGCCGGTGGCACCCAGCTCTCGGTGAAGAGCCCGTCCGGCACCTCGGGTACCTCGGTCAACGTGATGGTGGTGACCCCCGGTGGTGAGAGCGCCGGCGTGCCGGCGGACCTGTTCACCTACGGCCCGACCATCACCTCGCTGGGTCGGACAAGCGGACGGACGACCGGCGGCAACAAGGTGACCATCACAGGCACCGGTTTCACGACAGTGCACAGCGTCAAGTTCGGCACAACGACAGCCAGGACATTCACGGTGAGGTCGGCCACGCAGATCATCGCCACCTCCCCTGCGCACACGTCCGGCCAGGTCAGGATCTCGGTGACGACGGCCGGAGGGACGACCCCGGCCTCCAGCAACGACCTGTTCACCTTCCATTAGTCGACGGTGACCCCGCCCACCCGCGGCGTGCCGCGGGTGGGCGGTCGTTGCCCCATCGGCTCCATGGGCGTGCGAGAGCCGCCGGTGAAGCGTCGATGAGGACTGCAGGTTCTCTGAACGGCCTGCTACCCGAGTTGCCACCCGTGGGTGGCGACAATGCCGGCCGCGACCAGCCGGAATCTCTTGGCTTACGTCCCTAAGTTCCGCGGCGACGAATCACACACCGGCGATCAGGAGCAAGTGGAAGCCGACTTCGGCGACCTCGACACCCGACTGCTGGGTCAGGCCCTCCACGACGGGCATCCAACGGTGACGTTCTGCGCACCGACCGACGTGAGGATTACTTCTGACAGTGTCCGGCGGTCACCGTGACTCGCACTGCTCCGCCTCGGCGAGCGTTGGCCACCTCGAGCAGCTCGCTTCCCGGCGCCGAGACCGCTCTTCCTCCGCTCACCCTCGCGCAGTAGCCGTGGGGGTAGTGGAGCTCGGTGGGGACGAAGATGACGGTCGGCATCCGGATGCGGTGGTTCGGCTTGTACGTGAGGTCAAACCGCCCGCTGGCCTGGTCGAAGTCGAACGACGTCGGGATCCCCGAGACCGCCTCGGGGTAGGTCTGGGAGAGGACGCGCGCCGTCTGGCGGAGGCGTCCGTTCGACATCACGAGGGCCTCGTCGCGGCTCCCGGTCGGGTCGGCGTAGAACTTCCACGACCAGTAGGCCCACCCCACCTGCTGCTGGTCGGCTTCGGAGGTGAACTGCGCCACGAATGTCGGGTTCGCGGTGGCCCCGAATTCGCTGACGAACCATGCGGGACCCGTGGGTTGGGCGGCGGAGGCCATCTCCGGGCGGTCCTCGGCGCGGCGGGAGAAGGAGCGGGCCTCTTGGGCCGCGCACTGGGAGAGGTCGGTCGGGTTGCCCGTCACCGGACTCCGGGCCCCGCAGTAGATGTGGAAGTTGAACACGAGGTTGGGGAGGTCCATCTGGCCGATGAAGGTGGGAAAGCCGCGGCTCGCGTAGATGTCCGGCTCGTCGAAGATGAGGTGGTTCGGATCGTTGGCCAGGATGGTGGGGATGACGCCACGCGCCGGGTCGTCCTTCGGGCAGTGGATCGGCGGGGCGCCGTGGAGTGCGATGCCCGGACTCGCGGTGCCGGTGTAGAAGCACTCGAGCTGCCCGTCGAAGTGCTCGTCGCCGCGAACGAGGACCGACGTGGAGAAGGGTTCGTTGAAGGGGTCGTAGCCGACAATCCAGGGGTTGTTGCGGAAGTACTTCGCCACCGCACCCCACACCTCGTCGTACTGCCCCTGCAGGTCGCCGACGACGTTGTTGGTCCAGAAATGGTGGAAAGCGATGCCGACCGCCTTGGTCCCGTACTCAAGCGACCAGCGCCCCGGCGGCCTGGTGTTGGCGACGCCATCGGTGCACACGGCCCAGTTCGGGGCTCCCTCCCCGTCGAGCTGCTTGCTGTAGACGTCCTGGTGCATATCGAGCAGGACGTAGATGTGGAAGCGACCGAGCAGGTCCACCGTCCGGCCGAGCTGGCGAAGGTACCGCTCGAGGACGGTGCGGTTCATCTGGTGGGGATCGCCCGGGGCCCCGTGGGAGCAGATCGATGGATCGTTCGACGGGGCGGTGCCGGGCTCCAGCCCGGCCCAGGTCATGCCGAGACGGACGACGTTGAAGCCGAGCCGAGCCATGAGTGAGGCGTCGGCGGTGGTGAAATTCCACGGCTTGCCCGGGTCCGGGAAGAGCTCGAACGGTGGGTGCTTGTAGACCGCGTTCACCCCGTGCAGGAAGACGACCCTGCCGAAACGGTCGAAGAGGTGGGGGCCGCCGGGTGCGCGGAGCCGCCCCGAGACCGGTGGTTTCCCGTCGATGCTGGGGGCCGGGATTACCGGGGAGGAGAGCCGGGGCAGGGCCGGGGGCCTGTGGTCCGGGGTCGCATCCCTGGCCGAGGCCGAAACGGGGAAGCCAATGCCCCCCAGGAGTGCGATCGCCGCCAGCATCGTGGACATGGCGGCCCGCCGACCCGGTGAGCGGCCGAGGACGCTCGGGCGCGGGGCGAAGGGTGAACGGGGCGTCTGGGAACGGTCGGTGCACACCGGAGTACGGGCATTGTGCCATGGGGCTGCCGCCCGCCTCCCGCGGCCCGGGCCGTTCCCCGATGGCGATGGGCGGTGACTGGTCGCGCCGAGGGCCAGAGCCCGGCGGCGCGGACAGGTGCCGTCTGGCCTCGTGCTGCTTGTGGCGCGCGGTGCTCCGGGCCCGGTGGCTCCGTATCGGCGCGCCTAGCGCCTACGCCCCGTCGGACGAGAGGTGTCGCTCAGCCCGCGTCCGAAGGCATCGGTGAGACCCCAGCGTCCGGGGATGTCGAGCAGCTCGACGTGTCCGAGCTCGATCGGCATCGCCGGGTCGACGATGAGGTTGTCCCCGATCGGCTCAAGACCGAGCAGGGTGCGGATGAGGAGCAGGGGCGCACCCGTCGACCACGCCTGCGGGCTGCATGCCGTCGGGTACTCCACCGGGGTCCTCGTGGATCGCCGTTCGTAGCCGCCGAACGCCTCGGGGAGACGCCCGTCGAAGAAGGCGGCCGCTTCGAGGATGCCCCACGCCAGCTTCGCGGCCTCGGCCTTGAAGCCGTACCTGCGCAGCCCCCAGGCGATGAAGGAGCAGTCGAACGGCCAGACGGTGCCCACGTGGTAGCCGATGGGGTTGTACCTCCCCTCGCCCTCGGCGAGGGTGCGGACGCCCCAGCCGCTGAACAGCCTCGGCCCCATCAGGTGGTTCACCACGGACTGCGCCTTGGTCCGGTCGACGATCCCGCTCCAGAGGAGGTGGCCGTTGTTCGAGGTGAGGGCGTCGACCTGGCGACCGTCGGGTTCGAGTGCCAGCGCGAAGTAGCCGCGGTCGGCGACCCAGAAGTCCCGGTTGAACCGACGTTTCAGGTCGGCCGCCTCGCGCTCCAGGCGGTCGGCGTAGGCGGGATCCTTCCAGACGACGCGGGCCAGGCGGGCCGCCCGCACCTTGGCGTCGTAGGCGTAGCCCTGCAGCTCGCAAGTGGCCCGAGGGAAGCCGGGGAGGGTCCCGTTACGGTACGAGATCGAGTCCCAAGAGTCCTTCCAGCACTGGTTCTCGAGGCCGGTCTTCTCGTTGCGCCGCTGGTAGGCGACGTAGCCGTTCCCCTGGAGGTCGGCGTACTCGTCGATCCAGTTGATGGCGGCCCGTGCCTGGTACTCGAGGGACTTGACCAGCCGGGTGTCGCCGGTCCAGCGCTCGTACTCGTCGAGGAGGACGACGTAGAGCGGGGTCGCGTCGGCGCACCCGTAGTAGGGGGAGTGCGGCCGCTCCTCGAACGCCGTCATCTCTCCGTAGCGCAGCTCGTGGAGGATCCGACCGGGGTCCTCGTCGCGGAAGTCGTCGATGACCGTCCCCTGACGCTCGCCGAGCGCCAGGAGGGTGGTGGAGGCCAGCTCGGGGGTGAACGGCAGGGACTGGAGGCTCGTGATGATGCTGTCGCGCCCGAACAGGGTCATGAACCAGGGGAGCCCGGCCGCCGGCAACGAGTGTCCCCCCATGCTCAGCGGCGCAAACCTGAGGGCGGCGAGATCCTCCAGGCTCCGCTGGTAGGTGCTCTTCAGCGGGTCCCAGGAGGACTCCAGGCGCGGGGCCTTGGCCATCCATTTCTCGAACCCCCGGGCGAGCTTCGGCTGGGCCCTCCGGCGCTGGCGTTGGGGGGCGAACTGCTCGACGAACGAGACCGTCGCGCCGGTGCCGACCTGCACGTCGAGGTCGGTGGACCACTGCGCGTGAGGCGCCAAGTGCACGGCGAAGCTGAGCCCGCCCTCGTCGACCGTGTACGGTCCCGAAGCCGAGATCGTCGTCTCCCTCACGTAGGTGTCGCGCTCGTACCTGAGCACGAGTCGATCGCCGTCAAGCGAGCTGTCGTACTTCCCCTTCTTCTTGAGGGCGTCCTTCACCTCGAAGAGGTCGGCGAAGTCGCAGGCCACGTCGAGCCGCACGTCGAGGTCCACCTCGGATGCATCGTGGTTGATGAGGGTGAGGCTCTCGCAGAAGCCGAGGCCGACGGTGCGCACCCGGATGACCGAGAGCTTGGCGTCGACGTACACCGTCCCCGTTCCGGGCACGAGAAAGAAGCGGGACTCGAAGTACCGCTCATCGTCGACCGAGAGCGGGTTCAGCCTCGTCCCGTTCACGGTGAGCACCCACTTGGAGAGAAATCGGGTGTCGAACGAGAACAGGCCCGTCGGATCGACGGCCGACGCCTCGATGTCGCCACGAGCGTCGCTCACCACGAAGGTGTTGCCCTCCAGGATCTGGACGAGTCGATTGTTCATCGGTTCTGCTCCACTTCGGGGATGGGGGGCACCCGGCCCTTGGATCCGAGACTGCCCGGGAAGAAGCGTTGAAATGCCAGGACCATGCGCATGTCCCCGGTGATCACCATGGCGCCGCGGATGACGGCGGCCATGGCGTTCTTCCGGCCCTCGGCGATCTCATTGAAGAGCGTGCGGTCGACGGCCACCACCGCGTCCGCCTTCGCATTCCGGTTGGAAACGGCGACTTCGCCTTCCTGCAACGTGACCGCCCACCGTTTGACGCCTGTCTCGCTGGAGACGTCGAAGCGGATGGTCCCCTTGACATCGCGCAGCAGGGGAATCGAGCCGCGGGTCGACAAGTCGGCAAAGAAGGCCTCGACGGCCTCGTCGTTTCCCGCCGGGGCCCGGGTGTCCGTCTTCGTTCTAGGCATGGGACCTCCTCGACGTCGTGGCCGGAGTGCTTGCTCGGAAGCCGTCGACGCGCACCGACGCTCAACATAACCAATCACGGATGGCGGTGCCGACGAGCCAGAGTGCACGGGAGGGCCACGGTGGGGACGCGTGACAGGTGCGCGAACGCGGCGCGTCCCCGCCGGTCCGCCATCCGGGGGGCAGCAGCATGGGTCGCCCGGCAAGTAGGCCGTAGACGCCTGCCGGCGACCTATTTCCCCGTTCGGGTGTGCACCGGCCGTCCCGCCCGCGGGGTGCCACTTGACGGCCACCGCACCTATCGCCGATGGTGGCACCATGCACGGCGGCCCTGGGCGCTGAGGGTCGGGGGAGCACCCGAATGGAGCAGCCGAGCGGCTCCGCACGTCGCCACCGAGTGGTGATCGTCGGTGGTGGATTCGGGGGACTGCCCGCGGCACGGTGGCTGGGGCGCCACCCGGTCGACGTCACCCTCGTCGACCGGCGGAACCACCACCTGTTCCAGCCCCTCCTCTACCAGGTGGCCACCGGGATGCTCTCGTCCGGGCAGGTCGCGCCGCCGATCCGACACGTCCTCCGACGGCGCAAGAACGTGCGGGTCGAGCTGGCCGAGGTCACCGACATCGACCTCGACGGTCGCGTCGTCCACGCCGAGGTGCTCGGCTCGCGCCACCTCGAGCTTCCCTACGACAGCCTGATCGTGGCCGCAGGCGCGGCGCAGTCCTACTTCGGGAACGAGCAGTTCGCGCTCTATGCACCCGGGATGAAGACGGTGTCGGACGCCATGGAGCTCCGTCGAAGGATCTTCGGGGCCTTCGAGATCGCCGAGATCATCGAAGACCCGGCCGAGCGCGAGGCGTGGCTGACCTTCGTCATCGTGGGGGCCGGCCCGACCGGGGTCGAGCTCGCCGGCCAGATCCGCGAGCTGGCAGTCCGTTGTCTCAAGGGGGAGTTCCGCCGGTACGCCCCGTCGGCGGCCCGGGTCCTCCTGGTCGACGGGGGCAAGGAGCCCCTGGCCAACTTTGGCCATGACCTGTCCGGCCGGGCGCGGCGCGAGCTCGAGGAGATGGGGGTCGAGCTCAGGATGGGGCTGCGGGTCGTGGGAGTGGACGCAGCTGGCGTGGACCTCGAAGACGGTGACGGTCAGCGGTCCCGGTTCAGCGCGCGCACGGCGATCTGGGCGGCCGGCGTCGAGGCGTCACCCCTCGCCGCCCAGCTGGCGAAGTCGTCGGGCGCGGAGGTCGACCGGGCGGGACGGGTCAAAGTGAACCCCGACCTGTCGTTGCCGGGGCACCCCGAGGTGTTCGCCGTCGGCGACATGACGTCGCTGAACGACCTTCCCGGGGTGGCCGAGGTCGCCATGCAGGGGGGGCTCCACGCCGCCAACACGATCGTGCGCGGCCTGAAGGGGAAGCCGTCGGTCCCGTTCAAGTACCGCGATCTGGGGAGTGTGGCCGCGGTGGGGCGCTTCCGGGCCATCGCCAGCGTCCGCGGGCTCAGGTTGAGCGGCTTCCCCGGCTGGTTCGTCTGGATGTTCGTGCACCTGGCGTTCCTAGAGGGCTTCGGCAACCGCCTCGCCACCATGCTGCGCTGGTTGCGGGCCATGGTGGGGCGGGGGAGAGGGGAGCGGGAGTTCAACGTCGCCCACGAGGGCGGGGACCTGAGCCTCCCCGACTCGGTTCGCCACGTCGTCCAGCCCAGCCCGTTACCGCTTCTACCGCCGAACCTCGGGGCACCCGAGAACCTCGAGAAAGAAGACCAGGGCGGAGGGGGAGCGCGATGAGCGGGCTGCGAGGTCCCGAACCACGCTTGCGCAATGGCTTGGGCCGCCGACCGGGCGCCCGGAGGAGGATCCTTCGATGAACGGCTTCCCGGCGATCGCCGACTACGCATTCCTCTCGGACTGCGAGGTCAACTGCCTGATCTCCCCGGACAGCGGGGTTGAGTGGCTGTGCCTCACGCGACCGGACCAACCGAGCGTGTTCGGGGCCATGCTCGACCGCAGGGCCGGGTACTTCAGGTTCGCCCCCGACGGCACCCGCATCCCGCAGGACCGGCGTTATGTGCCGGGCACGATGGTGCTCGAGACCACGTGGCACACCCCCGCCGGATGGCTGGTAGTGAAGGACGCGCTGGTAATGGGCCCTGCGCCAACCGAGACCCGCCGCAGCGACTACCGGCGCACCCCGGCCGACACGATGGCCTCGGGGCTGCTGCTGCGCACCGCCACCTGCATCGACGGACACGTCGAGGTGATCGTCGACTGCCTGCCCGTCTTCGACTATGGCCGGGTCAGCAACACCATGGAGTACGTCGGCGACGGGTACGGCCTCCTGGCGGTCCGCCCCAAGGAGGGCGACCTCCGCCTGCGCCTGTCCAGCAGCATGCGGCTCGGGGTCGTGGGGCAGCGGTGCCTGGCCCGGGCCACGCTGTCGCGCGGCGAGTCGGCCTTCGTGGCGCTGTCGTGGGGCGCCACGACCCCGACCACCCTCGCCGAGGCCGCCGAGGCGATGGAGGCGACGGAAGAGAGCTGGCGCGACTGGCTGAGCGTGTCACAGGTGCCCGATCATCGCTGGCGCCCCTACATCGAGCGCAGCGCCCTCACGCTGAAGGGCCTCAGCTACGCGCCGACGGGGGCGATCATGGCCGCGGCCACGACCTCGCTCCCCGAGACGCCGGGCGGCGAGCGGAACTGGGACTACCGCTACACCTGGGTGCGCGACACGTCGTTCATCCTGCGGGCGCTCAACCGGCTGGGCTTCGAGTGGGAGGCGGTCTCCTTTTTCGCCTTCGTCATGGAGACGGTCCTCGACGGCAAGGTTCCCGAGACGCCCGACGGGAACTTCCCCATCCAGATCATGTACGGCATCGGAGGCGAGCGCGACCTGACCGAGCATACGCTCGACCACCTGTCTGGCTGGCGGGGATCGCGGCCGGTGCGGGTCGGCAACGGCGCCTTCGACCAGCAGCAGCTCGACGTCTGGGGGCTCCTGCTCGATGCGGTGTTGACACAGTTGCGGCGCACGCAGATGCAGGTGGCCCAGCCGGCGTGGGAGGGAGTGGCCTCCTTCGTCGAGCAGGCGATCGCCCACCGGCACGACGCCGACCAGGGGATCTGGGAGGTGCGCGGCGATCCCAAGCAGTTCACCGCTTCCAAGGTCATGTGCTGGGTGGCCGTCGACCGCGGGGTCCGCTTGGCCGAGGACCGCGGGGACGACGAGCGGGCGGCCCGGTGGCGGGCGGTCGGTGACGAGATCAAGGCGGAGGTGCTGGAGAAGGGCGTCTCGGCCCGTCAGGTCTTCCGTCAGCACTACGAGACCGACGACCTCGACGCCGCCCTCCTCCTGATCCCGCACATGGGGTTCCTCCCGCCGGACGACGAGCGCGTCCGCAACACGGTGCTGGCCATTGCCGACGAGCTCACCGAGGACGGCCTCGTGCTCCGGTACCGGACCGAGTCGACCGACACCGGGTTCTCGGGCAAGGAGGGCACCTTCACCATCTGCTCCTTTTGGCTTGTCAGCGCCCTGGCGATGATCGGGGAGATCGAGCGGGCGACGGCGCTCTGCGAGAAGCTCCTCTCCTTCGCCAGTCATCTCCTCCTCTACGCCGAGGAGATCGACGTGTCCACCGGCCAGCACCTGGGGAACTTCCCCCAGGCGTTCACCCACCTCGCCCTGATCGACGCCGTGTGGCAGCTGATCGAGGCCGAGCACGGGGCCGGCGGTCAGTAGGCGGAGGTGCGGCGACCCACGCAGAGCGATGCGCGCCCGGTCCGCTGGCGCGCCCGGTTCCCGCCCCGCTCGTCTTGCAGCCCCCGTCCGCCGGCAGCGCACCGTGGGTCGGGGCCGCGCCGGCAATCCTGGCCGTGACTGATGTACAGCCCACCGAGTCCGAGCGCGCCGACGCGGCGTCGGCGCCCGGGCGCGGCGTCCCTCGTGTCGGTTCGGACCCCGTCGTGGCGGGGGACCGGCCCGGTAGGCGTCGGGGAGGTCCGGTGGACCCGCGGCTGCTCGCCTACACCCGGAGCACCCGCCGCTACCTGCTGACGGCGGTCGGTCTGGGGGCGGTCACCGCCGCCCTGGTGGTGCTGCAGGCCTGGCTCATCGCCGACTCCGTCTCGGGGGCCTTCATCTCCCACCGCGGTCTCCACGGGCTTCGGCTGCCCCTGGCGGCCCTGTTGGCGGTGGTGGTGGCGCGGGCGGCCGTCGGGTGGGAGTCCGAGCGGGCCGCGCAGCGGGCGGCGGCTCGGGCCAAGAGCGACCTGCGCAACGTCCTGGTGGCACGAGTGGCGGTGCCCGGCGCGACGGGGCCCGTCCTCTCCGACGCCGGTGAGCTGGCGGTCCTGGCCACCTCGGGGATCGACGCGCTCGACGCCTACTTCGCGCGGTACCTGCCCCAGGTGTTCCTGGCGGTGATCGTGCCGGTCACCATCCTGGCCGTGGTGGTCGGCCTCGACTGGCTCTCGGCGGTCATCATCGCCGTCACCCTCCCGCTCATCCCTTTGTTCATGGCCTTGGTCGGAGCCAGCGCCCGCGACCGAGCCCGTGCACAGGTGGAGACGGTCGAGCGGCTGGCCGGCTACTTCCTCGACGTGGTGGCCGGCCTCCCCACCCTGCGGGTCTTCGGGCGCGCCCAGGGCCAGGCGGCCGCCATCCGGCAGATGACCGACCGCTACCGGCGGGCGACGATGTCGACGCTGCGGGTGACGTTCCTGTCGTCGTTGATCCTCGAGCTGCTGGCCACCATGTCGGTGGCGCTGGTGGCGGTCGCCGTCGGACTGCGGCTCCTCGGGGGGCATCTGGGCTTCCGCACGGCCCTCTTCGTGCTGGTGCTCGCCCCCGAGGCCTACCTGCCGCTGCGGCTCCTCGGCACCAACTACCACGCCAGCACCGAGGGGATGGAGGCCGCCGCGCAGGTCTTCGAGGTTCTCGACGCCCCCGTCCCCGACCGGGGCACGATCGCCGACGTCCCCGACGTCACCCGGTCCGGCCTGTCGGTGACGGGCCTCGTCGTGACCTACCCGGGCCGGGGCACGGCGGCCCTCGACGGGCTCTCCCTCTCGGTCTCGCCGGGGGAGACGGTCGCCGTGGTCGGGCCGAGCGGCTGCGGGAAGTCCACGCTCCTCTCGGTGCTGCTGGGCTTCGTCGTCCCGGGCTCGGGGTGGATCTCGGTCGGCGATGTCGCGCTGGCCGCTCTGGACCCCGACGAGTGGCGTCGACAAGTCGCCTGGGTGCCCCAGCGCCCGCACCTGTTCGCGGCGACGGTGGCCGACAACGTCCGTCTGGGGCACCCCGACGCCTCTGAGGCGGCCCTGGCGCAGGCCGTGTCCGACGCCGGGCTGGGAGAGGTCGTGGCCCGCCTGCCCGACGGGCTCGCCACCGAGCTCGGCGAGAACGGGGCCGGGCTCTCGGCCGGGGAGCGCCAACGGGTGGCCCTGGCCCGCGCCTTTGTGCGCGATGCGCCGCTGCTGCTGCTCGACGAGCCCACCGCCAACCTCGACGGGCGCACCGAGCTGGAGGTCGTGGAGGCGATCGGCCGGCACGCGGTCGGGCGGACCTGCATCGTGGTGGCCCACCGCCCGGCCCTCCTGGGGGTGGCCGACCGGGTGGTCGACCTCACGGTCACCGGAGCCCGGCCGTGACGGACGCCGCGGTTCCCGCCACGGCCGGGGCGCACGAGGCGCCGACCCGCGCCGCCGCCTCCCACCTGGCGGAGGAGGCGGCACCGGTCTCTCGGACGCTCCGCCTGGCGCGCCCCGCGGCCGGCCGGCTCCTGTGGGCGTCGCTCCTCGGCGCCGGGGCCGTGGCCGCCTCGATCGGGCTGCTGGCCTCGGCGGCGTGGCTCATCTCTCGGGCCGCCCAGCACCCCGGCGAGTCGGCGCTGGGGATCGCCATCGTCGTCGTCCAGTTCTGCGGCCTGTCGCGGGGCATCTTCCGCTACTTCGAGCGCCTGGTCGGCCACGAGGCGGCCTTCCGTGCCCTGGCCGACCTGCGGGTCTCGTTCTTCGGCCGCCTCGAGCCCCTGGCGCCGGCCGGGCTCCCGGCCTTCCGCCGGGGTGACCTGGTGGCCCGTCTCGTCCGTGACGTCGACGAGCAGCAGGACGTCCTGCTGCGGGTGTGGCCGCCGATCGTCATCGCCGCGCTCGTCGGCCCGGTGACGGTGGCCTTCGTGTGGTGGTTGCTGCCGGCGGCGGGGCTGGCGTTGGGCGTCTGCCTGCTGCTGGCGGCCACCGCCGTGCCCTGGCTGACCGGTCGCCTGGCCCGGCGCACCGAGGCCCGACAGGCCGGGGCCCGGGGCGAGCTCACGACGACCGTCGTGGACCTCATCGAGGGCGCCCCCGACCTCGTCGCCTACGGCGCCATCGGGCCCCAACTGGCCCGGGTCCGCTCGGCCGACGCCGAGCTGTCCCGCCTGGCCGCCGGCTCGGCCGGCACCACCGGGGTCGGCCTCGGGCTGGCCACCCTGCTGGCCGGCACCGCAATGTGGGCCGGCCTGGTGCTGGGCGTCGCCGCCGTGCATGCTGGTCGGCTCGGCGGAGTCTGGCTGGCGGCGGTGGCTCTGGTGCCCTTGGCGGCCTTCGAGCTGGTGGCACCGCTGCCTTCCGCCACCCAGGCCCTCCAGCGGTGCCGCCGGTCCGCCCGTCGGCTCTTCGGGGTCATGGACGCCTCGGCGCCGGTGGCCGAACCGGTCGAGCCCCTCCCGCTCCCCGCGTCCCCCCGTTCGCTCGAGTCAGACGCCGTGTCGGCCCGCTATCCAGGGGCCCGGGAGCCGGCCGTGGCCGACGTCAGCCTCTCGGTGCCGCCCGGCCACCGGGTGGCCGTGGTGGGCCCCAGCGGGGCCGGGAAGTCGTCGCTGGCCTACGTGTGCCTGCGCTTCCTCCCCTACGAGCACGGCTCGGTCCGGCTGGGGGACGTCGAGCTGGACCGGCTGGCCGGCGACGACGTCCGCACCGCCGTGGGGTACGTGGCCCAGGACGCGCACCTCTTCGACACGACCGTCGCCCAGAACCTGCGAGTGGGGCGCCGCGACGCCGGCGGGGAGGAGCTGCGGGAGGTCCTGGGGCGGGTGGGACTGCTCGAATGGCTGGACGGCCTCCCCCAAGGCCTGGAGACCGACGTCGGCCCGGCCGGCAGCCGCCTTTCGGGCGGCCAGCGGCGCAGGATCGTCGTGGCCCGAGCGCTCCTGGCCCGGTTCGACCTGCTCGTGCTGGACGAACCGACCGAGCACCTCGACACGGCCGCCGCCGACGCCCTGACGGCCGACCTGCTGACGCTTACCCGGGCGCGCTCGACGATCCTGGTGACCCACCGGCTCCTCGGCCTCGAAGCAGTCGATGAGATCGTCCTCCTCGACGGCGGCCGGGTGGTCGAGCGCGGCACCCACGCCCACCTCCTGGCCTCGGACGGCCGCTACGCCACCTTGTGGCGGGCCGAACGGGCGGCGCTGGGGCGCCCCCCGGAGCCGGCGCCAATGATGTGACCAATGGTCCTACCCCGGCCGAGGCAGGGCACATAGCCTTCGGGGGGGAGGCGACGCCATGACCCTGGATCTGTCTCGTTGGCAGTTCTCGATCACGACGATCTACCACTTCCTCTTCGTCCCCATCACCATCGGCCTCAGCTTCTTGGTGGCGATCCTCCAGACCATCTGGTATCGGACGGGCAAGGACGAGTACCGCCGCCTGGCGCACTTCTTCGGGCCCCTCTTGCTGATCAACGTGGCCATCGGCGTGGTGACCGGCCTCGTCATGGAGTTCGAGTTCGGAATGAACTGGTCCGCCTACTCCAAGGAGGTGGGCAACGTCTTCGGCGGGCCGCTGGCCATGGAGGGGCTGTTGGCCTTCTTCTTGGAGTCGACCTTCCTCGGCCTGTGGATCTTCGGGTGGAACCGCCTCTCGAGACGGTCGCACCTGGCGTGCATCTGGATGGTGTCGCTGGGCACCGCGGTGTCGGCGGCCTTCATCATGATGGCCAACTCGTGGATGCAGCACCCCGTGGGCTACGTCATGGTCCACGGCAAACCGGAGTTGAACGACATCTGGGCCCTCTTCACCAACCCGGTCTTCCTGTGGGGTTACGTCCACGTCCTGCTGGCGTCGTTGGTCACCGGCTCGCTGGTCATGTTGTCCATCGCCGCCTGGCAGCTCCGCCGCGGGCGGGAGGTGGAATCGTTCCGCCGGGCGGCCACGGCGTCGATGGTGGTGCTGGTCCCCGCCGCCATCTTGATCCTCTTCGTCGGCAGCGAGCTGGGCGTGATCGAGGCGAAGTACCAGCCGATGAAGATCGCCGCGGCCGAGGCCCAGTGGACAACCTGTCAGCCCTGCAGCTTCTCGCTGTTCCAGATCGGCGGTGGCAAGGACGACAAGACGCCGACGCAGATCGTCTCGGTCCCGCACGTGCTGTCGCTGCTGGCCACCAACTCGTGGAACGGCAAGGTCGTCGGCCTGAACCAGCTGCAGGCCGAGTACGTGCAGAAGTACGGCCCCGGGACATACGTCCCCAACGTGTTCATCCAGTACTGGTCGATGCGGGTCATGGCGTACCTCGGCGGACTGGTCTTCCTGCTGGCGTTGTGGGGCCTCTGGTTGCTCCACCGCCGACGACTGGAGCACTCGAAGTGGTTCCTCCTCGTCGCCACCTGGGCGGTCATCACGCCGTTCGTCATGAACACCGCGGGCTGGCTGCTGACCGAGAGCGGACGGCAGCCCTGGATCGTCCAGGGACTCATGAAGACGTCCGCCGGGGTCTCGCCCTCGGTGACCGCCGTCGACGTGTGGATCAGCATTGTCGTCTTCGCCGCGCTGTACGTGGTGCTCGGCGTGGCCGACGGGTACCTGATGGTGCACTACGGCCGCAAGCACCTCGGCGAGGGAGAGCCCGGGCCGCCGGGGACGGGGGGCGAGCCCGGGGCCGGAGCAGAGGAGGACGAGCGTGAGCTCGAGCTCGTCTACTAGGAGGACGCCATGACCCTGGAGCGGCTCTGGTTCATCATCGACGCCGTCTTCTGGATCGGCTTCTTCATCCTCGAAGGGTTCGACTTCGGCGTCGGCATGCTGCAGCGGTTCATGCCCCGCAGCGAAGGCGAGCGGCGCGTCCTCATCAACAGCATCGGCCCGATCTGGGACGGCAACGAGGTGTGGCTGATCGTGGCCGGGGCCGTGATCTTCGCCGCCTTCCCGGCCTGGTACGCCACCATGATCTCGTCGCTGTACCTGGCCGTGGTGGTCGTGCTGGTGGCCCTCATCGCCCGCGGGCTCTCCTTGGAGTACCGGCGCAAGATCGACGACCCCAGGTGGCGGACGACGTGGTCGTGGGCCATGGCGGTGGGCAGCGCCCTCGTCCCGCTCCTGCTCGGCGTGGCCCTGGGCGACCTGCTGCACGGGCTGCCGATCGACAAGGCGGGCAACTACACCGGCAACTTCTTCGACCTCCTCGTCCCCTACGGCCTGTGGTGCGGCATCACCCTGCTCTCGCTCTCGCTCCTCATGGGCGTCGCCTACCTCTGCATCAAGACGACCGGCGCGCTGCGCGAACGGGCCAACCGGTGGTCGCGACCGATCAGCGGCGTCGCCGTGCTCACGGTCTTCGGCCTGCTCACCTGGACCCACGTAGGGCTCGGGAAGGGGTTCTTCCCCAACCCCCTCGAGGTGCTCGCCATGCTGGCCGTCATCGCCGCCGCACTGGTGGCAGGGTCGAGGGAGGTCGAGGGCTGGATGTTCACCGCGGCGGCGGTCGGCACCGGCGCCACGGTGGCCAGCATCTTCGCCGAGCTGTTCCCCAATGTCATGGTGTCGAGCACCAACCACGCCTACAACCTGACCATCGCCGGGACCGCCAGCCCCACCTATACCCTCACCGTCATGACGGTGGTGGCGGTCATCTTCTTCCCGATCGTGCTCATCTACCAGGGCTGGTCGCTGCACGTCTTCAGGAGGCGGCTGTCAGCTCCCGCGCCCGACGGGGAGGCGGACCCCGCACCCCGCGCGACGTCGGGGGGACCTGCGGCCTGAGGCCGGGGGGCGGCCGCCGCCCGCCCGAGCGCGGGCCCTCGGGCCGTCGACGGCGGGGGCCATAATGGGCCGGTGACCACCATCTACTACGAACGCGACGCCGACCTCCGAGCCCTGGACACAGACACGCTCGCCGTCGTCGGCTACGGCAACCAGGGGCGCTCGTGGGCCCTCAACCTGCGGGACAGCGGGTTGGCACCCCTGGTCTGCGTGCGGCGCGACGCCACGCGCCAGCAGGCGCAGTCCGACGGGTTCGAGGTGCACGACCTCGAGGCGGCGAACGACGCCGATGTGGTCTGCCTGCTGGTGCCCGACGACGTGGTGCCCGCGCTGCCGCTGGTGCCCGGCCCGCGCTCGTGCGTGATCGTGGCCAGCGGCTACAACCTCGCCTTCGGCCGCTTGGCGCCCCCGGGCGACGCCGGGCTGGTGGCGCCCCGGATGCTGGGGCCCGAGGTTCGGCGCTGCTACGAGGAGGGGGAGGGGTTCATCACGGCCGTGGGGGTCCACGCCGACGTGACCGGGCGGGCCCGCACACGTGTCCTCGCCGTGGCCCGAGCCATCGGCGGCCTGCGGCAGGGCGGCATCGAGCTCACGGCAATGCAGGAGGCCGTGCTCGACCTCGGCGTCGAGCAGGTGCTCTCGCCGGCGCTCACCGCGGTGAGCTCGGCTTTCCTCCAGACGATGCTCGAGCACGGTATCCCGCTCGAGGCGGTCATCACCGAGCTGGTGCTCTCGGGGGAGGTCGAGCGCACCTACCGCCTGCTGCGCGAGGTCGGCTTCGCCGTCCAGTCCGAGTTCCACTCGCCCACCAGCCAGTACGGCCAGCTGAGCCGCCGCGGCCGCTACGACCACCTGGACCTGCTCTCGACCATGCGGTCACTCACCGAGGACATCGAGAGCGGGAGGTTCGCCGACGAGTGGGACGCCGAGCGCGACGCCGGCTATCCCACGCTCGAGGCGCTGAAGGAGCAGCACGCCGGCGCCGCCGTACGCGACTACGAGGCCGACCTGCGCACCCGCCTGGGGCCCGGCGCCGCCCAGCCGCCGGCGTCCTGACCGCGCCGCTGGGCCGGCGCAGCGTGACCGGCGCGGTCGGGCCGCCTCGCCGCCGTCGTACCTCCTACGGCGCGCTCACCACGGGCCGGACCCGGTACGGGCCTGGGCGGCCGCCTTCCAGGAGAAGAGCACGGCGGAGACCGCGGTGGCGAGGTTGAGGCTGGCCACCCCCGGGCGCATGGGGACCGCCACCGACCGGGTGGCCAGCTCACGCACCTCCGCCGAGATCCCGTAGCGTTCGCCCCCGACCACCAGGATCGAGTCGGGGTCGAGCTCGGCGGCGGCGATCGGCTCGCCGCGGGGGTCCACCGTCACGATCGGACGCGTCGTGTCGGTGGGGAGCGCGGTGTTGGCCACGGGGATGGCGAACTGCAGGCCGGCCCCGCTGCGCAGGACCAGGGGCGACCAGGGGTCAACGGTGCCCGAGACGAGCACCGCCTCGACCCCGGCGGCGGCGGCCACCCGGATGACGGCGCCCACGTTCCCCGGGTTGCGGGGGTTCTCGAGGTAGAGCACCGGCCGGCCGGTCGGAGCGAGGGAACGGGCGATGTCCTGGCGGGGCCGTCCGGCGATGGAGAGCAGCGGGCTGGTGAGCTTGCGGCGGCACAGCTTCGCGAACAGCTCGCGCCCGACGACCTCGAGATGGGCCTCGATCGGCGCGATGACGTCGGGGGCCAGCCGCTCGGCGATGGCCAGCAGACGGTCGCGGTCAAAGGTGATCGCCGCCTCGAGCGCCCCGCCGAAGCGCAGCGCGTGGGTTGCCGGGTGGAGGCCCTCCAGGACGGCGCAGGCGGGGTCCTGGTAGGCCGCGTAGAACTGGCGCAGATAGCGCGCCTCGGCCCCCTCTACCAACGCCGGCTCCCGCCGGTGCCGGGTCCCGGGCGCGGTGCCCGCCCTGGCCCGGTGCGGTGGACGGTCGGGGCCGTCACGCCGGGAGGCGGCCGGGGGAGAAGGCCTCGAGCGCCCGGCGGGCGGCGGCGGTGAGCGAGCGCTCGTCGCCGAGCACCTCGGCCGCCACCACGGCGCCGCTGTAGGGCCCGGCCAGCAGCCCCTCGGCACCGTGGCCGGTGTCGACGTGGACGTTCCGCCACCCCGGTACCGGTCCCAGCAGCGGCAGGTCGTCGGGCGTGCAGGGACGGAAGCCGACGCGCACCTCGATCAGCGCGGCCTCGGCCAGGCCCGGGGCGAGCTTGAGGCACTCGCGCAGCAGCTCGTGGGTGCCGGCCGCGGTGGGTCGGGGGTCGAAGGCCTGGCGGTCCTCGAAGGTCCCCCCGCAGGCCACGCGCCGGTCCGGCCACGGCACGAGGTAGTGGCCGAGGACCGGCTGGGCGATGGGCCAGTTCCCGGGGTCCCGGGCGGGGTCGTCCACCCGGAGGTGCACGATCTGCCCCTTGACCGGCCGCACGGGGAGGGAGACCGAGAGCCACTCGGCCACGGCGGGGGTCCAGGCCCCGGCGGCCACCACCACCGCGTCGGCGGCCACGGCGCCCTCGGCCGTCCGGACGCCGGTGGCCCGGTCACCCGAGGTGTCCAGGCCCAGCGCGCCGGCGGCGAGCACCTCGACCCCGCGGGCGCCACAGCCGTGGCGGAGCGAGGCGGTGAGGGCGCGGCCGTCGATCCGCGCCGCCGCCCGGTTGAAGAGCGCTCGTCGGAGGTGACCCAGGACGGGCAGGCGCGCCCTGGCCTCGGTCACGGGGACCTCGGCCACGTCGTCGGGGGCTCGCTCGAGGGCGTGGCGGGCGAGGTTCTCGAACCACGGCTCGTCGCCCTCGGAGAGCGAGACCGAGAGCAGGCCCGTGCGGGCGTAGCCGGGGTCGGGCGCCCCGTCGCCGGCCAGCCGCTCGACGAGCCCCGGGTAGTGGGCTCCCGCCTCGGCGGCGAACGGGAACCACACCGCGTCGGTCCGCCAGGTGGTCTCCGGGGAGAGGATCCCCGCCCCGGCGTCGCTGGCCCGGCCCGGGTCGGCGCGGTCGAGGAGGGCCACCGCCGCCCCCCGGCAGGCGAGCTCGTAGGCGAGCGACGTGCCGACGAGACCCCCGCCCACCACCACGACGTCGTATCCGCTGCGCAAGGGGCCTCCCGATGGGTGCTCTGAGGATCCTAGTGAGGCCGATCGCACCTCCCACTGGCCTGTCGCGACGCCGCCTGCCCGCGTCCGCCACGGCGTGACGGCGGCCTACGCTTCGACCATGGACGACGCGGCGCGAGGTGACGGCGAAGAGCAAGGGCCGGCGGGGGGCCACGTCCCCGGCACGGGGGGCGCGCCGGAGCCGGGCCCGGGCGCCGGGCCCCCGACCGCCCCCTACCCGAGCGCCGGCCCGCCGCCGATCCCGGCCTACGCGGCCCCGGGGGGCTACGCGCCACCCCCCACCTACGGCGCACCCCCGTACGGGCCGACGGGCGCCTACGCCGCGCCCAACCCCTACGCCCAACCCTCCTATCCGCCCCCCTCTCCGCCGGCGGGGAACTGGCTGCCGCCGGGGGCCGACCCCCACCTCGGCCCCTACGCCGCGGGCGGACCCACCAGCGCCCCCTACATCCCCCCCTACGCCTCGGGCCTCTACCAGTCCGAGCCCCAGGGCTGGCAGACCCCGCAGATGCCCCCCGGCACGGTGGTTGTCCGCAGCCAGGAGGACCGCAGCCGCTCGGCACGGCGCGGCCTGCTGATCGCCCTGGTGGTCGTGGTCGTGATCGGGGTGGGGTTCGCCATCGGGGCGCTGCTCGCCCCGGCGAGCCCCAAGACAGCGGCCGTGGGACTGGTGAAGTCGTCCACGGCCGCGGCCGAGCAGGCCGGCACTTTCCACTACGTCGAGATCTCGACAAACGACGGCTCGATCAACAGAATCCGCGGTGACGCCGCGCCGGACAGCGGGCGCCAGACCATCACAGCGCGGGGCAAGGCCGGGCTGGACGTCTTCGACCTGCGCCTCGTCTCGGGAGTCGTCTACTTCCGGGGCAACCGGGCGGCGGTGATCGACCAGCTCGGCGTGCCCACCGGCAAGGCCGCCGCGGTCGTCGACCGCTGGGTCGCCATTCACAAGGGCCAGGGCGCCTACAAGACATTCGCCGCCGGCATCACGACGTCGTCGAACATCTCGCAGCTGACGGACACCTTCGTGCCCACCAGCAGCCAGGACATCACCGGGTCCTCGCCGCCGGCCACGCGCGTCCTGGGGGCCCTCTTCGCCGGGAAGGGAAAGCCCTCGGTGGGCGCGGCGGCGCTGGTCGTCACCAAGAGCAGCTCGCTCCCGCAGTCGATGACCGGCGCGGCGGTCGGGACGGACGGGACCCGGCTCAGCCTCACATGGACGTTCAGCCGCTGGCACCAGAAGGTGATGGTGGCGGCGCCTGCCGGGGCGCTGCCCTACTCGTCGATCGGGGCCACGACGCCGACCAAGTAGGGCCGGCGGCGTGCCGGGCCCCCACCTTGTGCCGTCATGTTGTGAAGGCCGGTGTCGACGCCGTCGGCGCAGGGCGCGATGTGGGAGAGCCCGACGCCGGGTGGCCGGGCACGGTCCGCACCACGGCACCCACCAGATCGGCGCCGGGCAGCGGACCGAGCTGGCGGCTGTCGCAGGCGTGGGCGCGGTCGTCGCCCAGGAGGTAGTAGTCGCCGTCGGGGACGGTGACCGGCCCGAACACCCCGGTGGTGGCGGCGGACGAGCCGGCCAGCCACGGCTCGGCCAGCGGCCGGCCGTCGACCAGCACCGAGCCGTGTTCCCCCTCGACGGTCTGGCCGGGGAGGCCGACGACCCGGCCCAGGGCGACGGTGCCCGCACCGGCGCAGGTCGCCCCGGGCGGGGGGTGGTAGGCCACGACGTCGCCGGTCCTGGGAGCCGGCTCGCCGGAGTCGGCGACGATGACGGAGTCCCCGGGACCGGCGGTCGGCGTCATGGACGATGTGGTCACCCGGAACGTCCGGAGCGTCTCTGCGCGCGTCACGGTGACGACGCACCGGCTCGCGGGGAACCCCCCCACGATGCGCGCCTCGACCCGCCAGCGCCGCCCGCCCGCGGCCAGTGACCCGGTGTGCGACGACCCCTCCAGGTCGAGGGGCGACCCGGCCGGGCTGTAGACGGCCAGGCCGAGGGTGAGGTCGTGGGCCGGCGGCGACGCGACCCCGCCCGAGGCGACGACGCGGTCGGCGACGCCCGACGGGCGGCAGGTGGCACCCGAGAGGACCGGGCCCTGCGACGACCGCACGGTCACGGGCAGGGTCGCCGGGGAGGAGGCCGCGCAGCCGGCCAGCCCCAGCGAGAGGGCGACCACCGCGCCGACGGCGAGCCGGTGCCGGCGGCGCGTGCGGGCCGGCGGGGTCGTTGGCCTCATCGCCGAAATGTAGGCCCGGTGGGTCCCTCGGGCCACGTCGCGGCCCGCGGCGTCGGGTCCGCGGGGGGTTACCATCGTCGGGTCATGGCGCCACGGAACGCGCGACGATGAGCAACGGCGTCTTCGACGGCCTGTGCGTCATCGACGCCGACACCCACCTGACCGAGCCGCACGACCTGTGGTCCTCGAGGGCACCGGCGCGCTGGCGCGACCGGCTGCCCAAGGTGGTGGAGGTGGGCGGCTGGCCCACCTGGGTCTGCGACGGGGTGGTGCTGCAGCGGGCGGGGGCGTCGGGGGTGGTCGACCGCGCCGGCGCCAAGGTGCCGGGCACCGCCTTCATGCGCTGGAGCATCGACGACGTCCATCCCGGCGCTTACTCGGTTCCCGACCGCCTGGCCATGATGGACGAGCAGGGGGTGTGGGCCCACGTGGTCTACCCGAACACCGTCGGCTTCGGCGGGCAGCGGTTCGCCGCGGTGGCCGACACCGACCTCCGGCGCCTGGCCGTCGAGATCTACAACGACGCCATGGCCGGCATCCAGGAGGAGTCCGGCGGCCGGCTGCTGCCGATGGGGGTGGTGCCCTCCTGGGACGCCGAGGTGGCCGTGGCCGAGGTGGAGCGCATCGCCGGGCTGGGCCTGCACGGCCTGAACGCCACCTCCTCGCCGCAGGACCACGGCTTGCCCGACCTGGGATCCGCCTACTGGGACCCCGTCTGGGAGTCGGCGGCGGGGCACGGGCTGCCGGTCAACTTCCACATCGGGGCCAGCGACTCGGCCATGGAGTGGTTCGGGTCGGTCTCCTGGCCGTCGCTCACCCCGGAGTGCCGGCTGGGTCTGGGCTCGGCCATGCTCTACCTCAACAACGCCGGGGTGGTGGCCAACCTCATCTACGCGGGGGTCCTCGACCGCCACCCCGACCTGCAGCTGGTGACCGTCGAGAGCGGGGTGGGCTGGATCCCGTTCCTGCTCGCCGCCCTCGACTACCAGCTGGCAGAGATCGGACCCGCGGGGACCGCGCACTTGGAGCTTTCGCCGTCGGAGTACTTCCGCCGGCAGTTCCACGCCTGCTTCTGGTTCGAGCGCACAGGCGTGGCCCAGGCGGCCGAGGCGCTCGGTTGGGACCGGCTCATGTTCGAGACCGACTACCCCCATCCCACCTGCCTCTACCCCGATGCCCTCGGGTACGCGGCGGCCGTCCTGGCCGACGTGGGAGAGGGGGACCGGCGGGCGGTGATGGGGGAGAACGCCGCCCGCCTCTACCGCGTGACCCCGCCGGTGGGGACCCCGCGGTGAGCCCGGTGGCCGCCGCCGGACGGCTCGTCGCCGGGGAGCGATGATGCTCGACGGCGTCCGGGTGCTCGACCTCGCCGGCGGGGTCGCCGGCGCCTACGCCACCAAGCTGCTGGCCGACGCCGGCGCCGACGTGGTGGTCGTCGAGCCGCCCGGGGGGCGGGCCGAGCGGCGCGACGGGTCGCCGGGGCTCTTCGAGTTCCTGCACACCTCCAAGCGTTCGGTGACCGCCGGGCGGGAGCGACCGCTGGCCGAGGCGGCCGACGTCGTCGTGGCCGGTGCGGGGTTCGACGTCGCCGGGGCCCGCCGCCGGCGGCCGGGCCAGGTGGTCGTCACCATCACCGACGTGGGCCTCGACGGCCCGTGGGCCGGACGGCCGTGCACCGAGTTCGTCCTCCAGGCCGCCTGCGGGTCGACGGGGAGCCGCGGGATCCCCGGCGAGGAGCCCCTGTCGGCCGGGGGGAGGCTGGGGGAGTGGCTGGCCGGCTCCTACGCCGCCGCCGGTGCGGCGGCGGCCTGGATGGGGGCGGCGCGCACCGGGCGGGGCGACCACGTCGACGTCTCGGTGCTCGACTGCATGGCCATCGGCATGGTGACGTTCCCGTCTGTCTTCGCCGAGTTCGCCGCGGCCTGCGGGAGGCCGGCCGCGGCGGCCGCCGAGCGCCGCCTGGAGGTCCCCTCGGTCGAACCGACGGCCGACGGCTGGGTCAACTTCACCACCAACACCCCCCAACAGTTCGCCGACCTCTGCACCCTGCTGGGCCGGACCGAGCTGGCGTCGGACCGGCGGTTCGCCCGCCACCTCGCCCGCTTCAAGAACCGCCGGGAGTTCGCCGAGGTGACCGAGGGCTACACCCGCACGCGCACCACCGAGCAGGTGGTCGAGGAGGCGGCGCTCCTGCGGATCCCGGTGGCCCCGGTCCTCGACGACGGGTCGGTCCTCACCTTCGGCCACTTCGCCGAGCGCGGCGTCTTCGTCGACAACCCGTCGGGAGGGTTCCGCCAGCCCCGCATCCCCTACCGCCTGCACGGCCTCGACCCCCGCCCGTTCGGCCCGGTGCCGCGGCCCGGCCAACACGACGGGGAGGTCGACTGGCCGCAGCGTCCCCCCCGTCCCGTCGGCCCGCCGGGCCGGCTGCCCCTCGAGGGGGTCCGGGTGGTCGACCTCACCGCCTGGTGGGCCGGCCCCGGTGCGACCCAGTTGTTGGCGTGCCTGGGGGCCGACGTGGTCAAGGTGGAGTCGACGGTGCGGCCCGACCAGATCCGCTTCGCCGGGCCCAAGATCCCCGGCGACCCGAAGTGGTGGGAGTGGGGGCCCCTGGCCCACGCCGTCAACACCAACAAGCGCGGCGTCACCGTCGACCTCAGCCGGCCCGAGGGGATCGAGGTGGTACTGGCCCTGCTGGCCCGGGCCGACCTGGCGTTCGAGAATTTCACCCCGCGGGTGATGGGCCAGTTCGGCCTGGACTGGGAGCGCCTCGAGGACCTCAACCCCCGCCTCAGCCTGGTGCGCATGCCGGCCTTCGGCCTGGACGGCCCCTGGCGCGACCGGCCCGGGTTCGCCCAGACCATGGAGGCGGTGAGCGGGCTGGCCGCGGCGACCGGCTGGGCCGACGGGCCGCCGGTGCTGGTGGGCGGGACCGGGGACCCCGTGGCCGCCCTCCACGCCGCCTTCGCCGGCATGGTGGCTCTGGCCGAGCGCGACCGATCGGGGCGGGGCCACCTGGTCGAGGCGACGATGATCGAGGCGGTGCTCAACGTGGCCGCCGCCGCACCGATCGCCCGGCAGCTGACCGGTGTCCCCGGCGACCGGCGCGGCAACAAGAGCCGGGACGACGCCGTCGCCCAGGGCGTCTACCGCTGTGCCGGCGACGACAGCTGGATCGCCGTCACCGTGCGGGACGACGCCGAGCGCCGGCGCCTCGAAGAGGTGCTCGGCGGGGCCATTCCCGCCGGGGACGCCGACGGCGAGTCACCGCCGGCGGGACGCGACGGCGGGGAGAGCCTCGACCGATGGCTGGCGGCGCGCTGTGCGGATGTCGACGCAGCCGAGCTGGCCGACCGGCTGGCGGCGGCCGGCGTCCCCGCCGCGGCGGTGGTGGCGCCGACCGAAGGCGCCCAGAACCCCCAGGTGGTCCACCGCGGCCTCTTCGAGCCCGAGGACCACCCGGTCACCGGGCGCCACCGCGTCCCTGGTCTGCCCTTCCGGCTGGAGGGGGCGGCACGCTGGGTGCGAACCCCGGCCCCGTTGCTGGGCCAGCACAACGACGAGGTCCTGGGCGAGCTGGGGATCGGGGAGGGGCGCCGGTCCGAGCTGCGGGCCCTCGGGGTCATCGGCGAGGAGCCGGCCTTCGGGTGAGCGGTCTGCCCGGCCTCAGGCGCGGGCGGCGAAGAGGGCCAGGCCGTCGCCGCTGAGGTCGGCGTGGGCGCCCCTGCGGCCCCCCATGGCCAGGAGGAGCGAGACCATCGGGCCGGCCACCTCGGGACCGTCGCCGGTGGACCAGCCGGTGTCGGTGGCCCGCAGCGACAACCCGGCGATGCGGCGCTTGGCCCCGATGAGCAGGTTCGTCTTCTTCCAGCTGTCGGCCACGGCCACCAGGGCCCCCTCGGGGACCTCGTGGTGGAGGCCGAGGGGTCGGCGGATGTCCTCGCCGTGGACGACGATCTCCCCGAGCATGGCCACCACCGGCGCCGGGGGGTGGTTCGTGGTCGAGGTGCGGGCCCGCAGCCGGCGCACCAGCTCCTCGGGGCCGACGGCGGCCAGGCGCTCGGCTCCCCGCGCCGTGAAGACGTCGAACTTCATGCCGGCGGCGAGCAGCTCCTTGTAGAAGTTGAGCGGGGTCTGCTCGGCCGCCGCCAGCACGTGTCCGGCCGTCATCTGCACCGTCCACCCCTCGCACCACGACTTGGCGACCCACTGGTCGGCGGACAGTCCGGCCCAGGTGTCGGCCATGGCGGCCCGCTCGGCATGGATGTAGGTCCAGGTCTCCTTGGCTTTCACCCCGTCCCTCCCTCTTCTCGTCGGTGCCGGGCGCGCCCTCGGCGCGCCGTGCCCGCCGCGGGACGCGCCGTTGTGCACCGCGGCGCGGGTCGCACGCCGCACGACGGTGCCCGTGCGGTTGGCCGGACGGTCCCCATCACCGGCGCCGTGACGCCCCGGCCACGCTAGAGGTGGCGGCACCCGCCGACAACCGCTCGGGGACCGGTGCGGGCGAAGCCCTCCACCGGGAGGTCGCGCCAACGGGTGATAGCTTGCCGGCGGGAGGCGCCATGAAGACGTCGCAGGACCAGGATCCCAACCGGTTCGCCCAAGAGCTCTTCTCCACACTCCCCACCCGCTACGACCGCCTGGCCGAGCTGCTCTCGTTCGGCCAGAACGGGCGCTGGCGCACCGAGATGGTCGGCCACGTGGTGGAGGGCCGGCCCTCCCTCGTGCTCGACGTGGCCTCGGGCACGGCCGGGGTGGCCCTGCAGCTGGCCGACCGCTCGGCGGCGCGGATCGTGGGCGTCGACCTCACCCCGGCCATGCTCGGGGTCGGGAAACAGAACGTGGCCCGGCGGTCGATGGCCGGTCGGATCCAGCTGACGGCCGGGCGGGCCGAGCAGCTGCCCTTCGGCGACGCCACCTTCGACGGCCTCACCTTCACCTACCTCCTGCGCTACGTGGCCGACCCCCTGGCCACCCTGTCCGAGCTGGCCCGGGTGGTGCGGCCGGGCGCACCGGTGGCCAGCCTCGAGTTCGGTGAGCCCGACAACCCGTTCTGGTGGAGCGCCTGGTGGCTCTACACCAGGGCGGTGCTGCCGGTGGCGGGGCTCGCGACCGGGGGCAGGGAGTGGTACGAGGTCGGGCGGTTCCTCGGCCCGAGCATCCACGACCTCTATCACCGGCTGCCGATCCCCGCCACGGTGGAGCTGTGGCGGGAGGCGGGGTTCTGCGACGTCTCCTACCGGCGGATGAGCCTGGGGGGCGGCCTGGTCATGTGGGGACGGCGGGCCGGTGGGTGAGGGTGCGGCGCCGGCGCCCGGAGGCCCGGCGCACGCGCCGAGGCCCGCCTTCTACGCCGCGGGGTCGGGGGGGATCGGCGACTGGTGGACGCTGCTGCACCCGCCGTACACGGCGTGGATCCTCGCCTACGTCGTCTTCGGCGCCTGCCTGGCCCCGACCATCGACGTCACCTACCTCGTGGCCACCCTGCTGGCCTTCTTCGGGGCGGTGGGGCTGGCCGCACACGCCCTCGACGAGCTCCACGACCGACCCCTGCGCACGGCCATCCCCTCGGGGGCCCTGGTGGCCGTGGCCGTGGTCGGGATCGGCGGGGCCCTCGCCCTGGGCATCGCCGGGGTGGTCGAGGTGGGGTGGCCGCTCGTGCCCTTCGTGGTGGTGGGACCGCTGCTGGTGGTCGGCTACAACTTCGAGCTGGCCGGCGGGATCGTGCACAACGACGTCGGCTTCGCCGCCAGCTGGGGCGCCTTCCCGGTGCTCACGGCCTACGTCGCCCAGACCGGCCGGCTCTCGTGGGACGCGGTCTTCGCCGCCCTGGCCGCCTTCTGCCTGTCGGTGGCCCAGCGGGCCCTCAGCACCCCGGCCCGGATGCTCCGCCGGCGGGCCCAGGGGGTCGACGGGTCGGTGACGCTGGCCGACGGCAGCCGGCTCCCGCTCGACCACCGCACGCTGCTGGTCCCCTTGGAGCGGGCCCTCAAGATGACGGCCTGGGCGGTGGTGCTCGGAGCCACGGCGCTGGCCCTCTCCCGGCTCACCTGAGGAGCGCCGGCCGACACGGGAGGGGCGTGGCCCGCACCAGGGGAGATGGTGGGGCCGGACTACCGCTCGTAGTATGGGCCCGACGGTGATCCGCCCCAGCCAGCTGACCCCGGTGGGCCCCGGCCCCCACGACCGAACGGCGAAGCCTCGAACGTGACCGCAGTCCAGCTCGCCGACGCCCCGCAGGCCCGAGGCACCGAGATCTCGCTGGCCATCGAGGGGATGACCTGCGGGTCGTGCGCGGCCCGGATCGAGCAGCGGCTGAACGCCCTGGACGGCGTCGACGCCCGGGTGAACTACGCCACCGAACGGGCCCGGGTGGAGCTGTCGGGGGCCGTTTCGGTCGACCTGGTCCTGGCCGAGGTGGAGGCCGCAGGCTACGGCGCCCACCTGGCCCCCGCGCTCGCCGGGGCCGGGGAGGAGCGGGCCGAGGCCGACCGCCGGGTCCGCTACCTGGGCAAGCGCCTGGCGGTGGCCGGGATCCTGTTCATGCCGCTGTGCGACCTCTCGGTCGTCTTCTCCGTCGACCCCGCGGTGCGCTTCGACGGCTGGCAGTGGCTGCTGGTGGTCCTGGCCGCGCCGGTGGTGACCTGGTGCGCCTGGCCCTTCCACCGAGCGGCCCTGCGTAACGCCCGTCACGGCATGCTCACCATGGACACCCTGGTGTCGATGGGGGTGGCGGCGGCCACCGCCTGGTCGCTCTACGCGATCTTCGCCCTCGACGCGGGCCACAGCGCCGAGTCCGTGGGGTTCGAGCTCGCCCACTCCTCGGGGGGCGCCATCTACCTCGACGTGGCCGCCGGGGTCACCACCTTCCTCCTGGCCGGCCGGTTCTTCGAGGCCTGGTCGAGGCGGCGCACCGGCAACGCGCTGCGCTCGCTGGCCGCGGTGGGGGCCAAGGAGGTGTCGGTGCTCGACGCCGACGGCTTCGAGCGCCGCCGGCCGGCGGACCAGCTCGAGGTGGGGCAGCGGTTCGTGGTGCGCCCGGGCGAGACGGTGGCCACCGACGGCGAGGTGGTCTTCGGCCAGGCCGCCCTCGACCGCAGCGCCATGACCGGCGAGTCGGTCCCCGTCGAGGTGGTCCCCGGCGACGCCGTCTCGGGTGGCACGGTGTCGGTGGACGGCCGCCTGGTGGTGCGGGCCACCCGGGTGGGGGCCGACACCCAGCTGGCCCAGATGGCGCGCCTGGTGGAGGACGCCCAGAACGAGAAGGCCTCGGTCCAGCGGCTGGCCGACCGGATCTCGTCGGTCTTCGTGCCCGCCGTGCTGGCCATGTCGGCCTGCACCCTGGTCGGGTGGCTGGCGTCGGGGGCGGGGGCCGAGCAGGCCTTCAGCGCCGCGCTGGCGGTGCTCATCATCGCCTGCCCGTGCGCGCTGGGGCTGGCCACCCCGACCGCCCTCATGGTTGCCTCGGGCCAGGGGGCGCGCCAGGGCATCTTCTTCAAGGGCTACCCGGCCCTCGAGCGGTCGCGCCAGGTCGACACGGTGGTCCTGGACAAGACCGGGACGCTCACCGCCGGGCGGATGGGCGTGGCCGAGGTGGCGGCCGGTCCCGGGTTCGGGCGAGACCAGGTGCTGCGTTTGGCCGGGGCGCTCGAGCAGGCCTCCGAGCACCCCATCGCCCGCGCCGTGGCCGACGCCGCCCGCCGGGAGGCCGGGCCCCTGCCCCCCGTCGAGGGATTCGAGGCCCGGCCCGGCCTGGGCGCCGCCGGCGCGGTGGAGGGTCACCGGCTGCTGGTGGGCCGGCCCGAGCTGCTCGCCGGGTGGGATGCGCCCTCGGCCGAGCTGGGCGCGGCCTGCACCCGGTGGGAGGAGGCGGGCCGCACGGTGGTGCTGGTCGGGGTGGACGGCGCGGTGGCGGGGGCGGTGGCCCTCTCCGACGAGGTCCGTCCGTCGGCCCCCGAGGCGGTCCGACGCCTGCAGGGCCTGGGGTTGCGCTGCCTGCTGCTCACCGGTGACAACGCGGCCACCGCCCGGTCGGTGGCCGACGCCGTGGGGATCGAAGAGGTGGTGGCCGGGGCCCTCCCGGCCGAGAAGGTGGCGCTGGTCCAGCGCCTGCGGGCCGAGGGCCGTTCGGTGGCGGTGGTGGGCGACGGGGTGAACGACGGCCCGGCGCTGGCCTCCGCCGACCTCGGACTGGCCGTGGGGTCGGGGACCGATGTGGCCATCAACGCCGCCGACCTCATCATCGTGCGCGACGACCTGCGGATCGTCCCCGCAGCCATCGTGCTCGCCCGGCGGACCCTGGCCACCATCCGGGCCAACCTGGTGTGGGCGTTCGCCTACAACGTGGCGGCCATCCCCCTGGCCGCCCTGGGCCTGCTGAACCCGCTCATCGCCGCGGCGGCCATGGCCATCTCCTCGGGGTTCGTGGTCTGGAACAGCTCGCGGCTCGCACGGCCGGCCCGCTGATGGGACCGGCCTGGCTCGACGACCTCCTGGCCGTGGTCATGGTCGCCGTCGCCGCCGTCGAGGTGGGCCGGCTGTCGGTGGCCTCGGCCACCGGCCGGCCGAGCGAGCGTGACGTCGACGCCTTCCACCTGGCCATGGGGGTGTCCATGGCCGGCATGCTCACCGGCCACCTGAGCCCCTTCGCCGCACAGGCCTGGGCCGTGGTCTTCGGGGGCTCGGCGGTGTGGTTTGCCTGCCGGGTGCCGTGGGCCGTGGCGGCCACGACGCACGCGTCGGCCTCCCTCGGCCACCGGACCACCCACGTGGCCTCCAGCCTGGCCATGGTCTACATGCTGCTGGCCGTCGGCACGGGCCCGGGCACCGCTCGAGCCGACGGCGCCATGGCGGCCATGTCGTCCGGCGGCCACCACCTCCCCGTGCTCAGCATCCTTCTGGCCGTGGCCCTGCTGGTCGGGGTCGCCCACGCCGGTCGGGCAGGGCCGGGCGTGGGCGCCCTCGACCCCTCCGTCGCCGACGCCGGGGACGACGTGAGCACCACGGCGGTCGACGGCACGCTGGTCACCGCCACCACGACCGCCCGCGCCCGGATCGGCACGCGGTCGGTCCCCTTCCTCGCCCCCCGCCTGGCGTCGGCCTGCGAGGTGGCGATGGGGGCGGTCATGGTCTACATGCTGCTCTCGATCGTCTAGCCCCGGGGGTTCAGGACGAGCAGTCGGCGGCGGGGAGCACCTGCACGGCCCGTGCCTTGACCGACGACGATCCCCCTGTGGCGGCCGGCGCTGTCCGGCCGCCGGCAACCCTGACGCACGCGCCCGAGGCGAGGTCCGACGTGCTGCCCGGCTTGGTCACGGTGATCTTGGCCGACGAGGGGACGGTGACGGTGACGGTGGAGCCGTCGGCCTCCTTCACCGTGACTGCCGTGCCCGACACCTTGGTGATCGTGCCGGTGGTGCCGCCGAATCCCCCGAAGCCGAACCCGCCGTTGCCGATGCGTGGCCGACCCGGTGTGGCCGAGCCTGTGGCGGGGAGCCGCTGCCCTGTCCCGATCCGGATCGACCCTGTGGGGCCGCGGAGGCCAGGGAAGCGCGCCGAGACCGGCCCCTGACCACCGGACCACACGGCGGCCCCGATGCCGATGCCCACCCCGAGGCCGACGAGGAGGATCGCCAGGGCCAAGAGGACGGCGGCGAGGCGGCCCAGGGTGAGCGTGTGCCGCTCGGCGGGCGCGGCCGGCGGGTAGGGGATGCCGCCCGGTGGGGGACCCCAGGGGTAGGGGGCGGCGTAGTAGTAGCCGGGGCCGTAGGGAGGAGTGGGGGGAGTGCCGCCCGCCGGGGGCGTCATGGCAGAAGGGGCGGCCGGGGGTGCCCCCATGACGCCGACCGGCGACGGTCCGGGCCCGGTGGGAGTGGCCGGGGTCTCGGCGGTCGCAGGCGCGACGGCTTCGCCGCCCGTTCCAGGAACCGTCACGTCTTCACCTTCGCCCATCACTGCTCCTTTGTGCGGCCGTCCAGGGGGAGATGGCCTCCCTGTTTCTCTCAGCGGTCTACCCGCTCTGCCTGTGGGGATGCTGTGGCCGACCTTTGGAGGTGCTTCGGATCGGTGCGGGGAGGGGACCTGACACAATGAACCATGCGAAGCGAAGCGGGCTTTCGGCGGTTGGTGAACTTCAGCGATGCGGTGGTGGCGATCGCCATTACGTTGCTCGTACTCCCTCTGGTCGACTCTGCCAGTTCGATCGGCAGCACCGGAGTCGGTGCATTCCTCAGCGACAACAAGACCAAGCTCTTCGCCTTCGTCTTGAGTTTCGCGGTGATCGGAAGGTTTTGGTGGGCGCAGCATCAGATGCATGAGAGCGTGAAGTCGTACAATTCGCTGCTGGTCGGTGGCGTGTTCCTCTGGCTCGTCAGCATCGTCTTCCTCCCTTTTCCCACCGAACTTCTCAGCTCGGCGAAGAATGGTGGTCGTGCTGCGCACGCCGTCTACATCGGAACGATGCTGGTCACGGCGGTCGCCGCCTTGATGCAACAGCTGGCTGTGGTGCGCTGGCCCGAGCTGCAAGACGGTGCCCACTCGGGTCGCCTAAGTACCGATGCCGCGGTCGCTACGACCGTGCTCATGGCCACGGCGTTTGCGCTCGCGGTGTCCGTGGAGGCCATTGGACTGTGGGCACTTCTGCTTCTCTTGCTCTCCACTCCTCTCGAGCGCCTCCTCGCCTCGAGGCGGACGGCCTAGCACCTGGCAGTCGTTGGGTGTCCACCGGGGAAAGATCGTGCGTACCTCGGTGGACGTCATCACGCTCCTACCCCTTCCCTCACAGGGTGTCGTGATCATTCGATGACGCGTCCCCCTGCCGCCGGCAGGCGCACTCCCCGGCGCCGGTGGTTTCGGGACGTCCCCTCGCCCGTCGACCTCGGACACATCCCCCTAGCGGCCCGTCTTGCGGGTACGCGTTCGGTCGAGGTCGAGGACGTCCACGACTCCCGACACGGCGGTGCATGATGTTCGCTCCGGTCAGCGGGGAGACTCGCTGGTGATGATGTCGTCTCCAATGTCGTTCGCCACCATGAGACTGAGGATTCGGCCAATCCCGTGGGATGCCGTGCAGTCCGCGGTGGAAGGGCGGCGCCTTCCGGGGTGGGCTGATGACTTCCCGGATGCAGGAGACGTCGTCGTTGCCCGAATGCTGAGCCGAGATGGTTTCCCCCCGCCCCGAAGGGAACAAGAGCTGTCGGGTCATTTTCAGGTCGTCGAACGATCCAGCGATCTGGTTGTGGGAGGCATCGGCCTGTTCGATGCCCAGGAGAGCGGCGTGGTCGAAATCGGCTACGGCATCGTGCCGTCCCGCCAGGGCGCTGGCTACGCCACGGAGGCAGTGGCGGCACTGGTGTCGGCGGTGTGGACCCGTTCTGACCTGCGGGCCGTCGTGGCCACCACCGACAGCACCAACATCGCGTCACAGCGGGTCCTGGAGAAGGCGGGATTCACGTTGACGGGGGAGGGAGCGGAGCTGCGCTACCGCATCAACAGGACGGCTCAGGCTCCGTGAAGGTGAGCCGCGAAGCTCAACCGCGTTCCCGACGGAGCCTCTCGGTCGTTTGGGGTCACCTACCAATGACAGTGTCCTTGAGAGTCCACTGCCGGGCGGCTGGTGGGCGATTTCAGACCGGCTCCCCACCTGGGAACTTCGAAGTGAGAGGCGCGGCGCAGCCTTCGAACAGTCTGGAGTCGACATGGCGACCGCATACCATGGGGGAATGCCAATCGAAGGTGAGTATGAGCCGAGCTCGTGGGACTGGGTCCGAGAGCAGGTTGCGGAGTACGAGGCGTCCGGAGGCGAACGGGCCAATACGCTCTTGGACACCGGACTGCCGATCATCGTGCTGACCACCCGGGGTAACAAGAGCGGCAAAGTTCGAAAGCATGCCCTTATGCGTGTGGAGCACGAGGGCGAGTACGCCCTTGTCGCATCGCAGGGTGGCATGCCGACGAACCCTTCTTGGTACTACAACCTCAAGGTCAACCCCGACGCTCTGGTGATCCAGGACGGTCCCGAACCCCACGACTACGTCGCACGCGAGGTGACCGGTGAGGAAAAGGCACTCTGGTGGGAGCGGGCTGTTGCTGCCTACCCGCCCTATGCCGAGTACCAGATGGCCACGAGCAGAGTGATCCCGGTGCTTGTGGCGCGAAAGGTTGGAGACGAGCCACACGGGGATGTCTCTGCGTAACGGCACGACGTGCGTCCCGGAGTTCCCCTTGCGCCGGGATCGAGGCACCTACCATCGGGCCGCGTAGATGAATTCAGTGGCCGGACGGGCCAGCCACTGGGTGATGCGCATGGCAAGGCGCATTCCGGTGGCGAAGCGTGCCGTCTTGATGCCCGTCAGCTGGTTCTGGGTGCAGCCCAGCAGGTCCGCCAGCGCCTTCCACGTCAGGCCCTCGTCGCGACGACGGGCGTTCATCGCGTTGTAGAGCGCGCCCAGGTTCCATCGCAGTCGACGGTCCGGTCCGGCGACAGGGAGTCCCACCCCCGCGCTGCCCACGACGGGGTGTGCGATGAAGTCCTCGGGTGCTCGGCCGATCCAGCGCAGCATGAACAGGGCATGCTGACAAGAGACGTTGTTCCGCCTCGGCATCCCTCTGATCGTCTCGACGGCGACGGGGTGGTCGTTTCGGCGGACGTTGAGCTCACAGGATTGCGACCAGATCGCGTCGGCGACCTGGCGCCAGCTCAGTGTCCTCTCCAACCGTTGACGGTCCAGCGCCTCGAAGAGGGCGCCGGCGTCGAAATCCCCAACCCGCACACCTGCGGCGGCGTCACGGGTCCCTCGCGGTCGGCCTGCGGCAACGGCGTCCATGTTCGAAGTTCTAACTCTCACAAAGGCGGCGTAGATCGGCATGCTTCCAGCCTGCCCAGTTGCACAGCGTCCAGACACGTCCTGCGGGTAGCCCCGAACAATGGCCCCAACCAGGGTGCCGGCCAGCTAGTGTCCTGAGTCGCAGTTTCTTTCCGAAATAGGAATTTCGGTGCACTGCCGCGCGTTCTGCCTGTCATCGACGACGATGGGAGGCAGTCATGGCACGACGGGGCAGGCCGACGGTGGAGGTCGTACTCACCGACGAAGAGCGCGAGACGCTCGAGCGTTGGGCGAGACGTCCCAAGAGCGCGCAGGCGCTGGCACTGCGGTGTCGCATCGTGTTGCTGTGTGCGCAGGGTGCAACCAATACCCAAGTGGCTGAACGGCTCGGCGTGAGCCAGCCGACGGCGTCGAAGTGGCGACGCCGGTTCGTCGAGCGTCGGTTGGAGGGACTTTCCGACGAGCCACGACCCGGTGTCCCGCGCACGATCACCGATGAGCAGGTCGAGGCCGTGATCGTGAAGACCCTGGAGGAGACGCCGACCGACGCCACGCACTGGTCGACCCGCTCGATGGCCCAGGCACAAGGGATGAGCCAGTCGGCCATCAGCCGGATCTGGCGGGCCTTCGGATTGAAACCCCATCTGGTGGACTCCTTCAAGCTCTCGCCGGATCCCCAGTTCGTCGAGAAAGTGCGTGACATCGTGGGGCTGTACGTCAATCCACCCGACGCGGCCCTGGTGCTGTGCGTGGACGAGAAGACCCAAGTCCAGGCCCTCGATCGCACCGCACCGATCCTGCCGCTGCGACCCGGGTTACCCGAGCGGGCCACCCACGACTACGTCCGAGGAGGGACCACCAACCTCTACGCCGCCTTGGACATGGCCTCGGGCAAGGTCATCGCCGACATGACCGAGCGGCACCGCGCCGTCGAGTTCCGCAAGTTCTTGAACCTGATCAACCGCAGCGTTCCCCAAGACCTCGACGTGCACTTGGTCATCGACAACGTCTCGACCCACAAGACCCCAGAGATCCACCGCTGGTTGCTCCGCCACCCCCGATTCCACCTGCACTTCACGCCCACCTACAGCTCGTGGATGAACATGGTGGAGCGCTGGTTCGCGGAACTCACCAACAAGTGGTTGCGACGTGGCACGCATCGCTCGACCAAAGAACTCGAGCTGTCGATCAACGAGTGGATCGATACGTGGAACGAGAACCCGCGTCCGTTCGTCTGGAAGAAGAGCGCCGACGAGATCCTGGAGAACCTCGCCGCATATTGCAAAACTACCTCTGCCTCAAGACACTAGGCCAGCGCGGCGGTTATGGACGTGGACCTCGGCGCGAGACCCCTTCTCACCCCGATCTTGAGCTCCTGGTGCTGTGGCAGTCTGAGTCACGATGAGAGCGGTCGAGCTCGTCTTCGCCGCCGGATGGGCAGCGTTCTGGCTGTACTGGCTCGCGGCCGCCTTTTCCATGAAGAAGGGCCGCGTCCCGTGGTCACGCGAGCTGGGAATCAGGCTGGTGATCGCTGTCCTCGTGATCGCCTTGATCCATATCGGAGCTTTTCGGAGCCACGAGGTCAACTCGAATCCGTGGCGCGCAGTCCTCGGGCTCGTCTTGTTCACGCTCGGGTTGGGATTCGCGATCTGGGCCCGCATGCACATCGGGCGGAACTGGGGCAGCCCGATGACGCGCAAGGTGGAGCCCGAATTGGTGACCAGCGGCCCCTACCAGCTGGTCCGCCATCCGATCTATTCGGGCATCATGTGCGCCGGCGTCGGCACCGCGTTGGCGCTGAGCTGGCAGTGGCTGATCGCCGTGGCTTTGGCTGGCATCTACTTCATCTATGGCGCGACGGTCGAGGAGCGCTTCATGACCGAGCAGTTCCCAGACACCTATGTGGCCTACAAACGCGCCACGAAAATGCTTGTGCCGTTCATCTTCTAGGAGATCCCATTCGGCTGTGTTCCGGCGAGGACAACCGACTGTCGGCTGCTGGTCACCAGTTCGTGGCGGCAAGGTGGGATACCCCTCCTCGCAGGTCGCGCGCGCCCCTCGCTCATTCGATCCCGCCCGTCCCTGCTCCAGCCCCCTGGGGGAATGGTAGGGGGAGTGGAGTTGGTTCGCACTCGCGGACGTCGCGTACGTCTGGCAGGGACGGTCGCTGAAAGCGACCCCGAACGCCGCGTCGGGCGCGTCCGTAAGGTGCCGCGAGAACGCAATGGCGTGCTGAGCGCAGAGAGCGTTGACGCTCGAGCGGGGGTCGGGTGTTCTCAGGCCACGATCCGTGACGTGAGGGGCTCTCCGATGAGCCCTGCTGATGTGCGGTTGCTTGCTACCCGCCCGGTGGGCGATAGGTCGTCTTCTTGGAGGTCGCCGCATCAACCTCTGAGGGAGTGAGAAGGACGGTGGTCTTCACCCTGGCCCCCCCGCCCGCGCTCACGGCGATCGCTGCCGCGGCCACTGAGACGTTGTCCGGGTAGTCGGCGATGACGAACACGTCCCTGTCGCCGAAGGCGAAGTAGAAGGCGTCGATCTTGCCGCCGAGCCCTTCAATTGCCTCGGTAGCAGCTGCGAGGCGGGTGGAGCCGCCCTCGGACTTGAGCCCTTTTATGCCGTCGAGGGTGTAGCTGACTTCGAGTAGGTACTTGGCCATGAGATCCCTCCTTGTCGATCGGCACACCATATTCGGATACTTTTCGGCTTTCCCGAGCCGGCGGGCCCGCCCAATCGCTTGACCGCACCACAGAGTTCCACGGCGCAGCCGACGGAGGGCATTGCCGCATCGCGGTTGCAATTAGTCGTGACCCCTGGCGACAGACGAGGGGCACATCGACGCCTGGAGTGCCGGCGAGCGACTGCTCCGCCGACGATGTGTTCGGGGACGCACCACCATCGGTCGTGCGCACCGCGCCAGGGCCCGTTCGTCCCACCTGACGCTCACGCAAACCCACACGCACCCGTCGCGCCCGGCGGTCGGGTGCCGACGTCGTCAACCCGTTTGCGGGAACCCTCGGACACGCCCGTTCGGGAGGCCGGTTGGCGCCGACGCCGGGGGTTGGCCAGGATGCTGGCATGAGTGACGTTGCCTTCACCCGGGGCACCCCCGAGACGGTCCTGCCCGACCTCGACCCTGCGGTCGCCTCCCAGCTCGAGGCGGCCGAGACTTCCCCGACAGGGGAGCGACGTGCGGCTTTCTCGGCGGTGGCGGCACGCCACCCGCGTTGCCTGGAGGCCTGGGCCTCGTTGGCCGAGCTCGAGGCGCCGGCCGTCGACCGCTACGCCTTCGCCCGCGTCGGCTACCACCGCGGCCTCGACGCCCTGCGGGCGGCGGGTTGGCGAGGGTCGGGCTACGTGCGGTGGCGCCACCCCTCCAACCGCGGGTTCCTGCGGTCGCTCGAAGCGCTGAGGGCGGCGGCGGCCGAGATCGGCGAGGCGGACGAGGCGGAGCGCTGTGCGCTCTTCCTGCGCCAGCTCGACCCCGAGCTGCCTACGCCGGTGTGACCGTGACCAGGCTGCCGTAGTAGGTGTACTGCCAGATCACCGCGGCCGGGGCCAGCGGGATCTCCACGCACCCCAGGCTCTGGGGGTAGCCGTAGGTGGCGCGGGGCATGTAGTGGATGGCCTCGCCGGTGCGGAAGTACGACACGTACTGCACCGGGTCGGCGTAGGGGTGGCCTGTCAGGTCGGTGCCGGTCATGACCTGGTTGCGGTACCGCACGTAGACCGGGAAGGTGCCCACTGTGGTTGTGGCCCCGGGCAGGCCGGTGTTGGCCGGGGTGGACTGGACCACCGCCCCTGTGTGCCAGACGGTGAGGGTCTCGGATGTCTTGGTGCCCGAGTGCTCCTGGACGAGGGAGTAGGTGTAGCCGTTGGGGTTCTGGTTGGCGGCCGGGGCGTTGGCCGCGCCCAGGAGCGCACCGATCTCGGCTGTGGAGATCTGGCCGTCCATGGGCAGTCCCACCACGGCCTCGAAGGCCCAGATGGCGCCCTCGAGGACCTGGTTGGAGGTGCCCGGGGACCACAGCCCTGCCAGCTGCGGGGGCACCGAGGTCCAGCGCCAGGTGAAGCCGAGCTGGGTGGACCATTTGAGGGGCAGGTAGCCGAGCCCCGAGAGCAGCTCCGCTTGGCCGAGCGGGGTGCTCCAGTCCGCCGTCTGCCCGAAGGCGATCCAGTAGCCGCCCGGGCGCGCCGCGATCCCCACGGCAGGGGCGGTGAGCGAGCCCCCAGTCCCCGAGCCGCCGAACGGGGCGTCGCCGAAGGCGAAGACCCCTCCGTCGGCGGCGACCATCCAGTACCCGTTCCCGTCGGTGGTGGCGGCCATGGCGACGATTGGCTCGTTGAGGGTGATGGCGCCGGTCGAGCCAAAGAACTGGGCGTTGCCGAAGGAGAAGATCCCCCCGTCGGAGGCGACCAGCCAGTAGCCGCCCCCACCGGGCACCGCCGACATGCCCACTATGGGCTGGTTGAGGGTCATCGCCCCGGTCGAGCCGTAGTACGGGGCGTCGCCGAAGGCGAAGATCCCCCCGTCGGAGGCGACCAGCCAGTAGCCGCCACCACCGGGCGCCGCCGCCATCCCCACGACCGGCCGGTTGAGGGTCATCGCCCCGGTCGAGCCGTAGAAGTGGGCGTCGCCGAAGGAGAAGACGCCGCCGTCCGCCGCCACCAGCCAGTACCCTCCGCCGTCGGCGGTGGCGGCGATGCCGAGGATGAGGGCGTTGAGGGGACCGCCGGGGAGCGACCCGTAGTTGGTGGCGTCACCCTCGGAGGTCACCTGGCCGGTGGCCGTCACCACCCAGTAGCCGTTGCCGTCGGGGGTGGGCGCCATGCCCACCGTCGGCCCGGGCAGGGCCGTCACGCTTCCGGCCCCGGGGACGCCGGTGGCCGATCCGAAGGCCACCACCGAGTTGGGGCCGGGCGGGGCGTCGGCCGACGCCGGGGCGGGCCCGGCCACGACGACGGCCAGGGGGGCGTGGAGTAGGCCGAGCACGGCCAGCGGGCGTACCGACTGGCGGCCGGCCCGCCACATTCCGACTCGTGCCATCTGTGCCTTTCCGTTGTTGCTCTGGTGCCCCGCGTCCGGCGGGTCGGGTCAGGGTGCGCCGACCCGCTGATTGTAGGTGGAGATGGCTGTGTTCACCTGTGACTGGGCGGTCTTGAGGGCCCTGGCCGGGGAGACCCCCGAGGTGTACATGCTCTCCTCGGCCGTGAGCACGTCCTTGCGCACTGTCTGGTAGGGGCCGATGACGGCCCCGCTGGTGGCGAGCGTCGTGGGGCCGGTGACCAGCTGGGTGTAGGCCACCTTGAACCCGGGGTTGGTGGCCCACAGCTGCTGGATGGTCGGGGTGCGGACCGAGGAGCGCCGCACCGGGATGTAGCCGGTCCCCGCCGCCCACGTGGCCTGGGAGGCCGAGCTGTCGAGGAAGGTCTCGAACGCCCAGGCGGCGGCCTGCTGGGCGGGGGGCACCTCGTCGGAGATGAACAAGGCCGAGCCGCCCGGCTCCACGCCGCCGGGGACCTTCGAGCTGAAGACTGGGAAGGGGCCGACCCCGAGGGTGACGTTGGGGTGTGTGGACAGCAGCTTGGTGATGGTGCCGAGGTCGGCCGAGGAGTCGATGGTCATGCCGTAGCGGCCCGTCCCCATTCCGAGGAGGTTGTCGTAGGCGTCGGGGCCGCTCGAGGGGTTGGTGGTGGCGGCCCCCGAGGCGACCAGCTTGTCGAGGTCGGTCCAGACGGCCAGCGCGGTGGGCGAGGCGAAGACGGCCCGGGTGGTCCGCGTCACGCGGCCGTTGCCGTTGTTCACGAAGAGTTTGTTGGCGGTGGCCAGCCAGGTCTCGAGGTGCCAGGCGTCGAGCACCAGCCCCGCCCCGCTGCCGTGGGCCTTGAGCGCCTTTGCGTCCGCCGTGAATTGCACAAGTGTGGTCGGGGGCCGTGTGGGGTTGAGGCCCGCGGCGCTGAAGGACTGCTTGTTGTAGTACAGGACCGGGTTGGAGACGGCGAAGGGAAGGGCCTGCTGGGCACCGCCCACCCGGTAGTAGGACAGGGCCCTCGAGACGTAGTCGGCGGTCGAGTAGCCGGTGGCGTTGATGCAGGACTGCGCGGGCAGGATGGCCCGGGTGTCGATCGCCCCTTGCAGGTCGGTCTGTGTGAGCTGGGCCAGCGCCGGGAGCTGGTGGTTGGAGAGCCCCGCCTGGAACTTGAGCCAGGTTGTTGTGTAGCCGCTCTGCTGGACCAGGGTGACGTGGACCTTGGACTGCGAGTCGTTGAACTTGGTCGTCAGTGTCCCGAGGGTGGCCGCGTTGGCCTGGGTCATGGACTCCCAGAAGTCGATGTCGACCGGTCCCTTGGCCGACCGCAGGGCGGAGACCGGGCACCGGGGCAGCGACGTCGCTCCGGACGGCCCGGCGCCCGCCCCGCCGGCCACGCTCAGTAGGACGACGACGGGAGCGGCGGCCAGCGCGGCCCGGACGGCCCTCGCCCGCGTCGGAGTCGTCAACCGGCCCCGATCCGCTGGTTGTACGTCTCCAGCGCGCCGGTCACGTGCTGGGCGGCTGTCTTGAGGGCGGCCGAGGGGGAGGCGCCGTGCTCGTACATGGCGTTCATGGCGTCCTCCATGGCCTTGTTGACTGTGAGGTAGGGGCCCACCACCGAGCCCTCGGTGGCCGAGTTCACCGGGCCCGACAGGAGCTGGTCGTAGGCGACTTTGAAGTTGGGATCCGAGGCCCACAGGGCGGTGATGGTGGGCGAGGTGACGGCCGACTTGCGGATGGGGATGTACCCGGTGCCCTTGGCCCAGGTGGCCTGGGACGCCGGGTTGTCGAGGTAGGTCTCGAACTCCCAGGCCGCAGCCTGCTGGGCCGCGGGGACCTTGTCGGAGATGTAGAGGCCCGAGCCGCCGCCGGTGACCCCACCGTGCGCCCCGCTCGTGGCCGCCGGCAGCGGGCCGACGCCGAGGGTGACGTTGGGGTGTGTGGCCAGCAGGCTGGTCACCGTGCCCAGGGCGGCCGAGGTGTCGATGGCCATGCCGTACTTGCCGTTGCCGATGCCGAGCAGGTCGTCGTAGTCGTCGGTCCCGTTCTCGGGGTTGGTGACGGCCCCGTCTGTGGCCACCAGCTTATGGAGGTCCTCGAAGATCGACAGGCCCGCCGCGCCGTCGAAGGCCGCCGCGGTGGCCCGGGCCGACCGGCCGTTGTCGTGGTTCACGAAGAGCTGCCCCGCCGTGGCCAACCAGTTGCGGACGTGCCAGGGGTCCACCTTGAGCCCGGTCCCGATGTTGTGGGCGTGGAGCGCCTTGGCATCGGTCACGTACTGGGTGAGGGTGGTCGGCGCGGTTGTGGGATCGAGGCCGGCGGCGGTGAAGGCCTGCTTGTTGTAGTAGACGACGGGCACCGACACGGCGAAGGGCATGCCCTCCTGGACGCCGCCGATCTGGTACCAGGCGAGCGTCCGGGGCACGAAGTCCGAGGTCTGGTAGTGGGTCGCCGAGATGCAGGCCTTGGCCGGCAGGATCGACTGGGTGTCCACGACTCCCTGCAGCCCTGTCTCTGTGAGCTGGACGAGGGCGGGCAGCTGACCGTCGCTCAGGCCGGCCTGGTACTTCACCCAGGTTGTTGTGTATGTCGCCTGCTGGACCAAGGTGACGTGGACCTTGGTCTGGGAGGCGTTGAACTTGCTCGTCAGTGTCCCGAGGGTGGAGGCGTTGGCCTGGGTCATCGACTCCCAGAAGTCGATGTCGACCGGCGCCTTGGCCGAGGCGAGGGCCTTCATCGGGCAGGAGGGGGTGGTCGAGGCACCGGCCGGCGATCCGCCGCCCCCGCCGGCCACGGCCAGCAGGGCCGCCGCGGGCACCGCGGCCACCAGGGCCCGCCATGGTCGCTGATATCGGGTGGTCGTCTGCACCCCGCCAGCCTACGACCCGCCCCGGACCGGTTCGGGTCGCGGCCGGGTCACTTGACCGCGCCGGTGAGGCTGCGGACCAGCTGCTTCTGGAAGATGACGAGGAGGATGAGGAGCGGGGCCACGGCGATGACCGCGCCGGCCAGGGTCACGTTCAGGTCCTGGATCTGGCTGCCCTGGAGCGCCTTCAGCCCGATCTGGACGGTGCGCACGTTGTTGTTGTCGCCGGTCACCAGGAGCGGCCAGAGGTACTGATTCCACGCGGCGAGGAACGAGAAGACCGCCAGCGCGGCCACGATCGGGCGGGCCAGGGGCACCGCCACCCGGACCATGAACCGCCAGTGGCCGTAGCCGTCGAGGGCGGCGGCCTCCTGGAGGTCCTTGGGGATCTGGAGGAAGGCCTGGCGCAGGAGGAAGGTGCCGAAGCCGGTGGCCAGGAACGGCACGGTGAGGCCGGCGAACGTGTTGTACCACCCCAGCGAGTCGATGGTGTCGAGGTTGGTGATGATGGTGATCTCGAAGGGGATCATCATGGTGGCCAAGAAGACCACGAACAGGGTGCGGCGCAGCGGGAAGCGCAGGAAGGCGAAGGCGTAGGCGGCGAGCACCGAGGTCACCAACTGGCCCGTCACGATGATGGCCGTCTGGATCACCGAGTTGCGCATGTAGATGCCGAGGTGCCCCTCGGTCCAGGCCTTGGCGTAGGTGCCCCAGACCGGGTGCACCGGGAACAGCACCGGCGGCTGGCGGTCGAGCAGGGCCGGGGCCAAAAGGGAGTTGACCACCGTCATGTAGAGGGGGAAGAGGATGACGATCGCCCCCACGCTGAGCAGCACGTAGCGCACCACCTTGCGGGTGCGCCGGCCCGCCCTCCTGCGGGTGACCGGGGGCCTCGGGGCGGCCGTGGCCGCGAGGTCAACGGCCATAGTGGACCCTGCGCTCGAGGAGTCGGAGCTGGATGACCGTCAGCACCAGGGTGATGGCGAACAGGGCGATGGACATGACGGCGGACCGCCCGGGGTTCTGCTCGTAGACCAGGGTCGTGTAGATGTTGTAGATGAGCACGTTGACGTGTTCGTAGGCGGCGTTTTGGTAGCCGATGAGGATGTCGATCTGCCCGAAGGTCTGGAAGGCGGAGATCATGGCGACGACGAGTGCGAAGAACAGGGTGGGGGAGAGCAGGGGAACCGTGACCCGCCAGAAGGCGGTCCAGTCCGAGGCCCCGTCCATCTTGGCGGCCTCGAGCACCTCCTCGGGGAGGGACTGCAGTCCGGCCGACATGATGATGAACGACATCCCCATGAACTGCCAGATCGCCATCACGGCGATGGCCGGCAGGGCCCAGGTGGTGCTCTGGAGCACCGAGGGGTGGGGGTTGATGCCGAGCCAGGGCAACAGGCCCACCACCGGGTTCATGAGGGAGTAGAAGACGAGGGCCGAGACGGCCACCGAGGTCACCACGGTGGAGGAGAAGATGATCCGGTAGGCGGCGATGCCCCGAAGGTGACGCTGGGCCACCACGGCCAGGAACAGGCCGAAGAGGAGGCCCGCGGGGACCACCAGGGCCACGAACAGGAACGTGGTCACCAGCGATTCGATGAAGTTGGACGAGGAGAGGACCTGCCCCACCTGGTGGAGGCCGACGTAGGTCGACGGCAGATTGGGGTAGGGGGGCGTCTCGTAGAGGGCGAGCTTGAAGTTGCGGGCGAAGGGATAGAAGACGAAGACGGCGAAGACGCAGAGCGCGGGGAGCAGCATGAAGTAGCCCAGGGCCGCCTCGCGCAGCCGGCGCCCGCGGCGACGCACCGGAGCCCGGCTGCTCACGGCACCGGCTCCAGTCGGCGCCCGGTCTCCCCGTCGAAGAGGTGCACCCCGTCGGGGTCGACCGCCACGCGCACGCCCTCGGCGATGTCGGGCCGGGGGCGTGCTGCTTCCTGGCGCACCACCAGCCGGGAGCTGTCGGCCAGCCGGCAGATCACATGGGCCTCGGCGCCGAGGGCCTCGACGATCACCACCGTCGCCTCCAGGGTGCCGGCGGGGTCGAGCGTGAGCGCTTCGGGCCGGGCCCCGACGGTGAGGGTCGGCGCCCGGCCGGCGAGCGCGACGAGGGTCGAAGGCAGCGGCACCGTCCCCCCGGCCACCCGCACCGCCGACCGGTCGCCGTCGAGCTCACCGTTGAACAGGTTCATCCCCGGACTGCCGAGGAACCCGGCGACGAAGGTGTTGCCGGGGCGGTCGTACAGGCTCTGGGGCGCGGCCACCTGCTGGAGCACACCGTGGTCGAGGACGGCGATCCGGTGCCCCATGGTCATCGCCTCCACCTGGTCGTGGGTCACGTAGAGGGTGGTGGTGCCGAGCCGCTCCTGGAGGGCGACGATGTCGGCCCGGGTCTGCACCCGCAGCGCGGCGTCGAGGTTGGACAGAGGCTCGTCCATCAAGAAGGCGGCCGGCTGGCGGACGATGGCCCGGGCCAGGGCCACCCGCTGGCGCTGCCCGCCCGAGAGCTGCCCGGGCTTGCGCGCCAGGTAGGGGTCGAGGCCGAGCGTGACCGCCACCTCGTTCACGCGGCGCAGGCGCTCCTCGCGCTCGATCCCGCGCTGGCGGAGCGGGAACTCGATGTTCCTGGCCACGGTGAGGTGGGGGTAGAGGGCGTAGGTCTGGAAGACCATGGCGATGTCGCGGTGGCGGGGCTCGACGTCGTTGACCGTCTGTCCGGCGATGGCGATGGTCCCCTCGTCCAGCTCTTCGAGTCCCGCCACCAGCCGCAGCGCCGTGGTCTTGCCGCAGCCGGAGGGGCCGAGGAGGACGAGGAGCTCGCCGTCGGCCACGTCGAGATCGAGGTGGTCAACGGCCAGGACCTCGCCGTAGCGCTTGGTGACGCCGTCGAGGAGGAGCTGGCCCATCTACGCCGACTGCGCCGACCGGGAGGACCCGGCGCACATGGCAAGGGCCGCGTCGACGCGGTGCCCCTCACCGGCGGAGGTCGCCATGAGGCCACGGTAGCCTCCCGATGAGGAGGTGGGATGGGACGCATCGTGGTGGGTGTGAGCGGCGGTCGGGCCTCCTTGGCCGCGCTGGCCTGGGCTCTGGGTGAGGCCCGTCTGCGCTCGGCCGCCGTTGAGGCCATCTGCGCCTACGACCGCCCAGCCTCGCTGGTCGGCTTGGGTGAAGCGATGGGGGCGACGGTTGGCCCACCGATCAGCGAGTCCGACGTGGCCGCCTACGCCACCGGCTCCCTCGAGGCCGTGCTGGCCGGGCTCGACACCGGTTCGACCGAGGTCGTGGCGCGCGCGGTGCAGGGCGACCCGGGCCGCGTGCTCGAGCAGGCGTCCGCCGGGGCCGAGCTGCTGGTCGTGGGGGTCGGGCACGGCGAGCTCGGCGGTCGCCTCGTCGGCTCGGTGGTGGCCCACTGCGCGCTGCACGCCGCATGCCCGCTGGTGCTCGTGCGCGCCGGGTCGGGGCACTGAGCGGTGGCGTTGTCGTGGCCGCCCCCGGCCGGCGGGACCTGGGTGCTCGACCTCGACGGCGTGGTGTGGCTCAACGGCGAGGCGATCCCGGGCTCCGCCGAGGGGGTGGCCGCGCTGCGCGCTTCGGGCGTGCAGACGGTCTTCTGCACCAACAACTCCTCGCTCACCGTGGGTGAGCTGCGCCGCCGGCTCGCCCACGTCGGGATCGACGCCGATCCCGGCGACCTGGTGACGTCGGCCGAGGCCGCGGCGGGGATGGTGGCCCCGGGTTCAAGGGTGCTGGCGCTGGCCGGGGAGGGGGTGACCGAGGCGCTGGGCGCGCGGGGATTGGAGGTGGTGGAGGAAGGCCCGGCGGACGCCGTGGTGGTCGGGTGGACCCGCCACTTCGACTTCGCAGGACTGGCCCGCGCCTCGTCGGCCGTGCGCGCCGGGGCCCGGCTCATCGGCACCAACGAGGACGCCACGTACCCGACCCCCGAGGGGCTGCTCCCCGGAGGCGGCTCGCTCCTGGCCGCGGTGGCCACGGCCTCCGAGACGCGCCCGGAGGTGGCGGGCAAGCCCCACCGCCCCCTGGCCGACCTGCTCGCCCGACGGGCTCCCGACGTGGTGGCGGTGGTGGGGGACCGGCCGGCCACCGACGGTCGCCTGGCCGACCTGCTCGCCGTCCCCTACGCCCTGGTGCTCACCGGGGTGACGGCACCGGGCGAGCGGATTGAGGAGCCGCCCGCCGCCGTCGCCGCCGACTTGGGAGCGCTCGTGGCGGAGCTCGGCGGGTAGTGCAAACATAAAGCTAGCAAGTGCTTGCAATAGCTAGCACAGCAGGATAGGATGGGTGCATGCCAAACAGAGACACGGAAGGCTTCAAGAAGTACGTCGAGGCAGCTGGGGTGTTCGGTCGGGTGACGCGGGCCCGGGCCGAGGAGATCGTGCACGAGCTGGTCGACGCCGGCGTCCTGCAGCGAGGTCAGGCCCAGGAGTGGGTCGACGACGTCGTCGAGCGGAGCCGCAAGGCGAGCGAAGACCTGGTGCACATGATCCGCACCGAGGTGAGCCATCAGCTGACGGCCATGGGCATCGACCGCGACAACCTCGCCCGGCAGGTGGCCGATCTCGTGCGCCAGTCGGCCGAGGCGGGGCGCCGGGCGACCAGCGGCGCCGGTGCGACCGCCCGCAGCACGGTGAAGAAGGTGGCCGCCAAGAAGCCCGGCGCCAAGAAGGCCGCGGCCAAGCAGGCGGCCGCCAAGAAGGCGCCGGCCAAGAAGGCGCCGGCCAAGAAGACCGCGGCCACGAAGGCGCCGGCCAAGAAGGCCGCGGCCAAGCAGGCGCCGGCCAAGAAGACGCCGGGCACGCAGGCCGCCCGCAAGGCCTCCAGCTGAGTCCAGGGTCGCGTCTCCGGCTCGACCTCGAGCTGGTCCGACGCGGCCTCGCCGGTAGTCGACAGGAGGCACAGGCCGCCGTCGAGGCCGGGCGGGTGCTGGTGGGCGGTGCGCCGGCGGACAAGGCGTCGCGACTGGTGGCCCCGTCCGAGCCGGTCGTCCTCCTCGGCCCGCCTCGCCGGTTTGTGAGCCGGGGTGGGGACAAGCTGGCGGCGGCTCTCGACCGGTTCGCTGTCGAGGTGGACGGTCGCCGGGCCCTGGACGCCGGGGCGTCCACCGGGGGGTTCACCGACTGCCTCCTCCAGCGCGGGGCGGCGGAGGTCGTCGCCGTCGACGTCGGCCACGGCCAGCTCGACGCGGGCCTCCGGTCTGACGCCCGGGTGCGGGTGCTCGAGCGGACCAACGTCCGCACCATCACGGTGGACGACCTCGGCGGCCCGCCGGTCGACGTGGTGGTGGCCGACCTCTCGTTCATCTCGCTCACCACCGTGGCACCGGTTCTGGCGGGCCCGTTGGCCCGGCCCGGGGCCGACCTGGTCGTGCTGGTGAAGCCCCAGTTCGAGGCGGGAAGGGCCGAGGTCTCGCGCGGACGCGGCGTGGTTCGCGACCCCGAGTTGTGGCGGGGGGCGCTCGAGCGGGTGGCCTCCGCCCTCGGCGCCGCCGGAGCCGCCATCATGGGGGCCATGGCCTCCCCCCTCACCGGCCCAGCCGGCAACGTCGAGTTCCTTGTTCACGGGACCACGGCATCGGGTCCGTCACCGGCCGACGCCGTGGCAACGCTGCTCTCCTTGGCCGTGGACGAGGCGACGGGGACCGGTACGAGGTAGTGGCCACCGTCGCGGTTCTGGTCAACCCGGCCCGGGAGGAGGCCCGCCGCCTGATCGCCGACGCCGTGCCCTGGCTCGAGGGCCGGGGCCACCGGGCGCGGGTGCTCGAGCTCTCGGAGGCAAACCGTGCCGCCGGGCAGGTGCCCGCCGGCGCCCTGGGTGACGCCGACCTGACCGGTGCCGACCTGGCGGTGAGCGTGGGCGGGGACGGGACCTTCCTTCGACTGGTCCCGCTGGCCTACGCCGCCGGCGTCGCGGTGCTCGGGGTCAACTTCGGTCGGCTCGGCTACCTGCTGGAGGTGGAGCCCGACCGGTTCCACGACGCGCTCGAGTCCGCGCTCGACGGCCGGGCCACCATCGAGGAACGGACGGTGCTCTCGGTGACCGTCGGCGGGGAGCTCACCCCGGCGGAGGGCGACGACCGTTCGCTGACCGACGAGCGGGGGGAGCGGTGGTGGGTGGCCCTGAACGAGGTGGTGGCCGAGAAGGCGGTGCCCGGCCACATGGTGCACCTCTCGACGGCCATCGACGGCGAGCCCTTCCTCACCTACAAGGCCGACGGCGTGCTGGTGGCCACGCCCACGGGATCGACGGCCTACAACCTCTCGGCCGGCGGCCCGGTGGTGGCGGCGCGCCTCAGGGCGATGGTGCTCACCCCGGTGGCCGCGCACCTGGCCTTCGACCGCAGTCTCGTGCTCCACTCCGACCAGGTGGTGACGGTCGAGGTGCGGGGCGGGCGGCCCGCGGTCCTCGTCGTCGACGGCCGGGAGGCGGGGCGGCTCTCGCCGGGTGCCACGGTGACCTGCCGGGTGGCCCCCGAGCCGCTCCGGCTGGTGTCGCTGGGAGGCCGGGGTTTCGCCGAGCTGCTCCGCCGCACGGTCGCCCCCGACCGGGGCGGGTGGGCGTAGAGGGGGTCCGTAGGTGCTGAGCGAGCTGCGGGTACGGGACCTCGGGGTGATCGAGGACCTGACCCTCCGCCTGGGATCGGGGATGACGGCGCTCACCGGCGAGACCGGGGCCGGCAAGACCCTGGTGGTCGAGGCGCTCCAGCTCGTGCTGGGTGGCCGGGCGGCGCCCGGGCTGGTTCGGGCCGGAGCGGCCGAGGCGGTCGTCGAGGCGCGCTTCGTCCTTCCCGGCATCGAAGGTGAGGAGGATCCCTCGGCGGAGGAGGGGGTCGAGGTCGTGCTGGCCCGTGCCGTGCCCACCTCGGGGCGCTCGCGCGCCTGGCTCGACGGCCGGATGGTGCCGGTCACGGCCCTGGTGGAGGTGGGCCGCGAGCTCGTCGACATCCACGGCCAGCACGAGCACCAGTCGTTGTTGGCGCCGGCTGCCCAGCGACGCGCCCTCGACCTGTTCGCCGGCTCGGACCTCGCCCCCCGCCGGGCCGCACGACAGCTGCTCGACGGGATCGAAGAGCGCCTGGCGGCATTGGGCGGCGACGTCCACCAACGGGCCCGTGAGGCCGACGTCCTGCGCCACCAGTGCGCCGAGATCGCCGCGGCGCGCCTCGAGGACCCCGAAGAGGAAGAGGCGCTGGCGGTCGAAGAGGAGCGGTTGGCCGACCTCTCCGCGCACCGGGCGGCGGCGGCGGCGGCGTTGGCCGAGCTGGATGGCGGGTCCACCGAGGCGGCGGTCCTCGACCTGCTGGGCCAGGCGGCGGGCGCCCTGGCCGGACGGCCGGCGTTCGGGGAGTGGTCGGACCGGCTGCGAGCCGCCCAGGCCGACCTCGGCGACGTGGCCAGCGACCTGCGGGGCGTGGTCGAGACCTGGGAGGACGACCCGGAACGGCTGGCCGACGTCCAGGCCCGGCGGCGGCTACTGGCCGACCTGCGCCACAAGTACGGGACCACCTTGGCCGAGGTGTCGGCCTTCGGCGCGGCGGCGGCTGACCGACTGGCCGAGCTCGAGGGGGCGGCGGTCACGGCCGGGGCCCTCGAGGCCGAGCGGGCCGACGCCCTGGCCGCCCTGGCCGCGGCCGAGGACGAGCTCGGCCGCACGAGGCGCGACGCCGCCCCAAAGCTGGCGGCCGCAGTCGAGGCGCGCCTGCGCCTGTTGGCCATGGCCGGCGCACGGTTCGAGGTGGCGATCGACGTCGAGGGCGCAGGGGACGGGGTGCGGTTCGGCCTGGGCGCCAACCCCGGCGAGCCGGTCCAGCCGCTCTCCCGGGTCGCCTCGGGCGGGGAGATGGCCCGGGCCATGCTGGCCCTGCGGCTGGTGGCCGTGGGCGGGCCGGCCACCATGGTCTTCGACGAGGTGGACGCGGGCGTGGGCGGCACGGCCGCACTCGCCCTCGCCCGGTCGTTGCGCGAGGTGTCCCATGGCCAACAGGTGCTCGTGGTGACGCACCTCGCACAGGTGGCGGCCTTCGCCGACCATCAGGTGGCGGTGGAGAAGGCGTCACGTAGCGGCCGCACCGTCACCATGGCCGCCGAGCGCACCGGCCACGACAGGGTCGTCGAGCTGTCGCGCATGCTCTCGGGACGTCCCGACAGCGCCACGGCGCGGGCCCACGCCGAGGAGCTCCTCTCGACGGCCAGGGAGCCGGCGGCGTCCACCACGAGCGGTCCCCGCGGCGAGTAGCGTGTCAGGGTGCGCCAGCAAGACGGCACCCGTCAGCCGGTGATCCACCGGTGAGCAAGTTCATCTTCGTGACCGGCGGCGTGTCGAGCTCCCTCGGAAAGGGGTTGACCGCCTCCTCGCTGGGCCGCCTCCTCAAGTGCCGGGGCCTGCGGGTGACGATGTGCAAGCACGACCCGTACATCAACGTCGACCCGGGCACCATGAACCCCGGCGAGCACGGCGAGGTCTTCGTGACCGA
>JBKQNY010000095.1:0-5287 GCA_052145775.1 Acidimicrobiales bacterium
ATCTTGCACGGGCCGCACCATTCGGCCCAGAAATCCACCAGGACGGGGACGTCCGAGGCCTTGACATGCTCGTCAAACGTAGCGTCGTCCAGGGTGACGATCTTCTCGCTCAGGGCCTTCTCCTCGATCCGGGCGGGCTCGCCGCCACTGTGTCACTGTCAACACCGCCGGGCCCCCGTTGTTCCCCGTCGCCGGGTCAGGCGCCCCGCTCCTCCAGCCAGCGTTCGGCGTCGAGGGCGGCCATGCAGCCCGACCCGGCCGCCGTCACGGCCTGGCGGTAGACGTGGTCCTGGACGTCGCCGCAGACGAAGACCCCCTCGACGCTCGAGCGCGCCCCCCCGAAGGTGCGGACGTACCCCTGTTCGTCCGCCTCGAGCTGGCCGTCGAGGGCCGCCGTGTTGGGCACGTGGCCGATGGCCACGAACAGGCCGGTGACCGCCATCTCCGAGGTCTCGCCGGTGACCGTGTCCAAGAGGGTGATCCCGGCGACCTTGGTGTCGCCGAGCACCTCGGTGACCTGGGCGTTCCAGCGGAACTCGATGGACGGGTTGGCCATGGCCCGCTCCTGCATGATCCGCGAGGCCCGCAGCTGGTCGCGCCGGTGGATGACGGTGACCTTGGAGGCGAAACGGGTGAGGAAGATGGCCTCCTCCATGGCCGTGTCGCCGCCGCCCACCACGGCGATCTCCTGGGAGCGGAAGAAGAACCCGTCGCAGGTGGCGCAGGCGGAGACCCCGTAGCCGAGGAGGCGGTCCTCCCCGGGCACCCCGAGCATGAGGGCCTGGGCGCCGGTGGCCACGATGACCGATTCGGCCAGGTAGGTGGGTTCGGCCGCGGCAGGATCGCCCACCCAGACCCCGAAGGGCGAGGAGGTGAGGTCCATGCGCGTGACCTTGGCCGTGACCAGGCTCGCCCCGAAGCGGGCCGCCTGGCTGCGCATGGCCGACATGAGCTCGGGCCCCATGATCCCCTCGGGGAAGCCGGGGTAGTTCTCGACGTCGGTGGTGAGCATCAGCTGGCCGCCGGGCTGGTCGCTGGTCGACGACGGCTCGCCCTCGATCACGACCGGCTCGAGCTGGGCGCGCGCCGCGTAGACGGCGGCGGTGAGCCCGGCCGGTCCGGAGCCGGCGATGAGGACCTTGCAGCGGTCGGTCACCCCGGCCTCAGTCGGCCGGGGAGCACTGGCGCGCTGGCTCCAGGCGAACGCGCCCAGCAGGGTGAAGAGGCCGCCGAGGATCAGGTAGGAGATCCAGACCCTGCCCCCCACCACGTACACGTCGAGGAGACGCACGAGGCCGACCGAGACCAGCACGGCGATGACCAGGGCGATCGCCGCCACCAGCAGGCCGAAGATCACGGCCCGGGCGGCGAGCAGGAGGGGGCGGACGACCCGGTCGAAGATGGTGTCGACCAGCTGCTCGACCGCGTCGGCGGCCCGGGCCGGCAGGTCGGCGGCCAGGCTGCCCATGTCGAGGCCGGAGCCGGCGGGCTCAGCCGGCGGGCGGTCCCCCGGCGGGGTCTCGGGAGGCCCGGAGGTCTCGGTCATGGCCAGGAGGTTAGCGGCCGCGACCAGGCACCATCCCCGTCGCTCAGGTTCTCTCGGCCATCTGGTAGGCGATACCGATGGTGCCGGGTCCGGCGTGGGTGCCGACGACCGGGCCCAGCTCGACGACGAGTAGCGGGTGGGCGGTCTCGACGTCGGCCAGGCGCGCCGCAATCTGCTCCAGGTCGTCGGCCTCGCCCCCGGCCACGGCGATGCGCTCGAACGGCGCGTCCGCCCGGCACTTGGTCACGAGGTAGTCGAGGGCGCGCGTGCGGGTGCGCTGACGCGACTCCTGCTCGACCACCCCGTCCCTCACCTCGATGACCGGCTTGACCGAGAGCAGCGAGCCGACCAGCGCCGCCGCCCCCCCGATCCGCCCGCCGCGCTGGAGGTGGTCGAGCGTGCCCAGCACGCCGAGTACCCGGGTCCGGGTGATCAGGTCGGCCACGGCGGCGGCCACCGCGTCGAGGCCGGCTCCCGCCGCGGCCAGCTCGGCGGCGGACAGGCAGAGGAGCCCCTGGCCCATGGTGACCGACCGGGTGTCGACGACCGTGATCGGGATCCGCCCCCCGACGGCTTCGGCCCCGGCCAGGGCGGACTGGTAGGTGGCCGACACCCCTGACGACAGGGTGAGGCAGAGGACCCCGTCGGCCCCCTCGTCTGCGGCCGCCTCGAAGGCCGTCCGGAAGGCGCCGGGCGACGGGGCGGAGGTCTCGGGCAGCGCCGGCGCTTCCCGGCACCGCCGCCAGAACTCGGCCGGGGTGAGCTCGGTCCGGTCGGCCAGCTGCTCGTCCCCGAAACGGATAGTGAGCGGGACCACGGTGATGTGGCCCGAGGCGGCCAGCTCCTCGCTGAGGTCGCAGGCGCTGTCGGTCACCACGCGTACTCCGGCCATGGGTGCCTCCCCTCCTCGTCGCGTGCGCCCGGCCCCCGGCGGCGGGTCGGGCGCGCCAAGGCGCCCCGCTGCAACCTAGTTCTCCGGACCCTGTTGGTCCGGGTCCCCCGTTCGTCCGGTTCGCCCGGGCCCCCCGGGGCCCTCCGCGTCGTAGGGGGAGGGGCCGGGGGCCCCGCCGGTCCCCGCGCCGTCGGCCGGCCGTGTCGGTGTCGGCGTGGAGCCGGCGCGGTAGATGGGGCCCAGGCCGCTGCCCGACCACGGTCGGCGGGTGGCGGCCAGCTGCCCGACCGGCGGCACCATCCCGGTGCCCGGCCCCATGCCGCTCTCGTAGGCGATCCCCCCCTCGTAGCCGAGGGAGCGACGTTGCCGGTCCGAGCGGCCCGAGTGGTGCGGGCGGCCGCTGCGGCCTGTGCGGTCCGGGCCGGCCCGGGCCACCAGGCGGCCCTCGTCGGGTGCGGCCCGCCCCGTCCGCTCGGCCCGCCGCCCCAGCACCACCGAGACGGCCACGAACACCACCGCCCCCACCGCCACCGAGCCGACGACCCGGGCCAGCAGGGCCAGGCCGTGGTCGGCGCCCGAGAGGTTGGAGACGACCAGCACCACCACCCCCATGACGACGGTGGCCGTCACGCTGCGGCGGAGCGGGGCCCACGTCCGGCGGTCACCCAGCCGTCCCAGCCACCCCCGCAGGACCGCCAGGGCGGCCACCGCGGCCACCGTGTAGGCGACCGAGAGGGAGAGGGCGAGTCCCCGGACGCCGAGGGGGTGCACCAGCGCCACGGCCAGGACCACGTTGACGCCGTTCTCGAGCAGGTACAGCCAGAAGGCGACCCGGGTGCGCTGCATCGACTGGAAGGCCCGTACGCAGTAGAGGAAGGTGCAGAACCCCGGGAGGCCGAGGGAGAACATGGCCAGGGTGCTCCCGGTGGTCGACGCCGCGGTCACCGAGTAGCTCCCGTGGGCGAAGAGCAGGTCGACCACCGGTTTGGCCAGGATGAACATGCCCATGGCCGCCGGCAGGATGATGGTGAGGACGGCGCGCAGACCCCCGGTGAGCCGATGGCGGAACCCGTTAACGTCGCCGGTGGCCCACCGTTCGGAGAGCCCCGGGGTGACGGCGCTCATCACCGACACCGCCACCACCGCGTAGGGCATCTGCATGAAGGTGTAGGCGTACGTGTACGACGACACGGGGTCGGGGCCCGGCACCCCCACGGCCAGGGCCAGCACCACGAAGAGCGCCACCTGGTTGGCCACGACGAAGCCGAAGGTCCACCCCCCGAGGCGAAGCACGGTGCGCACCGCCTCGTGGCGGGGGTTCCACCGCCAGCGCAGCCCCGAGAACCCGACGCGCCGCGCCACGAGAACGAGGAGGGCCAGCTGCAGGGCCACGCCCAAGGTCGTCCCCAGGCCGAGCAGGACCACCCAGCTGGGATGGGCCCGGGCCCCGGCCAGTGACGGTGTGTGGGTCAGCTTGGCGAACCACAGCAGCACGCCGATGCAGACGAGGTTGTTGGCGATCGGCACCCACATCGGGGCGACGAACCGCCGCCGCGTGTTGAGCAGCGCGGTCAGCAGGGCGATGAAGCCGTAGAGGGCCACCTGGGGGACGAACCACCGGAGCAGCTGGGTGGCGACCGCCTGCTCCTGGGCGAGGTTGACCCCGCGCAGCCCCGTGGAGTGGCCGAGCGACGTGAAGGCGTCGATGACGGCGGGGGCGGCGGCCAAGAAGACCACCGTCATGACGACGAGCACCACCGACGAGAGGCTCACGATGGCCGAGATGGCCCGCCACCCCTCGCGTGCCCCGCGCGTGGACAGCCAGTCGACGAAGACCGGGATGAAGGTGGCCGACAGCACGCCGCCCAGGACGACGTCGTAGATCATGTTGGGGGTCGTGTTGGCCAGATTGAAGCTTGTGGCCAGATGCGTGGCCCCCAGCGCGTAGGCCAGCGCCAGCACCCGCAGGAGCCCGGTCAGCCGGGAGATCCCCGTCCCCGCGGCCATCCAGACCGTGGCCCGGCCCAGCCGCCCGAGCGCCCCCCCGCCGCCGTCCGGGCGGTCCGCGGGGGGGTCCTCGCTCACCCCGGCTCCCGCTCGGCCCGCCGCCTCCCACGCCCCGCCCACCACGTGCGGGCCCACCATCCCCCGAGGACCAGCAGCGCCAGGGCGGTGAGGACCACGCCGGCGAACGAGGTGGCGGTCGAGCGGATGGTGAGCTGGCCGCTGGCGATGACCAGCGACCCTGTGGGGGAGCGGAAGGCGACCTGCATGGGCAGGTCACCCGAGGTCCGCGCCTCGATGTCGACCCGGGTGGGGTTGGTCGGGTGGTCGAGGGTGAGGCGGCGGGTGTTGCCGCGGGGGAAGACGAACCGTCCGCCGCTGAGGACCAGTGTCCCCACCACCGTGTAGCCGGCCGAGGAGAGGATGGTCACCGGGATGAGGCCGGTGCGGGCCGTGAGGGTGACCGTGCGCTGGGTGGCCAGCTGCACCAGGGAGAGTTGGGCCCCGAGGGCCTGGGCGAACGAGCGCACGCCCGTGGCCATGCCGGCGGTCGACAGGTCGGAGGACTCGGCGTCGAGCAGCAGTTCGTCGAGCTGGGTCTTCACCCGCGGCGCTCCGCTCGCCGCGGCGTCGAAGGCGGTGAGGCGCAGGCGGGAGGTCGTGAGGCGGCGGGCCAGGGACGCCGGGAGCACCGGCCCGGCGCCGCCGGACTGCAGGTGCCGCGACGGCGCCGCCGCCCCGGGCACGCCGGGGAAGGAGGAGAAGTAGGAGCTCAGCGTGGTCGCCCAGACGACCGGGTCTGTGGCCAGGCCGGCGAGGAGCTCGGCGTCGAATGTCCGGCTCGG
>JBKQNY010000096.1:0-16304 GCA_052145775.1 Acidimicrobiales bacterium
CTCGGCCACCCCCGTGAGCTACGCCCTGACCGGCCTGGCGCCCAACACCAAGTACTACTTCCAGGTCAAGGCGGTCAGCACCGGTAACGCCTACACCGTCTACGGCTCGGTACTGACATTCACGACCTTGAACGCCCCGACCGCCACCACGGACGCGGCCACCAGCCTCTCGGCCACGGGTGCCACCCTCAACGGCACAGTCAACAACGAGAACAACCCATCGACCACGGTCACCTTCTGCTACAAGACGTCGACCTTTGCGACATGCTCCGGCGCCACCTCGGTGACGGCCACCCAGTCGCCGGTGAGCGGTAGTTCGGCCACCCCGGTGAACTACGCGCTGAGCGGCCTGGCGCCCAACACCAAGTACTACTTCCAGGTCAAAGCAGTCGGCGGCGGCGACACCGTCTACGGCTCGGTGCTCACATTCACGACCACACACGAGGCCCCGACCGCCACCACGAACGCGGCCACCAGCCTCTCGGCCACCGGTGCCACCCTCAACGGCACAGTTAACAATGAGAACAACACCTCGACCGCTGTCACCTTCTGCTACAAGGCAACGACGACCTTTGCGACATGCACCGGCGCCACCTCGGTGACCGCCACCCCGTCGACGGCGACCGGCGGTTCGGCCACCCCGGAGAGCTACGCGCTGAGCGGCCTTGCGCCCAACACCAAGTACTATTTCCAGGTCGAGGCGGTCAGCACCGGCAACCCGTACACCGTCTACGGCTCGGTGAAGACATTCACGACCACACATGAGTCTTCGACCGCCACCACGAACGTGGCCACGAGCGTCACGGCCACGGGTGCCACCCTCAGCGGCACAGTCAACAATGAGAACAACACCTCGACCGCGGTCACCTTCTGCTACAAGGCAACGACGACCATCTCATCGACATGCACAGGCGCCACCTCGGTGACGGCCACCCAGTCGCCGGTGACCGGTGGTTCGGCTACCCCCGTGAGCTACGCCCTGACCGGCCTGGCGCCCAACACCAAGTACTACTTCCGGGTCAAGGCGGTCAGCACCGGCAACGCCTACACCGTCTACGGCTCGGTGAGGACATTCACGACCACACATGAGTCTTCGACCGCCACCACGAACGCGGCGACCAGCCTGTCGGCCACGGGTGCCACCCTCAACGGCACAGTGAACAACGAGAACAACACCTCGTCCACCGTCACCTTCTGCTACAAGGCAACGACGACCATCTCAACGACATGCACAGGCGCCACCTCGGTGACGGCCACCCAGTCGCCGGTGAGCGGTGCCTCGGCCACCCCCGTGAGCTACGCCCTGACCGGCCTGACCCCCAACACCAAGTACTACTTCCGGGTCAAGGCGGTCAGCACCGGCAACGCCTACACCGTTTACGGCTCGGTGCTCACATTCACGACCTTGCTGGCCCCGACCGCCACCACGGACGCGGCCACCAACGTCACGGCCACGCGTGCCACCCTCAACGGCACAGTCAACAACGAGAACAACCCCTCGACCACGGTCACCTTCTGCTACAAGGCAACGACCACCATCTCATCGACATGCACCGGCGCCACCTCGGTGACGGCCACCCAGTCGCCGGTGACCGGTGGCTCGGCCACCCCCGTGAGCTACGCCCTGACCGGCCTGACGCCCAACACGGAGTACTTCTACCGGGTCGAGGCTGTCGGCGGCGGCGCCACCGTCTACAGCTCGACGGTGCTCAACTTCACGACCACTCACGCCGGCGAGATAACCAACACCTCCTGTTCAGAGCACCTCACGACGAATACACACATCGCCGCAAACGGCTGCACGACCTCAACCGAGAAACAAGGCACGAGCCTTTCGCTCTATGCCCCGAGTGACATCACCGTGGGTGACGTACTGGTCGCCCAGGTCTCGGCCCGAGTTGCCAGCGCCACGGTGACGGCCCCGTCGGGCTGGACGAACGTGGCCTCTGCGTCGATCAACTCGAATGGGACCCTGTTCCTGGAGACCTACTACTGCGTCGTCGTCACCGGTGACAAGTGCGGCACCGCTGCTTCTCCGTGGGCGTGGTCGTGGTCCGGGGCCGCGACAGGATCGGGTGGGATCATGCAGTTCAGCGGCGTGACAACGACGACGCCGGTTGACGTTGCAGCGACGACACATGACTCCACCCCGTCGGCGTGGACCCAGGCGACCGCACCGTCGGTGACGACGACGGTGGCTTATGACGAGATCGTCGTTCTGTTCGCCAGCGGTGGTCAGCAGTTCTTCGCCACAGGCACCTACCACTCCACCGGCAGCGATCCGATCAAGAACTACTACACGGGCCGCTCTACAAACACAACCGTAGTTAATGGCAGCGAGTACGCCGATGAGTCCAATAGCGCCGGGAGTGCCAGCACGAGCGTTCAGTCCGCAACCGCGGCGACGAACACCTTCACCCTGACAGTGACGGCTGCCAACAACTCCTTCGCCTGGGACTCGGCCACCATCGCCCTACGGCCATCATGAGGACAGTGGCACCGACGTCGTCACCCCAGCCCCGGCGCTCCGTGCTTGCATAGGGATCGAGTTGCAAGGACAGAACGGTTCGGACATGACCGATTCTGTGGCGCCACCTGACGACCTGTGTGCACTGGCCGGTCGTTCGCGTAAAATCGCTCTCCGGGTGGCCATACGTGCAGAGGGTTTCAGTGACGACCACGCTTGGAGGGATGACGCCGGCCACCAGGTTTGACCTGCGCACATTCCATTAGTCGGTGGCGACTGCAAGGTCAGCCACCAGCGGCTCGGCCGCCGCCAGCGAGGGCTCTTTGAGAGGTGAGCAGCTGTTCCGGGGGCACAAACGTGTCTGCTGGTACCGGCGCACGCCAGCTCACCTGTATTTCTCTCAATGGAAGGGGCCGATTTCGAGAGATGATCCATTCTGGGATTGGCGTCTGAGGGCTGTCGGGGTCCGGAGATCGGTGTTGGACAATTGCAGATTCGTGGGTTCCACAGATGCACACTCCCGACGTCGTAGACAGAGAGTTGCTTCGGCAGGTCCAGCGTGTGCTCAAGCTCGCTGCGATGCTCACGTTCCTTTGACGTCGACGACGGAGACATGGTTCTCGGCCTCCCCGACGACGACCCCGACCGCCACTTGACCTCGTCCGTTATCCCTGTTAGTACCGTCCAGGGAAATCGAATGTTGGTGAGATCCTGGCGGACGAAGAGCTCATTGGCAGCCAATGGGTGTTTCCAAAGGGGTCCAGGGGAGGGACGATCGAGCGGCAGTCAGGACCCGAATTCACGGGGACTGCCGAAGGGGGGGTACGCGGGTGGACGTGGTTGCCTGCCAGGAGTTGCGGGCCCGTGCCCTCGGCCTGCAGACCTGCCGTATCGAGACCGGCCCTCGCGCGGTTCCTAAGGATTGAAAACAGGAAGTTGTGTGCCGAATCGGCATGCGCAACACATTGTGCGAAGTGCTTCAGCATCCAAACAAGGGGAAGGCAGAACAATGAGAAGTCGTATCTTCAAGGGCGTTCGGAGCGCAGCGGGGGCATCACTCCTGGCCGGAAGCATGGGGGTGGCCGGAGCGGTCGGCGTCGGCTTGGCCACGAGCAGTGTGAGCTCGGCGAGCGGCCCACCGGTGGCGATCACCACTCCGAACCTTCCCTCAGGCGTCGTGGGTCACTCCTACAGCGCGGCCCTGGGTGCGACGGGGGGGCAGACGCCGTACACGTGGACGGCGACGACACTTCCCGCCGGGCTGCACATCCTCAGCACAGGGACGATCACCGGCACACCGACGACGCGTGGCACCAAGACAGTGCACCTCACGGTGACGAGCAACGGCAGCGACTCCGTGGCGTACAACAGCATCCCGTCGGGCGGGGTGACATTCGCCCAGGACTATGAGGCGCATGGGACCGCACAACTGGGCAACCAGATCACGCTCAAGACAACAACAGCCAAGGCCCTGGGCACAGTGACCGTGGCGATGGCCAACTTCAGCACTCAGGCGTACACAGAGACAATCACGTTCAACATCTACGGCGTGGGAGCGACAAATGCCGTGGGCAGCCTGATCACTTCCAAGACGCAGAAGTTCGCGATCCCGGCCGGAACACCCAATCCGTCGGTGTTCACAATCACCTTCAATATGGTGACAAAGAACATCACGCTTCCATCGAGCGTCATCTACGGCATCGCATTCAGCACCGGCCCCGGCCCGAACGGCTCGAACGGCTCGGGGCACCCCCAGGGTGGTCTGGCGGTCGGGCTGAGCTACACAACCACGAACGTGACGGTGGGTTCGGATCCCCTCCACGGCACCGGGTCCGACTACATCGACGTGACCGACGCCAACGGCGGGACCAACGCAGGCGGGGGCTACACCGGCAACTTCTGCGGCGGTGAGGGCAGCCACGACGTGACACAGTTCGTGTACGACCCGGGCGTCGGTGGCACGCAGCCCTGCGTGGGGACAGAGGCCCTCAACCACCACACAGCCACACCGACACCGTACCTGCCGGTCCCCCTCACCTTCGTGCCGGCCGTGAAGATCGTCACCGCCCCGTCGTATGCGGAGAAGACCCTGCCGCTCGCAGTCTCCCTCCCCGCACCGACGGTCACCTCGGTCGCTCCGGGAGCAGGTCGAGCGACAACGACGACGAGGGTGACCATCAGTGGGACTGACTTCACAACAGTGACGTCGGTCACCTTCGGGGGAACCCCCGCCATCGTAACAAGGGTCACAGGCCCGACAAAGCTGACCGCCACGGCACCGTCCAAGGCGGCGGGCACGGACAGCGTCGTCGTCACCGCTGCGGGCGGTCCGTCGACCGTCGACGGAAGCTTCACCTATCTGAGCGGGCCGACGCTCACCAAGGTGACACCGTCGGCCGGCAGGCTGGCGGGTGGGACAACGGTGACCCTGACCGGCACCGGGTTCTTCACAGGGGTCACGTCGGTGACATTCGGCTCGGGGAACCACGGGGCGACAGTCCACGTGTCGGGTCCGACATCGCTCACCGTGAAGGCCCCGGCCCACGTGGCTGGCACCGTCACAGTGTCCGTGACCACGCCGGCCGGGTCCTCGGGCACCGTTCCCTACACCTACGACACGGTCCCCACCATCACCTCCCTCTCTCGGACAGGCCCGCTGTCGGGCGGTAACAAGGTGACCATCACAGGGACCGGGTTCACCGGTTCGAGCGCCGTCAAGTTCGGCACAACGACAGCCACGTCCTTCACGGTCAGGTCGTCGACCCAGCTTCTGGCCACCGCCCCTGCGCACGCAGCCGGTACAGTCCAGGTCTCGGTGACGACGCCCGGTGGGACGACGGCGGCCACCCCTGCCGACCTCTACAAGTACGCGTACCCGGTGCCGGCGGTGTCCGGCACCACCCCGGCAACCGGCGTCGCGGCAGGTGGCACGGTGGTGACCTTGACCGGTAGCGGGTTCACAGGGGTCACGGCGGTCTATTTCGGCACAACCGAGGTGACGGTGACAATCTCGGTCAACGCCAAAGCCACCCAGCTCACCGTGAAGAGCCCGGCCGGCACCGCGGGGGCGTCGGTGAACGTCGAGGTGGTGACCCCCGGAGGACGAAGCACTGCCGTGCCGGCGGACCTGTTCACCTACGTCGCCGGCCCGACGATCACCTCCCTCTCTCGGACAAGCGGCTCGGTGTCCGGTGGCACCAAGGTGACCATCACAGGGACCGGGTTCTCAACAGTGCACAACGTCAAGTTCGGCACAACGACAGCGCGGACATTCACGGTTCGGTCGTCTACCCAGATCGTGGCGACCTCGCCTGCGCACGCGGCCGGCCAGGTCAGGATCTCGGTGACGACGGGGGCCGGGACGACGCCGGCCACCAGCGCGGACCTGTTCGCGTTCCACTAGACGACGGTGCCCAGCAGCTCGCCCACCAGCGGCCCGGCCGCCGGTGGGCGAGCTGCGCCGGCACAGGGCAGCGGGTTCTTCGGGGTCGCTTGATCGGCACTCCACGCCAGACTCTGAGGGTGCCGGAACCGGAGTTGACCGGCGACATTCACCGTTCCGACCACTCGGGGCGAAGAACCCGAACGGGAAACAGGAACGCTCCGCAAGGAATCGGAGCGTTCCTGGCGAAGTGAGTTGGGGAGGCGGCTCCGCCTCACGTCCGACCGGGAACTTCGCCGCCATCGCCATCGCCATCGCCAGCGCCCGCCGGTCGACGGTCACGTTGCCCGGTGGGGCCATCCGGCCCGGTTCTGGTCCGAGACCCGGTGGTAGTCTCTAGAACACGTTCTAACAATGCGGCCGGCCGGTGGGCCGCCGCCGGCGAAAGGGTGGCTGATGGCCCAACCGGTGATCGTTGAGGCGGTGCGCACGCCCATCGGCAAGCGCAACGGGTGGCTCTCGGGACTGCGTGCGACCGACCTCCTGGGTGCCGCCCAGGTCGAGGTGGTGAAGCGCTCGGGCATCGACCCGTCGACGGTCGAGCAGGTGGTGGGCGGCTGCGTCACCCAGGCGGGGGAGCAGGGTTTCAACGTGACTCGCACCGCCTGGCTGCTGAACGGCCTCCCCTTCGAGGTGGCCGCCACCACCGTGGACTGCCAGTGCGGCTCCTCCCAGCAGGCCAATCACTTCGTGGCCAACCTGATCGCCGCCGGCGCCATCGACGCCGGCATCGGCTGCGGGGTCGAGACGATGAGTCGGATCCCCCTCGGGGCCAATGCCGCGGCCCCGGGAGTCGGACGGGCCATCCCCGAGGACCTCCCTTACGACATGCCCGACCAGTTCACGGCGGCCGAGCGGATCGCCGCCAAGCACGGGATTACGCGAGCCGATGTCGACTGGCTGGGTCTGGTCTCCCAGGAGAAAGCGGCGGTGGCGGTGGCCGAGGACCGGTTCGCCCGGGAGATCGTGCCCGTCGAGGCGCCGATCGTCGGCCAGGAGGGACCCCGAGGGGAGCACGACGGCGAGACCATGGTGGTCACCGCCGATCAGGGGCCGCGCGACACCACGGCCGAGGGGCTGGCCAAGCTGAAGCCGGTGCTGCCCGACGGGATGCACACCGCCGGGAACTCCTCGCAGATCTCTGACGGGGCGGCCGCCGTGCTGTGGATGTCCGAGGACCGCGCCCGGGCCGATGGGCTCCGCCCCCGCGCCCGTATCGTGGCCCAGGTGCTGGTCGGTTCCGATCCCTACTACCACCTCGACGGGCCGATCGCCGCCACCAGCCGCGTGCTCGAGAAGGCGGGGATGGCCATCGGCGACATCGACCTCTTCGAGGTGAACGAGGCCTTCGCCTCGGTGGTCCTCGCCTGGGGCCGCAGCCACGACGTCGACTGGGACAAGGTCAACGTGAACGGCGGGGCCATCGCCCTGGGCCACCCGGTGGGGGCCACCGGCAGCCGGCTGATCACCACCGTCCTCCACGAGCTCGAGCGCCGTGACGCCACGATCGGCCTGGTGTCGATGTGCTGCGGCGGGGCCCTGGCCACCGGCACCGTCATCGAGCGGCTGTAGGGTCCGGCCGTGGAGTCCACCGAGCACCTGACCTTCGAACGGCGCGGCCGCACGGCCGTCGTCACCATGAACCGGCCGGAGGCCAAGAATGCCCTGAGCCTGCCGATGCTGGTGGGCATGGCCGACGCCTGGGTGGAGATCGACTCGAATGACGAGATCCGCTGCGCCGTGCTCACCGGTTCGGGCGGTTCCTTCTGCACCGGCATGGACCTGAAGGCCATGGGCGGTCCCGACGCCGAGAAGTACCAGCACCGCATGGCTGAAGACCCGGACCTGCACTGGAAGGCGCTGCTCCGCCACTACCAGTTGAAGAAGCCCCTGATCGCCGCGGTGGAAGGGTGGGCGGTGGCCGGGGGCACCGAGATCCTCCAGGCCACCGACATCCGGGTGGCCGGGGAAGGGGCGAAGTTCGGGGTCTTCGAGGCCCGCCGGGGGCTGTTTCCGCTCGGGGGCTCGACCGTCCGCCTGCGCCGACAGATCCCGTTCACCATGGCGATGGACCTCCTGCTCACCGCCCGGGAGGTCTCCGCCCAAGAGGCGCTGTCGATGGGCCTAATCGGCCGGGTGGTCCCCGACGGCACGGCCCTGGAGGCCGCGCTCGGGATCGCCGAGGTGATCTGCGCCAACGGCCCCCTGGCCGTCGAGGCCATCAAGCGGTCGGTGATCGAGACCGAGGGGATGTCGGAGACCGACGGGCTCGCTCGCGAGCTCGAGATCGGCTGGCCCGTGTTCGCCACCCAGGACGCCAAGGAAGGGCCCAAGGCGTTCGCCGAGAAGCGCCCGCCGGACTTCCAGCGCCGGTGAGCGGGGGAGCGACGAGGTGAGCACGGCCGAGCGGCCACCGCTCCCGCCAGCAGCCACCGCCGAGCACGGCCCTTCGCTGGCCGCGGCGGATTCGCCGAGGAACCGGTTGGCCGCGGCGGTGCGCCGCGTGTCGGACCTGGCGGTGGGGCGGCCCCTCGACGACGAGGCGGTCCGTGGGGCGGCCGAGGCGTTGTCCCGCGTGGCCGAGGACCTCGAGCGGGCGGCGGCCCCGGGCAAGGCGCCGCGGGGCATGCCCGACCACCTGGGCCACCCGCAGGACTTCTTCCCCACCAGCCCGGTCCTTGGCTACGCCAACCCGGTGGCCCCCCCGATCGACGTCTGGGCGGCCCGTGGCGAGGACGGGCGTCCCGAGCTGCGCGGGCTGGCCTTCTTCGGCTACCCGTACGAGGGCCCGCCCACCTGCGTGCACGGGGGGGTGATCGCCGAACTCTTCGACGAGCTGCTCGGCTCGGTCACCATCATCTCCGGCCGACCGGGGATGACCGGCACCCTCAGCATCCGCTACCGTCGTCCGACGCCCCTGCTCACCCCACTCGACCTGGTGGCCCGGCTCACCCGGGTCGAGGGGCGCAAGATCTTCGCCTGGGGCGGCGTCTACCACGACGGGGAGCTCACGGCCGAGGCCGAGGGGATCTTCATCGAGGTCCGAGGCCACCAGATGCGAGACATCTTCACGGCCAACGCCAAGGACGCCCAGGGCGAGGTGGTCGACGCCCAGCTGCGCGAGTTCGTCGACAAGGGCGGGGAGATCGCCGGGGTGGACGGCCCCCCGCCGCGGTGAGCGGCTACAGGGCCCGCTGCACCCCATCCCAGTAGGGGTCGCGCAGCTTGCGCTTATAGAGCTTGCCGTTGGGGTCCCTCGGCATCTCGACGATGAACTCGACCGACTTGGGGGTCTTGAAGCCGGCCAGCTTGCCCGAGCAGAAGGCGATGATGTCCTCGGCCAGCTCCGGGCCGGGCACCGCCCCTTCGACCGGCTCGACCACGGCCTTCACCTCTTCCCCCCAGTCCTCGTTGGGCACGCCGAAGACGGCGACGTCGACGACCTTGGGGTGCATGAGGAGCACGCCCTCGATCTCGGCCGGGTAGATGTTGGCGCCCCCCGAGATGATCATGTCGATCTTGCGGTCGCGCAGGAAGAGGTAGCCGTCCTCGTCGAGGTAGCCCACGTCGCCGACGGTGAAGAACTTGCCGATCCGGTTGGCCGCCGTCTTCTCCTTGTCGCCGTGGTACTCGAAGTCACCGGCCTGCATGGCCATGTAGACGGTGCCGATCACCCCGGGCTCGGTGACGCGGATCCCGGCGTCGTCGAAGATGGCGATCTCCGAGATCGGCCAGGGCCGGCCGACGGTGCCCGGCTTTTCCAGCCACTCGACCGTGTTGACCACCGTCCCTCCCCCCTCGCTGGCGGCGTAGTACTCGTCGACCACCGGCCCCCACCACTCGATCATGCGGCGCTTCACGTCGACCGGGCAGGGTGCGGCGGCATGGATCATGTGCCGCAGCGAGGAGAGGTCGTAGCGGTTCCGGACCTCGTCGGGGAGGGCCAGCAGTCGGTGGAACTGCGTGGGGACCATGTGCGAGGTGGTCACCCGGTGGCGCTCGATGAGCGCGAGCATCTCCTCGGGGAGCCACTTGTCCATCAGCACCACCGTGTGGCCGAAGTGGACCGAGCCGCCGCCGAAGCGCAGCACGGCGGTGTGGTAGAGGGGGGAGCCCACGATGTGGACGTTGTCGTCCTGGGGGTTGATGCCGAACAGGAGCAGGATGCCCGAGAGCCCGAGCGCGGCCTGCTCGGGGGTGGCCCCCGACAGCGGGCGGTAGACGCCCTTGGGATTGCCGGTGGTGCCCGAGGTGTAGTTCATGACGTCGCCGATGGTGCGGTCAGCGGGGTCGGTGGTGGGCTGGGCGGCGCGCAGGCGGTCGTAGGAGTTGAAGCCCAGGATCTCGCCCACGGCCAGGCAGGCCGTGCCGGGGATCTCGGCCTCGTCGGCGGCGTCGACGCAGGCGTCAGAGAACCGCTCGTGCCCGACGAAGACCCGGGCTCCCGAGTCCTTCAGGATGTAGGCGATCTCGGAGGCCACCAGGTGGTGGTTGATCGGCACCAGGTACAACCCGGCCTGCAGGCAGGCCAGGTAGATCTCGATGGCCTCGGGGCAGTTCGGCAGGACCGTGGCCACCCGGTCGCCCGGGGCCAGGCCGAAGCCCCGCAGGGCGTGCACCAGCTGGTTGGCACGGCCGAGGAGCTCGCCCGCGGTCAGCTCGGTGCCGTCGGGGGCCACCACGGCCAGGTGGTCGGGGTCGTCGTGGGCCAGGGCCCAGAATCCGAGATCTCCCATGCGCATGCTCCTCCTGCGGTCGCCCGGGGGACGCCGTCGGCCGGGCGGGGCCGTCGAATGGCGCCGGCGCCCGGTCCAAGCTAGAACCGGTTCTAACTTTCGTCAATTGGGCGCAGCCCCGGGGGCCGCCGTGACCGGGCGGCGGGCCGCCACGCACAGGAGGTTGGAGATGGCTGGTTTCCTGGCCACAAGGGTGGTGGCCGTCACCGGCGGTGGGGGCGGCATCGGCCGGGCCGTGGCCCTGGCCTCGGCCGCCGAAGGGGCCAGCGTCGTGGTCGCCGACTACGGCGTGGGCCTGGCCGGTGAGGACCCCTCCAGCGAGGTGGCCGACCGGGTGGTGGCCGAGATCGAGGCGTCCGGCGGACGGGCCGTGGCGGTGGCCGACGACATCTCGACCATGGACGCCGGCGAGCGGCTCGTGTCCACCGCCGTGGACCGGTTCGGGCGGATCGACGGGGTCGTGTGCGTGGCCGGCATCCTGCGCGAGCGAATGCTGTTCAACATGAGCGAGGACGAGTGGGACTCGGTCGTGGCCACCCACCTGAAGGGCCACTTCACCGTCTTCCGGGCCGCGGCCGCGGTCATGCGCAAGCAGGAAGGGGGAGGGTCGCTCGTCGGGTTCACCTCGGGCGCCTTCGCCGGGAGCGTGGCCCAAGCCAACTATGCCGCGGCCAAGGGCGGCGTCGTCTCGCTGGTCCGCTCGGCGGCGGCCGGCCTCCACCGCTACGGGATCACCGCCAACGCGGTGGCCCCGGTGGCCCGCACCCGCATGTCGGCCAACGTCCCGATGGAGCTGGCCGAGATGGGCGAGCCCGAGGACGTGGCGCCGATGGTCGTCTACCTACTGAGCGGCCGTTCCCGGCACGTCACCGGGCAGGTGTACACCGTCGTGGGGAGCAAGATCGCCGTCTGGAACCAGCCGGTCGAGGTTCGGGCCGTGTACTCGGCCGGTCGCTGGACCCCCGAGGAGATCGCCGCTCGACTCGACTCGACCGTGGGCCAGGAGCCGATGGGCCTGCTGGCCAAGCTCGAGGAGTACCGGGCCGCGGCGTCCTCGGGGGAGAAGCCCAACACCTGAGGCGGTCGGCCGGCCGGGCCGCCCCCGGCCGGGTCAGGGGTCGACGCCGGACAGCTCCTCGTCTCCGACAGCGCCGGTGCCCGGCGCGCTGGCCGGATCCATCCCGTTCCCAGGACCGCTGGCGCCTCCCGCTGCGTCGGTGTCGCCGGCGGAACCATCGTGGACAGGCCCGGTGGTCTCGGGGCGCCCGCCCGGGGCCCCCGCCGCCTGCCACGCACGCCAGTGGCGGCGGGTGACCGCCAGCACGGCGACGCCGCCGACGGCGAGCGCCACGCCGGCCACCTGCACCAGGGCCGAGCCGAGGTTGTTCGGGTAGGCGAGCCACAGCCGCTGGTCGGCGGCGCGCTCGATCCCCCACAGCACCATGCCCGTTCCGACGACGGCGCCAGCCGGGTAGCCCACGCGCGCCGAGCCGTCGGGCCAGCGGTCGAGCCGTCGCTCGAGGAGGATCAGCACGACGAAGATGGTGAAGTCCTCGACCGCCTGGAAGATGGGGACCGGCAGGCGCTTGCCGGCCTGTGTGGCGTAGTACATGCCGAACCACTGGGTGGTGGGGTGGCCACCGCCGGCCACCATGAGCTGGGGTCCCAGGAGGCGGCCCATGGCCCAGGCTGCGGCGAGCACCGGGGCCACCAGGTCGAGCCCCCGGGCCATGGAGAGCTCGGGGCAGCGCCGACGGGTGAGGACCAGCGCGGTGGGCACGGCCAGGATGAGGCCGCCGAAGGAGGAGAGGCCCCCGTGCCAGACCGCCACGATGTCGCCGGGGTGCTGGCCGTAGTAGCCGAGGTTGGAAAGGACGCTCATGGCCCGTGCGCCGACCACCGCGGCGACGATCACCCAGATGAACACCCCGACCAGCCAGTCGGTCGGGTAGCCGTGGTGGCGGAGACGCCGGCGAAAGTAGGCGTAGGCGAACCAGAAGGTGATGGCCAGCCCTATGCCGTAGGTGTGGACCTCCAGCGGTCCGACGTGAAAGGCGACGGGGACGGGCTTCATGGCGTCGCTCCAGTATGGCCTCGGCCCGCAGTGGCCGGCTCCCGGGCCGGCGGCCTAGGGCCGGCCGGCCCCGGCGAAGCTGCCTGTGGAGACGCGCAGACCGGTGAGCCAGACGGACGCCCCGGTGTAGGGCGCCTCGATCATGGTTCCCCCTCCCACGTACATGGCCACGTGCTCGCTGCCCCCGGGGCCGTAGAAGAGGAGGTCACCGGGCTGGAGGTCCGAGATCGGCACCGGGGTGCTGTCGGACATCTGGGCCCCCGAATAGTGGGGCAGGGGCACCCCGGCCTGTCCCCATGCCCAGGCGGTCAGTCCCGAGCAGTCGAACCCGTGGCCAGGCGACTCGGCACCCCAGACGTAGGGGACGCCGATCTGCGACTCGGCCGCCGCCACCGCGGCCGCCCCGGCGCCGCCCGCCGAGGGAGGCGGTGGTGGATCGGCCACCTGGGCCACCGGGGCCTGGGCCGTTGCCGGAGCAGCAGCCGCTCGAGCCTGTGCCTGGGCCTGAGCCTGGGCCTGAGCTTGGGCCTGAGCTTGGGCGGCCGCCTGGGCCGCCGCCAGCTTGGCTTGGGCCGCCGCCTCGGCCGCTGCCGCCGCGGCCTTCTGCTGCTGGGCGATCAATGTGGCGATCTGCCCCTTCACCTGGCTGAGTGCCTGTGTCTGTTGGGCCTCGAGGGACTGGGCCGACTGGACGGCCGACTGTGCCGACGCCTCGGCCTGGGCCGCCTGCGCATCCTGCTGGTGGAGGGAGGCCTCTTGGGCCGAGAGCACGTTCTGGGCGGTGTTGAGATTGTCGACGGCGGTGGTGAGGTTGCCCTCGGACACGTTGTCGTACTCGCGAGCGTCGGTCGTGGCTGTCTGGCTACTCGAGAAGATCGGATCGGTGGCGGCCGACGACCCCGTCTCCATGTAGGCGTTGACGGCCGCTTGGCTGAGCTCGGTCCGGTCGGAGCTCACACTCTTGCGGGTCTGACCGATCTTGGCCTGGGTGGTGGTGATCTGCTGGTCGAGCGTGGCCTTGTTGGCCTGGGCCGCCTCGAACTTCTGGTCGAGAGCGTCGATCTGCTGGCCGGTGGAGGAGATCTCCTGTTCGAGCTTCGTGGCCTGTGCCTTGGCGCTTGTGAGTGTGCCGGCGGCGCCCGCTGGGCGCGCCAAAGGAATCACAGCGCCAGACGACACTATGACGACGGTCACTACGGGCATCATCACCCGCCGGAGTAGCCGAGCACCCCGGGTGGACCGCGGCGTGGAGTGGCATGAGAGCCGCTCTACGTCAGTCACAATGCCGGACATCTTTACCGGCCCGGACCCCGCTGTGCAAGCATCCGAACGTGCAAGGCAGCGTTCGCTGGTCACACCGTGAGTATGAAGGTCCAGTTCAGAGAGTTTTTGGTTGTCTTTTACCGGTCCTGGCATTTGTGACTCTTTTCACGCCCAAGGGGCCGATAGCCGGCGCCCTTGCCGGGTGCGGTGCACCGGGGTGCCGGCCGCGGCGGCGTCCGGTACCGTCTCGTCCATGGGTGAGATCATCGAATTCCCGAGCAACGGCACCACCGGCCAGGGCTACCTGGCCACCCCCGAGGGCGGATCCGGTCCCGGGGTGGTGGTGATCCAGGAGTGGTGGGGCCTCGTCGACCACATCAAGTCGGTCTGCGACCGGTTCGCCGCCGAGGGGTTCGTGGCCCTCGCCCCCGACCTCTACCGGGGCAAGACCGTCAACGAGCCCGACGAGGCGGCCAAGGCCATGATGGCCATGCAGCTCGACGGCGCGGCGCGCGACATGAGCGGGGCGGTCGACGAGCTGCGGCGCCGCTCGACCGGCGACGGGGTGGGGGTCATCGGCTTCTGCATGGGCGGAGGGCTGGCGCTGGTGCTGGCCGCCCAGCGGCCCGACGCCGTGCGGGCGGTCGTCCCCTGCTACGGCGTGATCCCCTGGCCCGACGCCCAGCCCGACTACTCGGCGATGACCGCCGCCCTCGAAGGTCACTACGCCGAGAACGACGACTTCTTCACCCCGGCCGCCGCCGAGGCGCTCGGCGAGCAGCTCCGGTCGATGGGCAAGGAGGCAGTGATCATCGTCCACCCCGGGACCGACCACGCCTTCTTCAACGACGACCGACCCGAGGTGCACGACCCCGAGGAGTCGGCCGCGCTCTGGTCGTCGGCCGTCACCTTCTTCCGTCGACAGCTCACCTAGAACGGACCTGCCCGTCCGAGCGGCCTGGCCGCATCGCGTCCGCACCTCACCGGCGGACGGGGCTTCGACGGCCTTTGTTACGATCCGTCCATGTCCGCACGCTCCCGTGACCTCCCCCGACGGTCCTGTCTGTCCACCCCCGGGGCCACCGAGAAGTTCCTGGCCAAGGCGCCGACGGTGGCCGCCGACATGACCTTCTTGGACCTCGAGGACTCGGTCGCCCCGCTCGAGAAGGTGGCGGCGCGGGCCAAGGTGGTCGACGCCATCAAGAACCTCACCTGGGACGACCGCGTGCTCTGCGTGCGGGTGAACGCCTGGGACAGCGAGTGGACCTACGGCGACGTCATCGAGGTGGTGGGCAACGCCGGGGAGCGGCTCGACGAGGTGATGCTGCCCAAGGTGCAGTCGGCGTCCGAGGTCGTCGCCCTCGACCTCCTGCTCACCCAGGTGGAGAAGAACTGCGGCCTGCCGGTCGGCCATGTGGGCATCGAGGCCCAGATCGAGACCACCCGGGGCCTCATCAACGTCGAGGAGATCTGTGCCGCCTCGCCCCGCCTCGAGACCATCATCTTCGGCCCGGCCGACTTCGCCGCCTCCATGGAGATGCCGGTGCTCACCGGCGGGGTCCAGGTCCCCGAGTACCCCGGAGACCACTTCAACTACGTGTTCTCCAAGATCCTCATGGCCGGGCGGGCCAACGGCCTGCAGGTCATCGACGGGCCCTACCTCTACGTGCGCGACATCGACGGGCTGCGCGACTTCGCCCAGCGCTCGCGGGTCCTCGGCTACGACGGCAAGTGGGCGCTCACCCCCGACCAGGCGGCCGCCCTGAACGAGATCTACTCCCCGACCCAGGAGCAGTTCGACCGGGCCTGGGACATCCTCGACGCCTACCAGCAGGCCACCGAGCAGGAACGCAAGGGCGCGGTGATGTTCGGCGACGAGATGATCGACGAGGCCAGCCGGAAGATGGCCATCAAGTTCGTCAGCCGCGGCCAGCGGGCCGGGCTCACCCGCTCGGCGGGATAGGTCGGTCCGTCAGCCCGCCTGCTCGAGCAGGCGGCGGGCGATGACCTTGAGGGCCAGCGTCTCGTCAGCCCCCTCGAAGATGGACAGCACCCGGGCGTCGACGAAGTAGCGGCTCACCGGGAACTCCTCGGCGTAGCCCATGCCCCCGTGGATCTGCATGGCCTCGCGGGACACCCATTCGGCAGCCCGGCAGACATAAGCCTTCACCATTGAGGCCTCCATCGAGCCCTCACCGCGGGCCATCATCGACGCCACCTCATAAGAGAACTGGCGGCTCGCCTGAATCATCGCTGCCATCCGGCCGAGCTTGGCCCGGGTCAGCATCCTTCGTGTGACAAATAGCATCACCTTTTTTTCCG
>JBKQNY010000097.1:0-27291 GCA_052145775.1 Acidimicrobiales bacterium
CGAGACCGTGGAAAGGGTGATGCGGGCCCACCACAAGAATGGGGCGGCAGGAGCTTCGTGGGTTGCATCACCGACGTTGGATGTTATACTAAAGGCGGACCTTTGGGCCAGGAAGGAAGCAGAGAATACCGTGGGTTTCGGCGACATTACGGCTAAGAGCGACGGGGCGCGCCTCTTGGTCACCGGACAGATGATGTTGGACCTCGTGGTTTTGGGAGTAGTGGTCAAGCTCATTCTGAACGCCATCAAGCTGAGCCAACAGGCGCACTCCGATTAGTCGGGGTAAGTAGCCCTTAATGCTCTGCGACCCGCCCGGGTCTACTTGAAGATGTTGACCGCTCGCGCGATCACGAGCCCCAAGATGATGAGCGAAGCAGTGGCCTGGGCCGCCATCGCCAACTTGGCCCAACGGGCAATCGGCATGACATCAGTGGGACTGAACGCGGTCGAGTCGGTGAAGCCTAGGTAGAGGTAGTCGAAGAATTGCGGACGCCATCCGGGACGCATCACGTGAGGATTCAGGTGCTCTGGGAAAGCCAAGTCGGGGAACTGTGGCGTCGAACGGGCGCGGGCCTCTGGACCCCCGCCGTCGAGCTCCCAATAAAGGAAGGAGAAGGTGATAACGACGTATACCCAGACCACCCCGCCGATCCTGAGCAGGCCACTCGGTGAGTTGGTCTCGGCACCACCGCGGACGAGGTCGACCACCAGGCGACCGGTCGCACCAGCGGCTCCCGCGACCAGGATCACCACCAGAGCGAGCGAAAGGGTCCGAACGAAGGTCGACCGACGGTCGATCCGACCAGGATCGGCGACGATGAGCGCCACCAGGAGGATCCCTTCGATCACCGGGATCACCCACCTCGGAGCGAAGCTGTAATTCGTTGGGAGGAAGAACGGTAATGCCATCGCCACAAGGAGCGTGACCGCCATCGGCCAGCGCTTCTCCCCGATCACATCCGCGCCGGGCGTGTCCATCGCCCGACTTTAGGTTGCGGGAGCCGCCCAAGCGGTGCTGCGCTTCCTCAGACTCTCGCCTGGCACAAGGGTACCCCCGGCCCCCTCAAGCCGTCCGTGGACGGTGGACCACCTGTCCCACTATCGCAAGCGCGAAGGGCTGCTACGGGTATCCCTAATCGCCGGCCCTGTGACAGGGTCCAACGAAGTTCCGGGGATGTCAGGGCGCTACCTGGTATAGCATCAATGCTATGTGGGGGTCGGTCGAGCTCGAACCTGAGGTCAGGGACTGGATCGTCGCCCTCGACGGTACCGAGGCTGACCGAGTGAGGTTCCACATTGATCGCTTCGCCGAACTCGGGCCCCTCCTGGATGAGCCGCATACCCGCCAGCTCGATGGAAAGCTCCGTGAGCTGCGCTTCCACCTGGAAGGGCGTCAGATTCGTGTCACCTATTGGATCGCCCCGGGCCGGCGGATCATCCTGCTCACGGTGTTCGCAAAGTCCCAGCGCCAGGAGCGACGAGAGATCAGCAGAGCAAAGCAAGCGATGGAGCGGTGTGTTGCTGAGGCGCACACCACTGACAACGAGGAGTAGAGATCATGACCAAGCGGACGACCTGGGAAGACTTCAAGGCGGAACACCCACTCACCCCGGAGGGGCGTGCTGCGTATGAGGACGAAGCACGCATCAGCGCGTTTCGGGAACTCGTCTATCGGCTCCGCACCGAAGCGGATCTGACCCAGGCCGAACTGGCCCAGCGGATGGGGACCACCCAGTCGGCAATCGCGCGGATGGAAGGTGGCGGGGCTCGGCCCACTCTCGAGACTCTTGAGAAGCTTGCGGGCGCTGTCGGGAGCGAGCTGCTTGTCGGCGTGGGTGAGAATCTCTCAGACAACCGCAGCATTGCAAAGCTTGTCCGCGACGGCCACGCGGTCATTCGACGCGCCAGCTAGCGGGTGCCCCAATAACACGGCGAACCCGCCCAAACCCACCGCCACCTATCGCCGGGAGCGGGTCACGGTCAGACACACTCGGCCGCGGCGGTGGTCGCCATCCGGCACTTGCGGGCTAGGTATTTCCAGTTGCCAACGGCAAACCCCGCGTGGAGCGCTCCTCGTGTTGGCCCTGCGTGTCCTACGAGAGCGAGTTGATGACACGACCCCTGTGCTGAGTCGTAACCTGAGCCTTGCCAGCCCACGCGAGCACCGCTCCGAAGTCTGCCCAGCTTTCCGATGACAGCTTCCAGTGGTTGGCCACTCCGGCCTCGGACTCGTAGATCTCATCGAGGACGTAAGTCGTTTTACCCGTCGGCTCAGAGCCGGGGTCGAGAGGGTTGGCAAGCTCGGCACCCTTGGACACGTTGTAGGAAAGCAACGCCAACTCGCCCGACCTTGGGTGACTCGTCTCCATCCACTTTCCGTGGCTCGCGAACAGCCGGTCACCTTCCGCGACCTGATCTGCTGAAACGGTAAAAACCATGGTGAGATGCACATTCCCTTGAAATCCCATTGGATTCTTCCTATCCATGTATGACCAGGTGTCGCCGCAGAACCTAGTGCGCTTCCGATGACGAAGCTCTGGACGGCTGCCCGCAGGGCCAGCATGGATAGCGGGGAGAGGTGACCCTCGCCCATGAACACCTGACCTCTAAGACGTTATCCCCGCGACCAGGCGACGCATCACCTACCGCCGGGAGTGGGGCGCCATAACTTTCCCCTCTGCCCGCACCTGTGTCAGTTCTGAACTGGTGCCCTCAGCGTCCGTATTAGGAACGACGACGCCTCCTCGGCCAGCGCCGAAACCGACGGCGAGATGCCGGCACTCCCTTCCTGTTTCAGGCCATGCCCAGCGTCGCGCACCATCACCAACGTGACGTGGTGACCGGTCGACTGCAAATGCTGGGCCAACTCGATGGACTGCTGGGGCGAGACAACGTTGTCCTCTGCGCCCTGGATGATCAGGAACGGTGGCGCGGGTGTTCCCGTCACGTAGGTCACCGGACTAGCAGCGGTCAGCACCGGGGACGGCGGTTGGGGAGGCACCCCGAAGACCAGGGGTGACAGACCCTGCGCCAAATCGGAGGTGGACCACGAGGGCGCGTTCAGGTCCGTCGGCCCGTACTCGTCCACTACCGACGCCACCGCGCTCGACTCGTTGAGAAAGGGACCTACGTCGAACCCGGCTGAAGGCCCGGCGAGCCCCATGAGGGACACCAGCTGGCCACCCGCGCTCGCACCCATGGCGCCGATCTGGAACGGGGCGATATGCAGCAGGCCGGCATTGGCGCGCAGGTAGCGGACGGCACACTTGACGTCTTGGATCTGTGCCGGCCATTTGAACGACGGAGCCAGCGCATAGTTGAGGGACACAAAGAGCCATCCCTGATTGACGATGGCGCTCTCAACATCGCCCGCCAGGGTCCCCGCACCCACTGTGGCATCCCCCAGGATCCAGCCGCCTGCATGCAGAAACACGACCGCCGGAACGGGATGCGTGGGCGCAGGGTCGGGCTCGTACAGCTTGAGGGTCCCCGACGGCCCACCGGCGCAGTAGGTCAGCTGGCGGGTCGTGCCAGCCAGGCTGGCTCTGGTGCAGCCTCCGAGCAGCATGAGCTGAAACAGCAACGCCACCGGTAGGACGAGCGCGAGCTTCGTTCCGCATCTCAGACGAGGTCCTCTGCCACCACTCCGGCGCCGATGGGTACGCCGGCGTGGATGGTGGTTGGAGGGATCAGGAGCATGCATCGCATGCATCGCCCAGGTCGGAGATGTCTTCACCTATCTTCCGGATCACGGTCTCGATACCCCGCACTCGGCAGTGCCCGACGAGGTCCAGACGCTGCGCTCGACCACGACCGGATGCAGGGTTCACGATCAGCACGCGGCGAGTTTCGTCCATCCCGGAGTTCACCCCGAACCAGCGACGCTCTCAAGCCGGCCGGAGCGAATGGCGCCCAGAAACGCCTCGTAATCCCTCTCGTTCTGATCCGCGTACCCGACGGCGAAAGCAGCCATCGCCTCGTCGAACACGGCGCCGCTGCCAAGGTAGCCGGCCAAGACGGCAGGCTCTCCGGCGCGGGCGTGGGCCCGCGCGAGGGTCGCTCCGCACAACCGCCCGTAGATGGCCAAATCCATTGGCAGCAAAGACTCCAATCGGACTGAAAGCTTCATGTCCCGTAGTTGGCGGACGTAGAAGTTGAACCCGTCGATACGGGCCAAGCCCAGGAACGTGTCACTTGCCGCCTGCATAATGCGCTGGCCCACGACCACTCTCCGACCATGGTTCCGGTATTGGGACCGGCCCACATACGGAGCGAGGACCGAAGCTCGCGCCTCTTTGATCTGGAGGAATAGCGGATCCAGGTCGGCCTTCCCGGCCAGCAGCACGACGAAGCATCGCGTTCCCACGCTGCCCACTCCCACCACCTTCGATGCGGCGTCGACGAACTCGTAGTGGTCGAGGAGCATGCGCCGGTCTGCGTCGAGGCTCGCGAAATAGGCCCAGACGGAGCGGCGCGCCAGTTGGACCTGCTCCTCGGTGAGACGACTCACCAGAGGAGGGTCTTCGAGAATCACTCGGCGGCCATCCCTGACGGTGGTCAGCTTGGGAAGCGCCTTGAGGCTGGTCCGATGCCTGGCCTTGGAGACGCCCCGCTCGAGGATCGATCGACTCCGCTGGTCGGGTGCGGCGGCCAGCAGTGAGGCGACGTCAAGCCGAGAGTGCCACACCTCGAAAGCGGAAAGCTCTGACATCGCCTCCATCTCCGAGCGATACGCAGCCGAGGAGCTGAGCACCGCGGTCTCGCCATCTGCATCGGTCAGACCGCCAGTCCGAGCCGCGATAACCAGGCTGGCCGCGAGGCGTTTCAGGTCCCATTCCCACGGCCCCGGCTGGGTCTCGTCGAAGTCATTCACGTCAAAGACGAGGATGCGCTCGGGCGTGGCAAAGCTGCCGAAGTTGAGCAAATGGGCGTCACCGCAGATCTGCAGCGTCACCCCGCTGGCCGGCGTGCGGCTGAGGTCCGCGGCCATGATGGCCGGGGAACCGCGGTAAAAAGCAAACGGGGATTCCATCATCCTGCCATGTCGGACCGGGATCAGCTCCGACAAGCGGCCTTCGTTCGTGCGGAGTAGCACCTCTACGGGGTCCGGGCGGTCGGCGGGCGGTCGCCACTCTCCATGACTGCGCCGCGGGACGCGAACCCGCATAGCTTGACCGGCCGCACGCTGCTCCGATCGGGTCATGGGGTCGCGTGCGGCTGGCCGACGGGCCGGCCACCAGCTCTCCGAGTGCGGGAGGGGCAGGCACCTGGTTCGGCGTCGCCTTCTATTGGGAGCAAGGTCTTGTTCCGCGGTCACGCGCCCCCGGCGGAAGGGTCTTCGAAGGGGGATAGACATATCGAGCGAACGTGGCTGAGGTCCAGCCCATCCTCCAGCCACCGAATAGAGGCAGGATCCTACGCAACTTCTCCTTCTCGCCTGCAGCGGCAAGCATCAAAAGGATGATTGCCCAGACAGCTGCACAAGCGATGCTGTAGGCGGTGAAGGGCTCCAGTCGTTTTCTCACGTCGGAGATCATCGTACGCCCTGGCGCGTCCCCTACCACCGAGACTAGGGCGGGCCCTGGCGTCCCCTACCGCCAGCGATGGGCACTTTCTCGCGGCGGCACTCTTGCGGCGGTGCCGCAAGTGGTGATGAGTGCCCGGTATGGGGCACGAGAGGGGTTGCACGACGCTCCAGTTTGCATTCTTCGGAGCTTCTTAGCCTCAGAACGCCGACGCTCACGTTGTCTTCACAAACCCTCCGTAGCGTGGATGTTGTGAAACGCGCTCGGGCTTCGACAGAGTTGGGCACTGCCGGCAATGCACGGATCCACGCGGGCACGCCGCACAGCCGTCTCGCCATCGTCGCCACTGCCGTCGGCCTGAGCAGTGCTGCGTTGGTGGGCGTCGTCGGCCATCATGCGAGCGGAGCGGCAGCGGGTGACCATCCGACGGCGGCCCTCACGTCGATCGCCGCAGGCAGGCCAGAAGCATCATCGGAGACGTCGTCCGATGAGATCGAGCCCGCATCTCAATTGATCACAACACAGGGCAACGCCACAGCGTCTCTCCCCTCCGAACAAAGTACCCATCTCCGTGGTCGCCGCAGAACAAACGTCGCAAAGGTTTCAAGGCTGGCTGCCGTGGAAAGACGATCCTCAGCTCCCGCTCGCCGTGACTCATCTGGGGGTTCAGCAGGTCGCCCTGGACTGGTCCAACAAGAATCCGTTCGTTGAACACGTTTGGGGAACATCTTGGCAAGTCTGGACGGGCAACCAAGATGTCTTCACCGCTCCGTCGCGTGCCCCGGCGGAGGCATTCGCCAAGGGGGTCGCTATTTGACAGCTCACCGCTGGTCCCACACCTCTCATCTCAGCGTCCGTGTCTCCCAACCCCGCATCTTGGCAGCAAGTTGGCGAAGCTGGAACTGATCCGCCAGCGTCAACGCCCGCCCCCATAACGTCGCGGACGGCTCGCCGTCCGGCCTGCCCCCGACCGCCGGGTGGTGGTCGCAGTCCCGTTGCGGCACGAGTGGGGCACCCAGGGCAAAGGGCGACGACATCAACATCGCCGGAAGCGGGACGAATGATCGAGGTTAGTGCAGCAGCCCACCGATAATGCCGCCGACGGCGCCACCTTCAACGGCCGAGCGGCTGTCGTGGTGATCGCCCTTGTCGACGTAAGGCTCGAGGGCACCGGCCAGGATGGGCAGGGGCAGCGACTGCAGGTAGACCCGGCCCGGGCCGGTCAACTGCACGAAGTGGTGGCCGTCCTTGCCCATGTAGTGGTTGGCCATCCCCGGCACCCGCTGAACGGCGAAGGTCACCGAAGCCTGGAACAGGCCGACATGGCCGGGGTGGGCCCGCAGGGTCTCGCCGGCCGCGAGGTCGTAGGCGCGGATCTCGCCCGAAAGCTCGATCCAGGCCCGCGCAGTGCCGCTCAGCCGCTGGAGGATGAACCCCTCGCCGCCGAAGATGCCGCCAGAGAACGACTGCTGCAGGGCGGGGGCGATCTGGATCCCGGGGAGGCCGGCCAAGAAGCCGTGGCGGTGGCAGATGAACTCGTTGCCGGGGGCCACCTCGATGGGCAGGATCTTGCCCGGAAGCTTGGCGGCGAAGGCCACCATGCCCGGTCCGCCCTGCGCGGTGTAGGTGTTGAACACGAAGGTGCCGCCGGCCACCGCCCGCTTGAGCGCCCCCACGACACCCTTGCCGCCCGCCCCGCCACCGAAGTTGGTCGACATCTGGATGGTGTCGGTCATCCAGGAGAACTCGCCGTCCTCCGAGAGGATCGTCTCGCCCGGGTCGAGCGTGACCTCGAGCACTGGCATGGTCGTTCCTTGCACCGTGTCCTGCATGGCGTCCTCCTTTAGGCGGGCGGCGGCTTCGCGCCTCAGCGTACCGATCCCACACTCGGGATGACGGACCGACCGGGCCCGGCTCACCCAGGCCCGCCGTGGCGGCCCACAGGCGCTCTGCTGGAGGATGACCCCGTTGCCGTCGGGGTCGGCGATCTGGACGAAGCGTCCCAAGAGTGCCTACTTGGTCCCCTCGAACTCGATGCCCTTGGCGCAGAGGTCGTCCGCCGCGGCGTCGATGTCGGCCACCCCCAGCAACAGTCCCTTCACGCTGCCCGGCATCACGGAGGGGAACCACGACCACGGCTCAGCCGACCGATCACGCCGACATCGTCGTGTAGAACGACTAGCCGCGGCAGCCAGCATGGGAGGTCCGAACACACTGATCAGTTACGCATACCTTGACAGCTGCTCGTAGGTCCAAAGGTGACCCCCTGCCGCCGAGTCAGAAACGGTTTGTGTCAGTGCCCGGTCCAGCGCGGCGAACGTTTTTCCGCTGCGGCCTGATGACCTTCGGCCGCGTCTTGGGTCCCCCCGGCGACTTGCCGCATGGTCTCGCCGAACCGGATGGCCTCCAGCGGCGCCATGTGTCGAGTCCGCATCGCCATTTCCTTCATGACTCGCTGAGCCAGAGGCGCTCCCCTGAGAAGGCGTCCAGCAAGCGCATTGGCCTCGTCGAGCAGAGTGTCATGAGGGACGACCCTCCAGACCAGACCCATAGCGTGTGCTCGCTCGGCGTCGATGCGCTCCCCCGTGAGCAATAGCTCCATCGCGTCGGCCCAGTTAATACGCTGAGGAAGGCGGATCGATGCGACTATTGCCGGGACTCCGAGGCTCACCTCCGGAAGTCCGAACTCGGCTCGGTCGCTCGCCAATATGAAGTCGCACCAACTGGCAAGCGTGAGCCCGTAGCCCAAGCAGTACCCGTTGACCGCAGCAATGACCGGCTTGAAGATTTCCCATCCGCTCTCAAAGGAGTTCAGCGTCGGCTTCTCCCAGAACGTGCCGGGAAACTCCCCCGCGGACCCAGCTCCGTCGCGTAGGTCCCCGCCGACGCAGAACGCCCGTCCTGATCCGGTGACGATGGCGACCCATGCGTCCTCGTCGTCGCGGAAGCGCGAAAAGGCATCGTTGAGGTCCTGCCTCATCTCGGTGTTGATGGCGTTGAGAGCGTCGGGCCGGTTGTACGTGATGGTGGCCACATGGCCATCGAGACTGAACGTGGCTGAATCACCCACTACCCACCAGTCTGCCAGGTCGGAAACACAGCCCGCTGCCTTACGGCCAGCCCACGCACACGCTTTACCTGCCACAAATCGCCGGGTGGTGGAGACCGTCCCGATGCGGCACTTTCGGGCAAGTTGGCCGAGCGCCCAACCCGCTTCGCAAACCCCAGCGGCGTGCGCCGCGCCGTCCTGGCTGCGCTGCGCTAGGGCGTAGGAGGGCTCCCGGCCAACAGTGCATAGATCTCGACCATTGGAGCGGTCCCGTTGACACCGTACTGGGAGTCGATCAGCCCGGTTCCGGCCTGGCGTTGCGCCCACATGGTGGATGCGAAGCTCTGGGCTTCGGCGGCGTACTCAGCGTTGGGCGCAACCACATTGAGCAGGAAAAGGTTGCGGAAGAAGATGGCGTTGAACGCCGGGCCCTGGTTGACGAGCGCCGTTCCGGTGCCGAAGTAGGACGCTGCTGCGGCGGCCGTCTGCTGCGCTTGCTTCAGGTACATGTTGTTCCCGGTCAGCTGGTACAGCAAGACGCCGGCGCCCACCATCACGCCCTGGTTGTAGCTCCAAATTGTCGTGTTGACGCTCCCGTTCGGATTGACGTGGTCGTTGTACAGACCGCTCGCGGTTCCGAGGCAAGTGACGACCCACTGGTACATGCTTTTCGCCCATGTCAGGTCCGAGGTGTTCCCGGTGAGCCGGTTCAGCTCGAGCGCGAGCGCTGCGCCTGCTCCATTCGCAGTGGTGTTGCGCTGGCTTCCTGCAACGTCCTCCCAAAAGACGCCGCCGGGGCAGCCGTCGGTGGTGTTCGTATCCCACCCCGAGATAATGAAGTTCAGCTGGTTCTGGGCCAGGGTGAGGTAGGTCCCGTTCATGGTCAGCAGGTAGGCATGGATCAGGTTCAACCCCACCCACGCGTTGTCGTCGAAGTAGGTTGCACCGCCCGGTCCGAGCGGCGGCGCCACTGCGGACTGATAGGCGGGCGGCTGGGCGGCGCCCGTGGCAGAGACCTCGGACGGGTCAGCGTAGTGGCCGAGACCCGTCTGGCGGGCGACGACGCCAGAGAAGTAGCTGGCACCGTTCGGGGTGCCGTACAGGTAGACGGTCCCGGCGACGGCGTTGGTGAAAGGCCACAGGCACGAGTAAGTGCCGCACGAGTTCGAAGGGCTGCCGCGGTAGAGGGACTGGCGGGAGACGTAGAGGTTCTGCTGGAGCGCGTTGTAGGTCGCCACCGCCTCCTGCTGGTCCGTCGAGGTGGCCGATGCGGCCAGAGCTCGTGCGCCCGGCGGTGCGGCGCCGGCCGGGGCCGCAGCGGTGATGGAGAGGCATACGACCGCCGCTCCGACGAGGGCGCGCATGCGATGAGGGATCGTCATTGAATCGCTCCTTCGTACGAAAGGCGACCTTGCGACGCCCGGGATTGACGCTATATCAGACTCAATGTCAAATCCCGGCAATCCATTACTCACCTGCCCATGACCCGGTGTGGATTCAAGGGGTCGACGCAACGGCCTCGGCGAACACCTCACATGGTGCCATGAAACCGAGGGTCTTTCGAGGCCTCGTGTTGAGCGAGCGAGCGATCTTGTCGAGGTCGCGCTGGGTGTAGGTCGAGAGATCCATACTTCTTGGCAGGTATTGGCGAACGAGGCCATTGGTGTTCTCGTTGGTGCCGCGCTGCCATGGGCTCTTTGGATCGCAGAAGTACACCTCGACGCCGGTGTCCAAGGTGAAGCGCACGTGCTCGGCCATCTCTGAGCCCTGGTCCCAGGTGAGCGAGCGACGGAGTTGGGCAGGCAACGTCACGATCCGCTTGGTCATCGCCGTTCGGACCCATTCTGCGGTGTGGCCGTTGGGGAGCTTCAACAAGATCAGATACCGCGTCTTTCGCTCGACGAGAGTCCCGACCGAGGTCATGCCCTTGCCGAAGATGAGGTCGCCTTCCCAGTGCCCCGGCACCGCGCGATCTTCGATCTCGGCAGGTCGCTCTGAGATGTTGACCATGCCTTTGATCTTTCCCATTCCATGGCCGGTCTTGGTCCAACCCTTGGCGCGCCGCATCGCCCGGCCGCTTCTTAGGCAGTAGTGCAGCTCTTTGCGCAGGGCGCCCTTGCCCTGGACGAAGAGGGACTGGTAGATGGTCTCGTGGGACACCTGCATCTCCGGCGTGTCTGGGTAGGTCCGTGCCAGCCACCCCGAGATCTCCTCGGGTGACCAGCGTTCCTCCAGCTTGGCTTCCACATTGGCCCGTAGCCGGGGACACTGGGCGAGCTTTCTCTCCTTGGGCCGCCTTCGGCGCCTGCTGGCCGCTCGATTGGTCACAAGGGCGCGATAAGCCCGTCGACCTCCGTTGGCGTTCACCTCGCGTGACACCGTCGACGGTGCGCGTCCCAACCCCTCGGCGATCGCCCGGATCGACAGCCCGCCGGCCAGTCCCCGGGAGATTTCCTCTCGCTCCTCTAGGCAGAGGCGGAGCTCAGAGCACACCGGCTGCGGACGCTTGCCACCGAAATAGCCGATGTGTGCCCGGATCGTGGAGTGTCCTCTCCCCAGTTCACGGCCGATCTTCCTGTAAGACACACCCGCCTCGAGCATGTCCCAGAGGGAGGCCCTCTCTTCCTCAGTCAGCCTGCTCACAGCTCCACCTCCTGATCGACGACGTTTGTGTTCGCCAATCAGACCGGTGTTGCGTTGATCCTCTGAACTCGCAGGCATCCACGGACACCTGACCCCAGGGCGAGACCATGTCTTGCTCGGGTAGGAAGATCGACGCGGAGTGATTTCCATGAGCATCGCGACTGGGCTCGCCAGATCGGCAAGGCCATGGAGGCCCAGCGGCCGCCGGGGCCAGGGCCCGGGCCTACCTCAAGTCGCTCCGCGAGTCCTGAGTCGCCAGCCCCGGCCGGTTCCCGATTCGTACCGGCGCCGGTACCCGTTTCTGATACCCGGGTATCAAACTGCTCCGCGCGGAGTTCAGCACTAGAGGCAGCCGCCGGGTCCCGCGGGTCGTCCACCGACGAGACACCCATGGGGGGGCCGCGGACCCGGCGGCAGCCGGTCGGCTGGCCCACCGCCCCCGTTGGCGGGCGGCAGGCCGACCTTGGTCGCTCAGGCGGCGTTGTCGGGCGGGTCCGCACCGCCCCCGCCATGAGCCGGCCACGAGCGGCGCCAGAGATTTTCGAGCGCCGCCTCCTGCTCGGCACCGCCGAGGTGGTCCGCGAGCACGGCGGACGTACTCTCACCGTCCACACGGACCCTGGCGGCCACCGGGTGGCCCTGCCGCCGCAGTATCACCTCGAGGTCGCCGAACGTGTCAAGCCCCGACTCGGTGAACTGCTGGGCCATGTCGTCGACGGTGAGGCGGTCGTCGGTCACGTCGTCCGCCACACTCGTCGCGGCCCGTCACGGCCACGGAGCTACGGTGCCCGCCGGGTGACAAGTGGATGACAAGCTCCCAGTGTCACCGTTTGTTACTTCGCCGGTCAGCTTTGTACCTGGGATTTGGTCGGGCTGCCGGGATTTGAACCCGGGACCTCTTGACCCCCAGTCAAGCGCGCTAACCAAGCTGCGCCACAGCCCGTGAACTGAAGACCCTATCTGACCTGCACCAATTCTGCCGTCCACTACCGCTGGACCCCCCCGTCCTTTGCACTCGGGCGGTCGGGGCCCGGCTCGTGGAGTCACCTGCACGTCGCCGGGTGCCCTCTAGCGTCGTTTCCGGCGCCATCAGACGCCGTCACGATGACCGGAGGGAATCCTACAGGACACCGCGGCGGTGCCGGGAGGTGGACCACGCCCTCGTCACCGGGGTGGGGAGGTCCATGTTACGGCCCGTGGCGACCGGCGATCCGGTCCGCCACGTCGAGCATCAGGCGCGCCGACGGCCCGTAGCCGGCTTGGAGTCCGAGGAGGCCGGTCGAAACCCTCTCCACCACGCCCCATTCCCAGATGGCCTGCTCGTGGAGGTGCGAGCGGCGGGCCAGCCAGCGAGCTCGCGCACGGGGGTCACCCACCAGGAGCTCTTCGGCATCCTCGCGCATGATGATCCCCAGGTCGTACGCCGGCTCGGCCAGGAGGCCGTCGGGGTCGACCAGCTTGAACCCCGTTCCGGCCTCCAGGGTGTTCCACTGATGGACGTCTCCGTGCACCAGCACCGCCCGCTCGTCGCGGTGCGCGGCCATCCGGCGTTCGGCGCAGGCGACGGCGTCGTCGATCACCTCGGTCGAACAGGGGCGGTCGAGCTCCTCCCACGTGTGCACGATGGACTGCTGCAGCCACGCGGCCTTCTCGGCCCCCGAGGGAAGCCCGCAATCGGGCGCGGGGCGCCACAGCGCCTCCGCCGTGTCGCAGAGGATCTCGTGCCGGCGGGTGATGGGCAGGCCCAATTCGAAGAGCGATGCCCCGAGCCGCTCGACCAGCAGGGCCCCTCGGCGGCCGTCGGAGAGGATGAGGGCGGCGCAGCCCCTCCCCCCGGCCTGTCGCAGGGCCGTGATCTCGCGCACCGGCGCCATCGGGTCGCGCGGCACCGCCAGCTTGAGCACCGCGGGCGTGCCGTCGTAGCGCGTGGCCCGCGCCACATACGCCTCGGTGGCGTCGGTATACGGCTCCCCGACCGAGAGCCCCCACTCCTCTTCGAGCTCGGCGATAAGGCTCGGAAGGTCCTCGAGCCAGGCATGGGCGCCGACCAGATAGGCCTCCTTGCGGACCAGCTCGGGAATGGCGAGCACGGCTCGCGACACTAGGCCGTGGTCTTGCGGACCCAGCATGTCGACCCCAATCGCCGCGTCCGTGCGGCGCGGGTGCCCCCGTGACGCCTTCGCGCGTCCTCGACAGGGACCGGGTCAGTCCAGACGCTCCAGGGTCTCCTTGAACGACCGGGCGTTCTCCACGTAGTCGGCCGCCGAGAATTCGATGACGACGGGGTGGGAGGCGCCCTCCTTCACCACCGCCGGCACCCCGACGGCGAGGGCGCCCGGGGGCACGACCATCCGGTTGGGCACCACGGCGTTGGCCCCCACGGTCGCCCCCGCACCGATGACAGCGTGGTGGAGCACCACCGAACCGGACCCCACGAGCGACCCGTTCTCCAGCCGGCAGCCCTCGAGGTGGGCCAGGTGACCGACGACGCACCCGTCCCCCACCACGGTCGGAAAGCCCGGCCCGCAGTGGACGACGGTGCCGTCCTGTATCGAGGTTCGCTCCCCGATGGTGATGCTGCCACGGTCCCCTCGCAGCACGGCGCAGGGCCAGATCGACGAGTCGGCTCCGATGGTGACGTCCCCGATCACCGCCGCCTGGGGGTGCACGTAGGCGTCGGGGTGGATCGAGGGCACGAGGTCGCCCAGTCGGTAGATGGCCATTCACACATGATGCACGACCCATGTGATCCCCTGGAACGCCCGGTAGCCAAGGTAGATGATCGACGCCACCACCATGAACTTGAAGTACCAGGGGATGGGCCGGCGTTCGACCACCGCCAGCACGGTGCCGCAGCGCGGGCACTCACCGTCCGCGGTGAGCTCGTCCTCCTCCACGAGGTGGTCGCACTCCTCGCACCACGGCATTGCTCAGGTCCGGACTCGGATCTTCACCGGCGTCGACCCGAGCTCGAAGTGCTCGCGCAGCCCGCGCTCGATGTAGCGGAGGTAGGTCTGAGGAAGCCGCCCGGTGGCGAACAGGGTGAAGGTGGGTGGGTCGATGGCCCCCTGGACGCCGTAGCGGATGCGCGCGCCGGGGGCGGGTTGGGCCGCCTGGATGTCCCGCAGTGCCCGATTGAGGGCGCCGGTCGGCACCCGCTGGTGGTAGGACTCGACCGCGGCGTGCAGGGCGGGGAGGATCTTGTGGGCCCCCCGCCCTGACGAGGCCGAGACCCGCAGCACCGGGGCCATCCCGAGGAAGGCCAGCCGATCCCCCACGCCGGCCAGGATGTCCTCGCGCTCGGCGGTGGGGATCAGGTCCCACTTGTTGAGCACCACCACCGTGGGGCACCCCGACGAGCCGATCCGCTCGGCCAACCGCTGGTCCTGGTGGGTGGCGCCCACCGTGGCGTCGATCACCAGCAGCGCGATGTCCGCGCCCTCCAGGGCGTCGAGGGCTCGCAGCACCGAGTAGGACTCCGCCCCCCGCTCGGTCTAGGACCTGCGCCGCATGCCCGCCGTGTCCACGAAGCACAGCGGCCCCTCGGGGGTGGTCACCACCGTGTCGATGGCGTCGCGGGTGGTGCCCGGCATGTCGTGGACGATCGCCCGGTCCTCGCCGATGAGACGATTGAAGAGGGTCGACTTGCCGACGTTGGGCCGCCCGACCAGGGCCACCCGGGGCACCCCGGTCTCCTCGTCTTCGGTCACCTCGGGCGCGTCGGCGGCCGCCGGCAGGAGCGCCACCAGCCGGTCCAGCAGGTCGCCGGTCCCCCGCCCGTGGATGGCGCTCACCGGCCAGGGGTCCCCCACCCCGAGCGACACGAACTCCCAGGCCGCCGCCTCGCGTCCGGCGTCGTCCACCTTGTTCACGACCAGCAGCACCGGGGTGCCGGTCCGTCGCACCACCCGGGCCGCCGACAGGTCCTCGTCGGTCACCCCCACCGCCACGTCGACGACGAACAGCACCAGGGCGGCCTCGTCCACGGCCCGCTCGGCCTGGTCGCTCACCTTGGCCTCGAGATCGCCCCCGCCGGCCAGCCAGCCGCCGGTGTCGATGAGGGAGAAGGCGACGCCGTTCCACTCGGCGTCGAGGACCTTGCGGTCCCGGGTAACCCCCGGCGCCTCCTCGACCACGGCCGCCCGCCGCCCGACGATCCGATTGACCAACGAGGACTTGCCGACGTTGGGCCGCCCGACCACGGCCACCAGCGGCTTCACCGCACGGCCTCGAGCGCGGCGCGCAGCGACGCCCCGTCGCTGGCCACCACCTCCACCTCGACCGGGAGGTCGGCGGGGGTCGTCCCGTCGAGGAACCTCCCCTCCGAGAGGCAGGCGTCGGGCAGGAGGTACCGGCCGGCGGGGTCCTCGCCGTCGAGGGCGCGGGCGAGGTCGGCCCCGGTGAGGAGGCCGGCCACCCCGATGTTGCCGCCGAAGAACCTGTTCTCCACGGCCAGCAGCCGCACGTCGCGCCCGGCCAGGAGGGGCCCGAGCACTCGGGCGCCGTAGGCGCCGGTTACCACGGTCACCGCCCGGCCGGGACCACCCGGCGTAGAGGGCGCCGCCCCGCGGGGCGCCCGGTAGCCGAGGGGCGGGGCCCCGTCGACCCAGGAGAAGAAGCCGTGCCGGACCCCCAGCGCCGCCGAGCGGTCGCCTCCGAAGGCCCGCTCGAAGGCCCGGACCATGCCGATGCCGTTCTCGTGCTGGGGGAACCCCTCGTAGCTGTCGGCCGGCGGCATCTCCCGGCCAGCCAGCAGGTAGTACTCGTCGGCGGCGAAGACCATCCGGCGTCCGAGCACCGAGGCGAACACCTCCTGCCAGCGGGCCACTGTGTCGCACACCGCCTGTGCTTCGTCGACGGTGTGGGGCCGCATGTCGGGCTCGTTGGAGTAGTCGCTCAGCCCCAGGGGCACCACCCCGACGGAGGCCAGTTCGGGGTACTCGTCGAGGATGCCGGCCATGGTGTCGTCGAGCACCGCTGCGTCGTTCACCCCGGGGCACACCACCACCTGGCCGTGGATCTCGATGCCGCCGGCCAGGAGCACCCGGAGCCAGCGCAGGCTGGTGGCGCCCCTCGGGTTGCGCAGCAGGCCGGCCCGCACCTCGGGGTCGGTGGCGTGGATGGAGACGAACAGGGGCCCGAGCCGCTCGGTGAGGACCCGCTCGGCGTCGAGCTCGGTGAACCGGGTGAGGGTGGTGAAGTTGCCGTAGAGGAAGGAGAGCCGGTAGTCGTCGTCCTTCAAGTACAGGCTCCGGCGCATCCCCTTGGGCAGCTGGTAGATGAAGCAGAAAGCGCAGTGGTTGTCGCACGTCCGCACCCGGTCGAAGACGGCCGAGGAGACCTCGAGCCCCAGCGGCTCGCCGTCGGCCTTGCGGACGTCGACGGGCACCGTGGCCCCGTCCCGGCGCACCAGCAGGTCCAGGCGGCCGGCGTCGACCAGCTGCTGGTACTCGATAACGTCGCGCGGCTGGCGCCCGTTGAGCGACAGGAGCTCGTCGCCGGCCTGGAGGCCGGCCCGGGCCGCCGGCGAGGCGGGGGCGACGATCGTCACCCGTGGCGCCGACATGCCCCAAGGGTACCTGCCCTAACCTGGGCTCATGGCCGCAGAGCGGGTGGTCCTGGCCGAGCCGCGGGGCTTCTGCGCCGGGGTCGAGAAGGCGATCAAGGCCCTGGCCTGGATGGTGCGGGTCTTCGAGCCTCCCGTCTACTGCTACCACGAGATCGTCCACAACCGGTTCGTGGTCGACCGGTTCTCCGAACAAGGCGTCGTCTTCGTCGACGACGTGGCCGACGTCCCGGCCGGGGCGCCGCTCATGCTGAGCGCGCACGGCTCGGCCCCCAACGTGGTGGCCGCCGCCCGGGGCCGGGGCGGCGTGGTGGTCGACGCCGTCTGCCCGCTGGTCACCAAGGTCCACCACGAGCTGCGGGTCCGCTCCAACAAGGGCTACACCGTCCTCTACGTCGGCCACGCCGGCCACGAGGAGGCGGTGGGGACCATGGCGGTCGCCCCCGGGGCCGTCCGGCTCATCGAGACCGAGGCCGACCTCGAGCGCATCGACATCCCCGCCGACACCCCGGTGGCCCTCCTGGCCCAGACCACCCTCAGCCACGACGAGTGGAAGGGGCTCATGGAGTCGGCCCACCGGCGCTTTCCCGAGCTGTGGATGCCCAACCGCAGCGACTTGTGCTTCGCCACCACCAACCGCCAGGCGGCTCTCAAGGCCGTCGCCGGCTCGGCCGACGCCGTGGTGGTCATCGGCTCGGCCAACTCGTCGAACACCGTGGCCCTGGTGACCGTGGCCCGGGCCACCGGCTGCCCGCGGGTGGTGCGGGTGAACCGGGCCGACGAGCTCCCCGGGAACCTCACCGGCTCGGTGGTGGTCACCGCCGGGGCGTCGGCCCCCGAGGAGCTGGTGGAGGAGGTCATCGCCCGGCTCGCCCCCCGGCTGGGGGTGGTCGAGGCCCCGGTCACCACCGAGGACGAGTATTTCCCCCCGCCCCCCGAGCTGCGCGAGCAGCTTCGGGCCCTCGCCGCCGCCCTGGGGGTGCTGGCCGCCGCCCCGGCCGGCGGCGGGGACCCCGTGGGCAACGACCGGGCCGTCACCGCCGCCGATGTGCTCGAGGCCCTGGCCTCGTAGGATGTTGGGGTGAGCTTCACCCGGATGGACAACTCGACCGCCGAGCAGTGGCAGGTCATCGTCGGCGAGACCCTGGGGAACCAGGACCGGGTGGCCGCCCAGGTGCTCTCGATGCTTCGGGCCCTGGCCGCCATCACCGACGGGTTCGCCGTCGACCAGCTCACCCACTCGCTGCAGACCGCCACCCGGGCCGAGGAGGACGGGGCCGACGAGGAGCTGGTGGTGGCCTCGCTCTGCCACGACATCGGCAAGGTCGTCTCGGTCCCCAACCACCCGGCCATCGCCGCCGAGATCCTCTACCCCTACGTGCGCGAGGACGTCTACCGCACCATCGCCGCCCACCAGGACTTCCAGGGCCGCCACTACTACGGCCACCTGGGCATGGACCCCGACGCCCGGCGCCGCTACGAGGGCGAGCCCTGGTACGCCATGGCCGAGCAGTTCGCCGACGACTGGGACCAGGTCAGCTTCGATCCCGACTACCCGACCCGCCCCCTCGAGCACTTCGAGCCGCTGGTCCGCTCCGTCTTCGGCCGCCCCCAACGGCTCTGATGGCCGGCAGCGTCCCGGACCGCCAGCACCGGCGGCTCGAGGCCCTCCAGCGCCTCGTCATCGATCTCGGCCGTGGCCGGTTCGAGGCCGACTACCCCGGGCTCTGCCTCACCCCGGTGGTGGCGCTCATCTGCGCCTACGAGGAGGAGGACAACCTGGGCCCGGTCTTAAAGGCCGTCCCCTCCGAGGTCTGCGGCCTCCCCGTCACTGCGCTGGTGGTGGTCGACGGGGGCGAGGACGCCACCGACCAGGTGGCCCGGGACCAGGGGGCGGTCACCTTCGCCCTGCCGGTCAACCTCGGCCACGGGGTGGCGCTGCGCGTCGGCTACGAGCTCTGCGTGACCAAGGGCGCCCGCTACGTGGTCACCCTCGACGCCGACGGGCAGAACGACCCGGCCGAGATGGAGACCATGCTGCGCCCGCTGGTCGACGACGCCGCCGACTTCGTCGTCGCCTCGCGGCGTCTCGGGGTGGACCAGACCGACGACCGCTACCGCCAGGCCGGGGTGGTCTTCTTCGCCTGGCTGATGAACCGCCTCATCGGCACCAGGCTCACCGACACCTCCAACGGCTACCGCGCCCTGCGGGCCACCATGCTCTCCGACGTCGCCCCCCGCCTCGTCCAGGACCAGTACCAGACCTCCGAGCTGCTCATCACGGCGGTGTCGCGGGGCTGGCGGGTGACCGAGCGCCCGGCGGTCTGGCACGAGCGGCTCTCGGGGACCTCCAAGAAGGGCGGCAACCTCCTCTACGGCTTCCGCTACGCCACCGTCATCCTGCGCACCTGGCGCCGCGAACGCCGCCGTTGAAGCGCCGGGCCGGCGCCGCCTTCAGCGGCGGGCCTGGTCGTAGACGTGCTGGATCCGCTCCTCGAGCTCGGCGGTGGCGGCGTGGACCCGGCTGCGGGCCACCCTCCCCCCCTCGCTGCGCTCGGGGGCGTCCATGGGCTGTCCCACCACCACCCGGATCTTCAAGGGCTTGGGGATGAGGCGCCCCTTGGGCATGGCCAGGTCCGAGTTGCCGATGCCGATCGGGACGAGGACCGCCCCGGTCCGCGCCGCCAGGAACGCCGCACCCTCCTGCAGCCCGTCGACGTGCTCGCCCTCCTGGCGGGTCCCCTCGGGGAACATCACCAGCACCTGCCCTCGTCGCAGGACCTCCTCGGCGTGGCGCATGGCCGAGCGGTCGGCCGACTCGCGGTGGACCGGGAAGGCCCCGAGGTAGAGCAGAAGACGTCCCAGCATCCGGTGGGACCACAGCTCGTCCTTGGCCATGAAGAAGAGCTTGCGGTCGGTGACGAAGGCACAGAACCCGAAGTCGGCGAAGGACCGGTGGACCGGGGCCAGGACGACCGGGCCCTCGGGCGGCACGTTGGCCCGCCCGGTGACCAGGGGGCGGAACCACAGGCCGACGATCGCCTCGAAGATCACCCGGCAGACGCGGTAGCCGAAGGTGCGGCGGGGGTCGGGCTCGAAGTGGGCGCCGTGCCCGGGTGCGTCTACAGCCACGAGAGGACCTCCTCGACCACATCCTCGACGCTGCGCCCGGTCGTGTCGAGCAGACGGGCGTCGTCGGCCCGGGTGAGCGGCGAGGCGGCCCGGGTCGAGTCGATCTCGTCGCGCCGGGCGAGGCCCTCGGGCGGCTCCTCGTGCCGGCGGCGGGCGCGCTCGGCGGGGGTGGCCGTGAGGAACACCTTGAGGTCGGCCTCGGGGAAGACGACCGTCCCGATGTCCCGGCCCTCCACCACCCCCCCGTCGTGCTCGGCCGCCCAGCGCCGCTGGCGCTCGACCAGGTGCCGGCGGACCTCGGGGTTGGCCGCCACCGCCGAGACCGCCGCGCTCACCTCGGGGGTGCGGATGGCGTCGGTGACGTCGGTCCCGTCGATGGAGACCGTGGTCCCGTCGGTCTCGATGAGCGCCGCCGCCGCCACCGCCGCCACCGCCGCGGGGTCCGAGGAGTCGACGCCGCGCTGGCGCACGGCCCAGGCCACCGCCCGGTACATGGCCCCGGTGTCGAGCCGCTCGACCCCCAACCGCTCGGCCACCGCCCGGGACACCGTCGACTTGCCCGAGCCGGCCGGACCGTCGATGGCCACGATCGGCCCGGCGCCGGCCGACCCGCCGAGGGCCCGCAGGTCGGCCAGGAACCCGGGGTAACTGGTGGCCACCGAACCGAACCCCCCGACCTCCCCCGACCCGGCGGCCAGGGCCGCCACCGCGGCGGCCATGGCCATGCGGTGGTCGCCCCCGCTGTCGGTGCGGGCGTGGCGCAGGGCCCCCGGCCGGCCGACCCCCTCGACCACCAGGTCGTCGCCGCGAACATCGGCCCCGGCCCCCAGGGCCCGAACCATCTCGGCCACCGCCACCAGGCGGTCGCTCTCCTTCACCCGCAACTCGCCCACGTCCGAGAAGACCGTGGTCCCCTCGGCCGCCGCCGCGGCCACCGCCAGCACCGGCACCTCGTCGAGGGAGGGGATCTCGGCCGCCGCGACCTCGGTGCCGTGCAGCGGCCCGGCCCGGGCCACGAGGTCGGCGGTCGCCCCCTCCCCCACCACCTCCACGCAGGCCCCCATCCGGCGCAGCACCCCCACGAAGCCGGTCCGCTCGGCCCCCACGTAGACCCGGGCGACGGTGACCTCGCTGCCCGGGACCAGGCACGCCGCCACCACCCAGAAGGCCGCCTGGGAGGGGTCCCCGGGGACGTCGACGTCGAGCGGGCGGAGCGCGGAGGGCCGGAGGCGGACCACCCGGCCCGCCCCCTCGACCACGACCGTGATGTTGGCGCCGGCCTCGGCCAGGAGCTCCTCGGTGTGGGCCCGGGTGGACACCGCCTCGCGCACGACGGTCTCCCCCTCGGCCGACAGGCCGGCCAGGAGCACCGCCGACTTCACCTGGGCGCTGGCCACCGGTGGGGCCCACTCGATGCCGACCAGGGGTCCCCCCTCCACGACCAGGGGTGGGAGGCACCGCTCGCCCCGGCCCTCGACGGCCGCCCCCATGGCCCGCAGCGGCACGGCCACCCGGTCCATCGGCCTCGAGGAGAGCGAGTCGTCCCCCACCAGCACGGTCCGCCCCCCGAGCCCGGCCGCCACGCCGGCCAGGAGGCGCATCGAGGTCCCCGAGTTCCCGCAGTCGATCTCGTGGTCGGGCGCCCGCAGGCGGCCGCCGTCGATGCGGACCTCGTCGGCGCGGCGCGACACGACGGCCCCCATGGCCTCGACGGCGGCCATCGTGCGGGCCACGTCGTCGCCGTCGGACAGGCCGCGGACCGTGGTCCGCCCCTCGGCCAGGGCGCCGAGCAGGAGCACCCGGTGGGAGATCGACTTGTCCCCCGGCGTCCGCACCACGCCGGTGAGCGGTCGGCCGCCGGCGATCCTCACCGGCCCTCCCCCAGCTTCCCCCGGCCCGGGCGGGTCGCGCCCGGGCTCACGAGAGCGCCCCGACCGTGCAGCGGTAGCCGCGGCCGGTCACCGCCTCGCGCAGCCGGGCGCCCTCGGAACCGTCGACCACCAGGGTGAGCACCCCCCGCGGCCCCTCGGCGGAGTGGGCGATCTCGATGTCGAAGATGTTGATGCCCAGGTCTCCGGCGAGCGTGGTGATCTCGGCCAGCACCCCCTCGCGGTCGGGCACCGGCACCCGCACCTCGGCCAGACGCTCGGGACGGGTGGCCCGGGCGGGCAGGGACCGGCGCGCCGTGCTGGCCCGCTGCAGGGTCTCGAGCAGCCCCGGGCGGTCCTGGTCGGCCACCCGCCGGCGCATCTCGGCCAGATCGGACAGCACCTGGTCGAGAGCGGCCACGATGGCCCCGGCGTTGTCGGCGCAGACGTCGGGCCAGATGCCCGGCTGGCCGGCCGCCACCCTGGTCATGTCCCGGAACCCCCCGGCCGCCAGCCGCAGCAGCGCGGCGTCCGCCTCGGCCTGGTCGGCGGCCGAGTTCATGAGGGTGGCGGCGACCAGGTGCGGCACGTGGGAGACCACGGCCACCAAACGGTCGTGGTCGCTGGGCGCGAGGGCCACCACGTCGGCCCCGAGGGAGACCACCACGGCCTGCACCGCCGAGAAGGCGTCGGGGTCGGTGGACGCCGTCGGCGTGAGGACCCAGGTCGCCCCGGTGAACAGCTCGGGGTCCGCCCCGTCCAGCCCCGCCTGCTCGGAGCCGGCCATGGGGTGGCCGCCCACGAACCGGGGGTGGTCCACGGCCGCCACCACCGGCGCCTTCACCCCGCTCACGTCGGTCACCACCAGGCCGGGCCGGCGCTCGTCGGCCAGCAGGTCGCGGGCCACCCCGGCCACCGAGGAGAGCGGGGTGGCCACCACGGCCAGCTCGGCCCCGGGGTCGTCGCCGACGGCGTCGAGCGCCCCGAGCCGGAGGGCCTCGGCCGCCCGCGCGGGGTCGGCGTCGCGGCCGGTGACGTGCCAGCCCCGGGCCCGCAGGCCGAGCCCGACCGAGCCGCCGATCAGGCCGGTGCCGACGACCAGGGCCCGCCGGGAGCGCCCCTCAGCCGGGGAGGTCATCGCGGAGCCCTTGGGCGCCGTGCAGGTAGACGTGTCGCAGCTCGTCGCGCGAGCGGGTGGTCGACACGTGCAGGAGGGCCCGCAGGCACCGGGGCATCGACCCGGGGACGGGGATCTCGGCCGCGCACAGGAGCGGGACGGCCCCGAAGCCCATCCCGCGCGCCGCGGTGGCCGGGAAGCTCGAGACGACGTCGGGCGTGGCCGTGAAGATGATGGAGATGACGTCGTCCTCGACCAGGGCGTTGCGGGACATCACCTCGGCCAGCAGCTCCTGGACGCGCTCGTTCACCTGCTCGACGGTGTCCTCGTCGACCGTCGTGGCGCCGCGCACCGCTCTCACCGAGGTTGCTCCAGGCATCGGCCGTGCATGCTACTTGCCGCCATGGGCCGGATCCGGGGCCGACGTCCCGAACCCCGGCGCGGCGCTCAGCCGCCGTCGACCGCCGCGGTGTAGAGCGAGCGGACCTCGGCCGGGGTGAGGGGGCGCCAACGGCCCGGGGCCAGGGTGTGGTCGGAGAGCGGCCCGATGCGGGTGCGGACCAGTCGGCGCACCGGGTGGCCCACCGCCTTGCACATGCGGCGCACCTGGCGGTTGCGGCCCTCGTGGATGACGATGCGCAGCACCCCGGACGAGACCGCCCCCACCGTGGCCGGCGCCGTCATCCCGTCGTCGAGCGGGACCCCCTCGCGCAGGGTGCGCAGGGCCCGCGGCGACGGTGTCCCCTCCACCTCGGCCAGGTACTCCTTGGCCACCCCGTGGGAGGGGTGGGTGAGCAGCTGGGCCAGCTCGCCGTCGTTGGTGAGGATCAGGAGGCCCTCGGTATCCCGGTCGAGCCGGCCCACCGGGAAGACCCGGGGCTCGGCCGGCACCAGGGAGACGACGGTCGGCCGGCCCTGGGGGTCCGACGCGGTGGTCACCACGCCCCGGGGCTTGTTGAGCAGGTAGTGCACCAGCCCCTGGGCGGCGGCCACCGGGATGCCGTCGACGGCGATGCGCACGGCGGCCGGGTCGACCCGCTGCCCGAGGACCGCCACTTCGCCGTCGACCGTGACCCGTCCGTCGGCCACCAGGTCGTCGCAGACCCGCCGACTCCCCAGGCCCGCCCGGGACAGCACCTTCTGGAGGCGCTCGCCTCCGGCCTCCTCAGTCGCCGTCGCCCACCGCTCCGGCAGCCGGCCGGAGCCCCTCTTCGAGCTCGCGGGCGACCTCGGTGCCCGGCAGGAAGTCCTCCACCGCCGGCAGCTGGTCGACCCGGTCGAGCCCCAGCCGCTCCAAGAACAGGTCGGTGGTGCCGTAGAGGATGGGCTGGCCGGGGCCCTCGGCCCGGCCCACCGCCTCGATGTAGCCGCGCTGCTCGAGCAGGCGGACGACGCCCTCGACGTTCACGCCCCGCAGGGACGAGATCTGGGCCCGGGAGACCGGCTGGCGGTAGGCGACGATGGCCAAGGTCTCGAGGGCCGCCGTCGACAGGCGGTGCGAGACGTCCCGGTTGGCGAACCGCTCCACGTAGGGGGCGAGGTCGGGGTGGGTCTGGAACCGCACCCCGCCGGCGATGCGGGCCAGCACGAACCCCCGGCGCTCGGCGGCGTAGGAGGCGGCCAACCGGTCGCAGACCTCCTCCACCCGGTCGACGGGCTCCTCGAACAGCTCGGCCAGGATGCCGGTGGGCACCGGCTCCACCGCCACCATGAGGACCGCCTCGACGGCCCGGGCCAGCTCCTCAGCCGTCATACTCGTCCACCCCCGCCGCCACCCCGGCCAGCTGCCGGGCCTCGGTGATCCACGCCACCTCCAGGTCCCCGAAGGTCGTCCCCTGCCCGAGGGTGACCCTCCCCTGCTTGCACAGCTCGAGGAGGGCCAGGAAGTGGACGATCACGTCCGTGCGCGAGGTGAGGTGGCCCGTGAGCTGGCGGAACGTGGTCCGACCCCTCTCGGGCAGGACCCCGGTCAAAGAGGCCACGGTCTCGGACACCGTGACGGCGTCGACCGTCACGTGGGAGAGGTCGACCCGCGGGACCGGCCGCTCGGCGGTGGCCCGCAGGTAGGCCTGGGACAGCTGGTCGGGGGTGACCCCGGCCAGGAGGTCAGGGGCGTGGACGACGAACCCCTCGTCGAGGCCGACCTCGCGAGGCACCGAGCGCGCCGCCTCCTCGGTCAAGGCGACGAAGACGTCGGCCGCGGCGGCGTAGGCGCGGCACTCGAGCAGGCGCGACAGGAGCAGGTCTCGCTCCTCCCAGCCCACCAGCTCCTCGTCGTCCTCCACGTCGTCGGGGCCGGGGAGGAGGCGCTGGGACTTGAGCTCGACCAGGATCGCCGCCGTCAGCAGGAACTCCGAGAGCACGTCCATCTCCAGGTCGTCGCGGTGCGCGGCCAGGTGGGCGACGAAGGCGTCGACCACCGGCGCCAGGGGGATGTCGAGGACGTCGACCTCGTGCGTGCCCACCAGGTGCAGGAGGAGGTCGACCGGCCCCTCGAAGACCGGCGTGGAGACGACGTAGGCCACGTCCCCGACCATATCGAACGGCGCGCCGGCCATGGCGCACCCCCCGTGCCCGGACCCGTACCATGTCCGCCCATGGTCAGAGTGCTCTCGGGCGTCCAGCCCTCCGGCGACTTCCACCTGGGCAACTACCTGGGGGCGCTCCGCCAGTGGGTGTCCCACCAGCGAGACCACGACGCCTTCTACTGCATCGTCGACCTCCACGCCCTCACCCTCGAGATCGACCCGAAGCGGCTGCGTCTTCGCACCCTCGACGCCGCCGTCAACCTCCTGGCCGCCGGCCTCGACCCCGAGGTCTGCACCCTGTTCGTCCAGAGCCACGTCCCCGAGCACCCCCGGCTGGCCTGGCTGCTCGAGTGCACGGCCACCATGGGCGAGCTGCGCCGGATGACCCAGTTCAAGGACAAGGGCAAGGGGCAGGAGGCGGCCCGGGTGGGGCTGTTCACCTACCCGGTGCTCATGGCCGCCGACATCCTCGGCTACGACGCCGAGCGGGTCCCGGTCGGCGACGACCAGCGCCAGCACCTCGAGCTCGCCCGCGAGGTGGCCGTCCGGTTCAACAACCGCTACGGCACGGTCTTCACCGTCCCCGAGGCGGCCATCCCCGCCGTGGGCGCCCGGGTGATGGACCTCCAGCACCCCGAGCGCAAGATGTCCAAGTCGCTCGAGTCCCCCCTCGGCACGATCGCCGTCCTCGACCAGCCCGGCGAGATCGAGCGCAAGGTCAAGAAGGCGGTCACCGACACCGACGGCGAGGTCCGCTACGACCCCGAGGCCAAGCCCGGGCTGTCGAACCTCCTCGAGCTCCTGGCGGCGGCCACCGATCGCCGCCCCGAGGAGGTGGCTGCCGGCTACTCGCGCTACGGGGACCTAAAACGCGACCTCGCCGAGGCCCTGGTCGAGATGCTGGCTCCGGTGCAGGCCCGTCACGCCGCCCTGGCCGCCGACATCGGTGCCGTCCGCCTGGTGCTGGCCGAGGGCGCCGAGCGGGCTCATGAGGTGGCGGCCGCCACCAACGCCCGCGCCGCCGACGCGGTCGGGCTCCTCCCCCCCTGAGCCCGCCGGTCCCATGGGCTCAGACCCCGAGAAGTGTCGCCCACCAGTTGAACAGGTGGTCGAAAAGCCACGACAGCGGTCCGGGGTGCAGGTAGAAGTTGAGCAGGAGCAGCACCAGCAACAGCGGCATCGTGTACGGCCGGATCCGCAGGTAGGCCGGCCACCAGACCCGGGGCAGCAGCCGCTCGAAGACGGCCGAGCCGTCGAGCGGCGGGACCGGGATCAGGTTGAAGACGGCCAGCCAGATGTTGACCAGCCCGAGGTAGAAGGCGACTTCGGCCTAGACGGCCCCGAACGTGCCCTGCTGGGTCACCGTCTCCGCCCCGCCGAACACTTTGAACACCACGGCCGCCGCCGCGGCCAGCAGCAGGTTGGTGGCCGGTCCGGCCAGGGACACCACCACCATCTCGTTGCGGGGGTGGCGGAGCCTCCCCACTGTGACCGGCACCGGCTTGGCCCAGCCGAACATGCCGAGCCCGCTCAGGGCCATGAGGGCCGGCACGACGATGGTGCCGATCGGGTCGATGTGGGCGATCGGGTTGAGGGTGAGCCGGCCGGCCCTCTTGGCGGTGTCGTCGCCGAAGGCGAGGGCCACCCACCCGTGGGAGATCTCGTGGAGGATGATCGACGGGACGATCACGCAGAAGAGGATCACGTCGGCCGTGCTGATCCGGTGGGAGCGCACCAGGATCGCCGCGACCGCCACGGCCGCGATGATCCAGAGGGCCGACCGGGGGCTGGTCCTGCCGGGGCGTCGGGCCCGGCCGGGCCCCGGCGGTCCGGGCGGTGGTAGGAAGAGCACACGTCTGAACA